>JAFEFG010000113.1 GCA_018240685.1 Pseudomonadota bacterium | reverse complement strand
TCGTCGGGGATGTCGAGGTCGCGCGGCGCCGGTGGCGGCGGCGGCAGGTCTTCGGGCGGGGGCGGGGGAATCAGGTAGCGAGCCCTGCGGGCAATTTAAGTCCGCACCCCTCGAACCAACGATTCCGGTCCTTACCCCCTCATGTGCCGCGCGCATCGCGCGACATGCACCGCCATAGGCGACCGGATTAGGGGCTCATATCTGGCACGCCTATCGTCGCGGCATCTCCCTCATCGACGTCATGTGCGCAACGCTGCGCGCGCGGCGGCGTCAATGCCCGTAGACGAGTTGCGGCAGCCACATGGTGAGCGGCGGCCAGTAGGTGATGATCATCAGCACGATCAGCAGCAGGATCAGGAACGGCAGGATGCCGCGAATCACCTCGCCGATCGGCGCCGTCGAGATCGTGGCCAGAACGTAGAGGTTCAGGCCCACCGGCGGATGGACCAGCGCAATCTCCATGTTGTGCGTGAAGATGATGGAGAAATGCACCGGGTCGACGCCGAGCGGCACCAGCGCCGGCGCCAGGATCGGCAGCACCAGCAGCAGGGTCGCCACCACCTCCAGGAAGCAGCCCAGGATCAGCAGCAGCACGTTGATGGCGAGCAGGAACTCCCAGGTCGAGAAGTGGTGATCGAGCACCCATTTCACGAGCTGCGCCGGCACACCCGAGTCGGTCATCCAGTGGCCGAAGGCGATGGCGGTGGCCACGATCAGCATGATCGTGCCGGCGCTCTTGATGGCGTCGGCGATCACCGACAGCGACTGCGTCCAGTGGAAGCCGCGATAGAAGGCGAGGCTGATGACCATCGAGGCCGCGGCGGCGATGGCGGCTGCTTCCGTCACCGTGACGATGCCGCCGTAAATGCCGACCAGCACGATGATCGGCACCGCGAGCGCGGGGATCGCCCGCCAAGTCACCCTCAGCCGTTCGGTCATCGGCAGGCTCGGCTCGACGGGGAAGTTGTTGCGCCGCGCGGTGTACCAGACCCAGCCGAAGAAGGCGGCAGCCTGCAGGAGGCCGGGCAGGATTCCGGCCAGGAACAGGCGCGGCACTGACTGCTCGGCGACGATGCCGTAGAGGATCAGCGCCAGGCTGGGCGGGATGACGATGCCGATCGTGCCCGAGGCGCCGATGACGCCGAGCGCGAAGGAGCGCGGATAGCCCTTCTCCAGCATCGCCGGCAGCAGGATCGTGCCCATGGCCAGCGCGGTCGCCACCGAGGAGCCGCAGATCGCCGCGAACAGGGTGCAGGACACGACGGTGACCAACCCCAGCGAGCCGCGCACGCCGCCGATCCAGGCCGTGCAGAGGTCGACCAGCGCCTTGGCGACGCCGCCCTGGCGCATGAAGGCCGCCGCCATCACGAACAGCGGCAGCGACATCAGGGTCGAGGAATTGAGCGAATCGATCACGACCTGCGCCGCGCCGATCAGCGGCTGGTCGGAGAAGATGTAGAGGACGGACGCGCAGACGCCGAGCACCAGGAAGATCGGCATGCCCGAGGCGAGCAGGCCGAAGAACATCAGGAAGAAGAGGGCGGTCCACATCGGCGGTCAGTCCGTCGTCGCCGACTTGGCGTCGCCGCCGGCCGGTGCCATCAGGTCGTGCTCCGCGGTATGGCCGACCGTCATGGTCGCGGGGTCGAAGCGGAACAGGTAGCGCCAGAGGCGGATCGCGTAGCGCGCCGTCATCAGCGCGCCGCCGGTGGGCAGCGACGCATAGTAGATCCACATCGGGAAGGCGAAGTCGGTCGAGCTGTGCTCGTCGAGCATCCAGGACGACTCGGTGATCTGGAAGCCGTACCACACCATGCCGATGCAGAAGACCAGCGCGACCACGCAGTTGAAGCTTTCCATCCAGCGCTGGCCGGTCGGCCCGGCCAGGCGCAGCACGAGGTCGGGCCGGACATGGCCGTCCGTGCGCACGAGCTGGCTCGAGATGATCATCACTCCCCAGACCACGAGATAGACGATCACCTCCTCGGCCCAGCTGATGGCGTAGGCGGGGAAGAAGTACCGTCCCGCGACCTGGACGATGCCCACGATCATGGCGAGCGCGCCGAGCAGACCCACGAGGGTCCGCTCGAGGCGATCCCAGAAACTGTCCCTGGCGGTCACGCCGAGTCCAGCCTGCGCCGTCTAACCGATAGCTTCCTTGACCAGCTTGACGATCTCGGGCGTGAGCTTGGCGTCCTTGATCAGGGCGTCGACGTCACTGAGCATCGCCTTGCGGGTGGCGGCGAGTTCGTCGGCGGAGGGGTCGGTGAACTTCACCTCGTGCGATTCCATCACCTTGCGGCCGTTGGCCTGGGAGGCCGCCGCATTGCTGCGGTAGTGGCCGATGTTCGCCGCCCACAGGTCGGTCATCATCTTCTGCTGCGCCGGGGCGAGCTTGGCCCAGGTCGCATTGCCGATCATGGGGATGTACTGGCCCATGAACTGATGGTCGGCGTAGGAATACTTCACGCCCGCCTCCCACAGCTTGGCCGAGTTGCAGCTCTCGTCCGTGCTGACGAAGGCGTCGAAGGTGCCCTGGCTCAGCGCCAGCGGCACGTTGGGCCAGGCGGTCGTGTTGGCGATGCCGCCCGCGAACTTGATGCGCCAGGAGATGCCGGCGCCGCCGGGGCTGCGGATCTTGAGCCCCTTGAGGTCGGAGAAGTGATTGAGCGGCGTCTTGGTGCTGTACCAGTTCTGATAGCCGAGATCGATCCACGGCCCCAGCACCTGGGTATGGAGCTTGCCGGTGACCTGCTGGTTCACGTGCGCGCCCGGCTTGCCGTCCGTCGCCTTGTGCGTGACCTCGGCCGGCTGGCCGTAGAAATAGGGCAACTGCACCATGTCGCAGTCGGGCACGAGGCCGGTCAGCACCCAGGCGCCGGGCGCGGCCATCTCGACCTGGCCCTGCAGCAGCGCCTTGGAGACGTTGAGGTCGGCGAAGAGCTGGCCGGAATGGAACACCTCGCCGACGATGGAACCGCCCGAAGCCTTGGCCAGCTTCTCGAAATAATCGACGATGGCCTGGTTGCGCGGATGGCTGGGCGCGGTGTCGAGCGAACAGCGGATCTTCAGCGGCTCGGCGGCGCGCAGGACGGCAGGCGAGGCAAGCGTGACGGCGGCGGCGCCAAACAGGGCCCGGCGCGAAAGGCGCAGTGACATCAGACGTTCCTCCAGTTGGACCTTTGATTCTGTTTTTTGGGCGATGACCGCCGCGGGTCCGACGACAGCAGTTTAGAAGCGCCTCAGGTACAGTTCATGAGCCAAATGTCGCAGCGGGCCGCCGGCGATCAACTGGCCGTGTAATCAACCACGCCGGCGCGGGAAATCGCCCGACGGGGAGTCGGTGCCGGCGACCACGGCCGAGAGCGGGAGGCGCGGTGGGGTGCCCGGTCCGCTAGCGGACGGCGCGGCGCTGGATCAGGAGGTTCGCCACCACGGTGAGGCTCAGCGTGACGGCCATCAGGATAAAGGCGATGGCGCCGCCGAAGGGCCAGTTGCTCTGCTGCGTGAACTGATTGTAGACGAGCGGCGCCATCATCTTGAACAGCGGCCCTCCCAGCAGGTAGGGCGTGGCATAGGCGTTCATCGCCAGGATGAAGGTCAGGATCGTGCCCGAGAGGATGCCCGGCAGGGCGAGCGGCCACAGCACGCGCCGGAACATGGTGAGGGGCGGCGCGCCCAGGCTGAAGGCGGCTTCCTCCACCGCGCGGTCGATGCTCTCGATGACGCTCTGCAGCGACAGCACCATGAAGGGCAGGTTCACGGCGACGATGCCGATGATCACGGCCTTCTCGGTGAACATGATCTCGAGCGGCTTGGCGATCAGCCCCAGCCATTCGAGCCCGGTATTGACGAAACCCTTGTTGCCGAACACGACCATCCAGCCCGCCGCGCGCACGGCGTTGCCGACGAAGAGCGGCAGGACGATGCCGATGATCAGCAGATGCTTGAAGCGGCTTTGCGTGCGCGCCACCACATAGGCGAGCGGGAAGCCCAGCACCAGGCAGGTCGCGGTCGACAGGAGCGCGATCTCCACCGTCGTCGCCAGCGCCGCGGTGTAGTAGGGGTCGGTGAAGAACTGGACGTAGTTGGCGGCGGTCACCGCCTCGGTCATCGTCTTGGTCGTCTTCTCGAAGCCGTTGAGGCTGTAGCGGAACAGGATCGCCAGCGGCGCGAGCAGGCTCGCGGCGACGAAGATCGTCGCCGGCCCGATCAGCGCGGACGCCGTCAGGAGACGTCCGCGCGGCCTTTCGCTGGCGGTGCTCATCCCTTGAACGACTTGTTCCACCACTCCTGGAACGCGACGTCGTTCTTGGCGAGGTAGCCGTAGTCGAGATCGACCAGGCGCTTCTGCTCCTCCGGCGTGAAGCCGATGCGCTTCTGCACGTCGGGCGGCACCTTCGCATTCGTGATCGTCGGGTTGTAGCCCATGTCGACGGCGAAGGCCTCCTGCGCCGACGGCTCCAGCATGGCGTTCAGGTAGGCGTAGGCGCCGGCCTTGTTGGGTGCGTTCTTCGGCATGGCGAAGCCCGAGATGTACATCGGCACGCCTTCCTTGGCGGCGACCGTCTCGACCGGGATGCCGGCATTCTGCCACTGCACCGCGCGCGCCTTCCACATGATGCCGGCCGCGATCTCCTCGGTCTTCATCGCCTGGGCGAAGGCCTCGTTACTGGGATAGATGCGCGCGCCCGCCTTCTTGCAGGCGATCAGCCGCTCCTTGCCCGGCTCGATGTTGCTGGGCGAGCCGCCCGAGGCCATGCCGGCCGCCACCAGCGTGTACTGGTACTGGATGTCGATGATGCCCAGCTTGGACCCCATCTTGGGATCGAAGACGTCGGCGAAGCTCGTGGGCGGCGTCGAGATGAGCTTGGGATTGTAGAGGATGACCTTGCCCGAATAGATCTGGCCGATGCCGTAGGGGTACTTCATCGCCGGGATGAGGTTCTTGGCGTTCGGGATCTTGGAATAGTCGAGCTGCTCGACCAGTCCCTGCTGGTTGACCTCGTACATGTTGGCCGCCGACAGGCCCTGGATGTCGGATGTGCCGCGGCGCAGCGACTTCTCCGCCAGCATCTTGGCACGCCGCGGCGGGTCGTTGGCCTCGTCCTTCACCACGTCCCAGCCCTTGGGCTCCAGCAGCGGCTTCTCGATGTTCTTGGCCAGCAGGCGCGAATAGTCGCCGCCCCACGTACCGACGACGATGCGCTTGTTGTCCTCGGCGCGCGCGATGTAGGGCGCTCCGAGAGCGAGGGCGGTGGCGCCGCCCAGCAGGCCGCGCCGGCGAATTGTGAATCGATCGGACATGACAGTCTCCTGTGTTTCTCGTGCTTTCGTCTTCTTACTCGTTGAATACCTGTGCCGCCGCCGCGGGCCAGCCGACATGGACCGGCTGGCCGACCTCGGGCACGAAGGCGCCGTCGCGGTTGGCGACGTGCACGATCAGCCGGTCGGCAGGCGACAAGCGCACATGGATGTCGATCAATGCGCCGAGATAGGAGATGAACTCCACCGTACCGGGCAGGCTGTTGTCCAGTCCGGACTGGGGCGCCGCCGCGATCCCGACGCGTTCGGGGCGCAGGGCCAGGGCGCCGCGGCCGGGCGTGCCGCCGACGCAGGCGAGCGCCAGGCCGCCGTCGGTGCGGAACCGTCCCGGCGCCTCGACCTCGCCCTCGAAGAAGGTGCTGCGGCCCACGAAGTCGGCGACGAAGCGGTTGGCCGGCCGCTCGTAGAGGTCGCGCTGCGTGCCGACCTGGCGCACCGCGCCGTCGCTCATCACCACCAGCCGGTCGGCCATGGTGAGCGCCTCTTCCTGGTCGTGCGTGACCATCACCGCGGTGAGGCCGAGCTTCTGCTGCAGCTCGCGGATCTCCACGCGCACCTCCTGGCGCAGCTTGGCGTCGAGGTTGCTGAGCGGCTCGTCGAGCAGCAGCACGTCCGGCCGGATCGCGAGCGCACGGGCGAGCGCCACGCGCTGCTGCTGGCCGCCCGAGAGCTGGCGCGGCAGCCGGCCGCCCAAGCCTCCAAGCCGCACCAGCGCCAGCGCCTCCTCGACGCGCTTGCCGATCTCGGCGCGCGGGACCTTGCGCATCTCCAGGCCGAAGGCGACGTTCTGCGCCACCGTGAGATGGGGGAAGAGCGCATAGCTCTGGAACACCATGCCGGCGTTGCGCTTCCACGGCGGCAGCAGCGTGACCTCCCGGCCGCCGAGCTTCACCCGTCCGGCCGTGGGCTCGATGAAGCCCGCCACCATGCGCAGCGTCGTCGTCTTGCCGCAGCCCGAGGGGCCCAGCAGCACCAGGAACTCACCGTCGGCCACCTGCAGCGACACCTCGCGCACGGCGTGGAAATCGCCGTAGCGCTTGGACAGCGACTCGATATCCAGCCTCGCCATCTCAGACCACCCGCGCCAGCTTCACGTAGCGGTCGGTCACCAGCATGGCGATCGCGATCAGCGCGATCTGCACCACGGAGACAGCCGCGATGGTGGGATCGATCTTCCATTCGAGATACTGGAGGATCACGATTGGCAGCGTCGTGCGGCCGGGACCGACCAGGAACAGGCTCATCTCCAGGTTGCCGAACGAGGTGACGAAGCCGAACAGGGCGCCGGCGACGATGCCGGGCCGGATCGCGGGCAGGGTGACGCGCCAGAAGGTGACCCAGCGGTTGGCGCCGAGATTCTGCGCCGCCTCCTCGATGGTGCGGTCGACGCCCGAAAGGCTCGCCGTCACCAGGCGCACGATCCAGGGAATGACGATCACGACATGCCCGGACACCAGCGCGTAGAAGGTGCCGATCACATCGACGTCGAGCGCGTTCTCGAGCTCGACATGGAACACGTACATCGCCGTGCCCAGCACCACGCCCGGCACGATCAGCGGCATCAGCAGCAGGCTGCCGAGCGGCGCGCGCCAGGTGAAGTCGTAGCGCGCGAGGCAAAGCGCGGCGGGCACGCCCAGCAGCAGTCCGAGCCCGGTCGCCAGCACGCCGACCTGGAAGGACAGCGAGAAGCCGTCGACGAACTTCCTCTGGTCGAGGATCGCCGCGAACCAGCGCAGGCTGTAGCCCTCGGGCGGGAAGGACGGGATTTCCTGGCGGAAGAAAGCGAGCCACACCACGAAGATGAGCGGCAGCAAGATATAGGCCAGCGACAGGGTGGCGGCGCCGTTCAGCGCCCAGCGGCCGGCGCGGCGGCGAAGGACGGCGAAGGCGTTCACGGGGCCGCGGGCCTCCGGCCCGCTTCATGAGCGGACCGGAGGCCCGCGGTCCGGAGGAACAACGATCCCGTCACAGCGCGTTCTTGTGGAACGTGCCGGCCTTCATGATGGCCGGAAGGTTGACGCCGCCGTCCTGGAACAGGCCGAGCTCCTTGAGCGGGTCGCCGTCGACCACGATCAGGTCGGCGTGGGCGCCGGGCCGGACGGTGCCGAGCTTGCCTTCCTGGCGCACGACCTCGGCGCCGATCAGGGTCGCCGAGCGGATGACGTCGATGGCGGGCATCACCTCGCCGCGGATGCGGAACTCGCCGGTCTGCTCGTTCTCCAGCGCGCCGAGCAGGTCGGAGCCGTAGGCCATCTTCACGCCGGCCTTGCGGCAGTGCTCCAGCTCGGCATAGCCGTATTTCAGCACCTCGTCGTTCTTCTCCAGCATCTCGTCCGGCATGCCGAATTCCTTGGCCCGCCGCTTCATGGCGTCGTAGGTGACGAGATTGGGGATCATGTAGACGCCCTTCTTCGCCATCAGCCTGGCGGTCGGGGCGTCGACGAGATTGCCGTGCTCGATGGTGCGCACGCCGCAATTCACCGCGCGGGTGATGGCTTCGGGCGTGTAGGCGTGAGTGAGCACGTAGCGGCCGAACGCGTGCGCCTCCTCGACCGCAGCGGTGATCTCCTCGACCGAGAACTGCAGCGAATCGAGCGGATCGTAGGGCGAGGCGACGCCGCCAGAGACCATCAGCTTCACCTGGTCGGCGCCCTGGCGCATCTGCTCGCGGGCGGCCTTGCGCACCTCGTCCGGCCCGTCGGCGATGCAGCGGATGAAGACCATGCCGTTGCAGCACAGGCAGGGCGGGCCGATGTCGGTGCGCCGGTTGCGGTCGTTGTGGCCGCCGGTGGGGCCGATCGAGCGGCAGGAGATGAAGAGGCGCGGGCCGGGGATCAGGCCCGATTCGATCGCGGTCTTGGTGCCCCAGTCGGCGCCGCCCGCGTCGCGCACGGTGGTGAAGCCGCGATCGAGCATGCGCTTCAGGCGCCCGGCCGACCGCGCCATCATCAGCGTGAGCGGCACCGCCTCCATGCGGTTGATGTAGACCTCGCTGTGATGCGTGTGGACGTGGCAGTCGATCAGGCCCGGCATCAGCGTGCGCCTGCCGCAGTCGATCACGGTCGCGCTCTTCGACCTGATCGGCTTAGCCGACACTTCCTTGATCGTGTCGCCTTCGACCAGCACCTCGTAGCCGCCGCGCGCTTCGTTCCAGCGCGGATCGAGGAGCTTCAGGTTCTTGAACAGAAAAGACATTACAGGACTCCGAACGATGTCAGGCGGCCGCGGCAAAGGCTCCCGGGCCGTCGGCCTCCGCGTGGCAATCCTTCCGGGATCGGCGCGGCACGCTCACTTCAGCGCATTCTTGTGGAACGTGCCGGCCTTCATGATCGCCGGCAGGTGTGCGCCCTGGTCGAGGAAGAGCTCGAGCTTCTTGAGCGGATCGCCGTCGACCACGATCAGGTCGGCCCAGGCGCCCGGCTCGATGATGCCGAGCTTGCCCTCCTGGCGCAGGATCTCGGCGCCGACGACGGTGGCCTGCCGGATGATCTCCAGCGGCTTCAGCACCTCGGCCCGGAACAGGAACTCGCGGCTCTGCTCGACCTGCAGTTGGCCCAGCAGGTCGCTGCCGTAGCCGACCTTCACGCCGGCCTTCTTGCAGATCTCGAGCGACCGCAGCGCGCCCTCGAGGACGATGTCGTTCTTGGCCAGCATGTCGGCCGTCATGCCGAACTGGGCCGCGCGCTCCTTCATCACGAAATAAGTGACGAGGTTGGCGATCATGTAGCCTTTCTTCGACTTCAGGAGGCGCGCCGACCTGTCGTCGATCAGGTTGCCGTGCTCGATGGTGCGCACGCCGTTGCTGACGGCGCGGGTGATCGCCTCGGGCGTGTAGGCGTGCGCGAGCACGTAGCGGCCGAAATTCTTCGCCTCGTCGGTCGCGGCGGCGATCTCGGCTTCGGAGAACTGCAGCGAATCGAGCGGGTCATAGGGCGAGGCGACGCCGCCCGAGCACATGATCTTCACCTGGTCGGCGCCCTGGCGCATCTGCTCGCGCACCGTCTTGCGCACCTCGTCGGCGCCGTCGGCCACGGCCATGGCATAGACCATGGCGTTGCAGCAGCCGCAGGGGGCGCCCTGGTCGGTGCGGCGGCGCGAGTCGCTGTGGCCGCCGGTCGGGCCGATGGCGCGGCCGGAGATGAACAGGCGCGGCCCGGCGATCAGCCCGGTCTCGACCGCGGTCTTGATGCCCCAGTCGGCGCCGCCGGTGTCGCGCACGGTGGTGAAGCCGCGGTCGATCATGCCTTTCATCAGGTCGGCCGCGCGCGCGGTCATGAGGGTGAGCGGCACGTTCTCGAGGTTGCGGATGTTCACCTCGCTCAGGAACACGTGCACGTGGCAGTCGATCAGGCCCGGCATCAGCGTGCGCTTGCCGCAGTCGACGACCCGCGCGTTGGCGGCCTTGATCGGCCTGGCCGATACTTCCTTGATCGTATCGCCCTCGACCAGAACCTCGTAGCCGCCGCGCGCCTCGGTCCAGCGCGGATCGAACACGTTCGCGTTCCTGAACAAAATCTGCGACATCAACGCTCCCCCAACCGAAGCGCGCACCCTACGACGGCGCGCGCGTTGGCGCTACAGTTGCCGCGTGGAGGAGGGGTGCAGCATGGCGTGCAGCGACGGGCGGGTCCGGGTTCCCGCCGTCATCGTGCAGGTCCGGGAAGGGGCGTCACGCGAATCGCCGGCGGTTGCCGCGGCCGGTTGACATGCGGCGCGTGGTCGTCTTCGGCACCACCGGATCGGGGAAGAGCTGGCTGGCTGAACGCCTCGCCGCGCGCACCGGCCTGCGCGTCGTCGAGCTGGACGCGCTCTACTGGGGCCGCGACTGGCAGCCGGCGCCGGTCGATCTCTTCCGCTACCGGGTCGAGAACGAGACCCGCGACGGCAGCTGGATCGTTGTCGGCAATTACGGCCAGGTGCGCGATCTCACCTGGCGCCCGGCCGACACGCTGGTCTGGCTCGATCTGCCGCTGCCGCTGGTGATGGCACGCCTGGCCCGGCGTACGCTGCGGCGGGCGCTGACGAAGGAGGAGCTCTGGGGCACCGGCAACCGCGAGACGCTGGCCAACGCCTTCTTCAGCCGCCAGTCGATCCTGCTGTGGGCGCTCACGACCCACCGCAAGAACCGCGAACGGTTCGCCATCGAGTGCCAGTTCCTGGCCCGCGAGAAGCGCGTCGTGCGCCTGCGCAGCGCCCGCGAGATCGAACGGTTCGTGGCCGGCTTCTGAGCGCGCTCGACCGGCCGCCGGTCAGTACGGGCCGGGGGCGCTTCCGGTGCGGACGCCCTGGAGACGCCGCGACTGGAAGAAGAGGTCCACCAGCTTGTCGTGCCGGCGGGCGAGACAGAAGATGTGCTCCGGCAGCGGCGTCGACATCTCCTGGATCCGCAGCTTGACGAACCCGTCGGTGCGGCTGGAGCCGTGCTCCCACATGAAGCCGACACCCAGGCCGTTGATCACCGCCTCCAGGACCCCGTCGCGGGTGTCGAGGATGATGGCCGGCCTGGGATCGAGGCCGGCGCGGCGGAAGGCGTCGTCGACGATGCGCTGCGTCGAGGAGTGCTGGGTGCGGAACACCAGCGGATGCGCCATCAGCTCGCGGCAGGTGATCCGCCGCGCGCCCACCAGCGGGTGGGTGGGGTGCACGATCGCCACCACGGCCTGGTGAAGGCAGGTTTCCCGCCGGAAGCGTCCGTCGTCGGGGATCTGTGGCAGGATGCCGACATCGACGCGCTGGTCGACCACCGCGTCGATGATCGACGCCCAGCTCCCCATTTCCACCTTGATGCTGATCCTGGCGTAGAGGGCCTGGAAGTCCGAGATCATCGCCATGCCGGGCATGGCGTTGCCGAGGCCGATGCGCAGCTCGCCTTCCTTCAGCTCGCTGTGCTGGGTGAGGATCGCGAGCGCCTTCGCCTCCGTCGTCTGCAGGCGCTGGGTGATGCCGTAGAGCTGGCGGCATAGCGCGGTCGCCACCAGCCCGTTGCCGCGGCGATCGAACAGCGTGACGCCGAAGCCCTCCTCGACGTCGCGCACCTGCTGGGCGACGCCGGGCTGGGAGATGCCGAGCCGCTTGGCCGCGGCCGAAAAGCTGCCCGCCTCGAACACCGCATTGATGGCGCGGATCCGGGAACTGGTGAGTGCCATGCGAAGGTCCCTCGTTGCGACTGCCGCCGCGGAGGCAAGCCGATGGTTCGCGGACCTATAAGCTTTCCTTTTGACTGTTACGTGACTGTCAAACGATCGCTTTAACCCTGCCGCGCGTCGACGAACCGGGTTGGGGGAAGACGATGGCGCAAGTCGCGGTCAGGAAAATCCGAAAGAGCTTCGATCGCACCGACGTCCTGCGCGGTGTCGATCTGGATATTGCACATGGCGAGTTCATTTCCCTGGTCGGGCCGTCGGGGTGCGGAAAGTCGACCCTGCTGCGGGTGATCGCCGGTCTCGAGACGCAGACCGACGGCGACGTGCTGATCGGCGAGCAGAACGTCAACGGGGTGCGGGCGAGCCGCCGCGACCTCGCCATGGTGTTCCAGTCCTACGCGCTCTATCCGCACCTGTCGGTCTTCGACAACATCGCCGTGCCGCTGCGCATGCGCCGCCTCAATGCCTGGCAGCGGCTGCCGGTCGCCGGCCGGCTGGTCCCCGGCGTGCGCCGCATCGATCGCGAGATCGGCGCCGAGGTCGAGCGCGTGGCCGCCCTGCTGGGCCTGGCCGACCTGCTCGGCCGCAAGCCCGGGCAGCTGTCGGGCGGCCAGCGCCAGCGCGTCGCGGTCGGCCGCGCGATCGTCCGCCATCCCAAGGCCTTCCTGCTCGACGAGCCGCTGTCGAACCTCGACGCCAAGCTGCGCGTCCATATGCGGGCCGAGATCGCGCAGCTGCATCGCCGGCTCGGCGCGACCTTCATCTACGTCACGCACGACCAGGCCGAGGCGATGACGATGTCCGACCGCATCGCCGTGATGATGGCCGGCAACATCGTCCAGGTCGGCACGCCCGACGAGATCTACAGCCACCCGCGCGACATCCGCGTCGCCGAATTCATCGGCTCGCCCAAGATCAACATCCTGCCGGGCCGGGTCGAGGCGGAGGGCCGCGTCGTCGTGCTCGGCCTGCCGCTCGACCAGCGCGTCGATGCCGCGCCCGGCACGGCGGTCCGGGTCGGCATCCGGCCGGAAGCGGTGCGGCCCACCAGCGGCTCCGAGCCGGCCTGGAAGGGCAGCGTCGGCTATGTCGAGAATCTCGGCTCGGAGGTCTTCGTGCATGTCGAGGTCGGCGGCGTGGACGAACCGGTCCTCGTCCGCCTCGAGCCGTCGGAGGCCCGCGCCATTGCCGTCGGCAGCCCGTTGGCGCTGCTGCCGCGACCGTCGGCGGCGAGCTTCTTCGACGACCGGGGCCACAGCCTGCCCGTCCGTCCTCTCGCCTACCGGCAGGCCGCCCATGGCTGACGTCACGCTCCGGCAGGATGCCGCCGTCGCTGCCCGGCCAGGCCGCCGGCCCGCGCGCGACATCAGCCGCCTGCGCGAACAGTGGACGGCCATCGCGCTGTCGGCGCCGGCACTGTTCCTGATGGCGCTGCTGCTGATCGGCCCGGTCGCGGCGGTGCTGGTGATGTCCTTCACCGACTATCAGCTCGGCGCCTCGGCGATCGCCTTCATCGGGCTGGAGAACTATCGCGACCTGTTTTCCGACCGGGTCTTCTGGACGTCGCTCGGCAACACGCTGCGCTACGTGGCGATCGTCGTGCCGGCGTCGGTTGCGCTGGGGCTCGGCGTCGCGCTGCTGATCGAATCGGGCGACAGCCTGAAGAGGTTCTACCGCGCCGTCTTCTTCATCCCGGTGATGGCCACGCTGATCGCCATGGCGATCTCGTGGGAATACATGCTGCATCCGCAGTTCGGCCTCATCAACCTGCTGCTGAAGAAGGTCGGGCTGGCGCCGCACGCCTGGCTCACCGACCCGGCGCTGGCGCTGCCGACGCTTGCCGTCATCGGCATCTGGCAGCTCTTCGGCTTCAACATGGTGCTGTTCCTGGCCGGGCTGGTCTCCATCCCGCGCCACCTCTACGACGCGGCCGAGCTCGACGGCGTGCGCTCCGCCTGGTCGCGCTTCTGGCTGGTGACGTGGCCGATGCTGGGGCCGGTCACGATGTTCGTGGTGATCATCTCGGCGATCCGCTCCTTCCAGGTCTTCGACACGGTGCAGGTGCTGACCAAGGGCGGGCCCAACAAGGCGTCCGAGGTCCTGCTCTACACCATGTATTCCGAAGGCTTCGAGTTCTTCCGCTCCGGCCGTGCGGCCGCCATCGCCGTCGTCTTCCTGGCGTTCGTGCTCACGCTCACCGTGATCAAGGCGCGCCTCATCGAGAAGCGGGTGCATTACTTATGAGCATCGCGACACGCCTGCCGCGGCCCGCGGCGATCGCCCGGCACCTGGTGCTGCTCGTCCTCGCGGCGGTGACCCTGCTGCCGTTCGTGTGGATGATCTCGACCTCACTCAAGCCGCAGGCGGAGGTGTTCCTCTCCGAGATCCGCTGGTGGCCCGAGAAGCTGCATGTGGTGGAGAACTACACGGCCGCGTTCGCCAAGGCGCCGCTGCTGCGGTTCCTGCTGAACGGCGCCGTCGTGACGGCGGCCATCTTCGTGCTGCAGGTCGCGGTCGCGCTGCCCGCGGCCTATGCCCTGGCCAAGCTCCGCTTCCGGGGCCGGCAGACGGTCTTCGCGCTCGTACTGTTCTGCGTGCTGATCCCGCCGCAGGCCATCGCGGTGCCGCTGTTCCTGCTGTTCCACCAGCTCGGCATCCTCGACAGCTACGCGGCGCTGATCGTGCCGTTCACCATCTCGGTCTTCGGCATCTTCCTGATGCGCCAGTTCTTCCTCGGCGTGCCGGACGACCTCGTCGATGCCGCGCGCATGGACGGCATCTCCGAGGTCGGCATCGTCTGGCGGGTCATGCTGCCGACGGCGATCCCGGCCGTGACCGCGTTCGGCATCTTCTCGGTCGTCGCGCACTGGAACGACTATTTCTGGCCGCTGATCGTCCTCAACAGCGAGCCGCTCTTCACCCCGCCGCTCGGCGTCGCCGCCTTCCGCAACGCCGAGGCCGGCACCGACTACGGGCCGCTGATGGCGGCCGCCACCGTCATCATCGCGCCCCTGGTCGTCGCGTTCCTGTTCGCGCAGCGGCGCTTCATCGAGGGGATCGCCTTCACCGGCCTCAAGTAACGACAGAAGCGGGCGCCCAAGTTCGCCGAGGACCCAACGTCTGACTGACTCACACGGAGAAGAGGATGCTCAAAGCCTGCCTGCTTTCCGCCGCCCTGATGGCGGCCGCCGTTCCGGCGATGGCACAGCAAACCGAGATCGTGATGCAGTACGCCTACGGCGAACTGTTCAACGAGACGCACAAGCAGATCGCCGCCGAATTCGCCAAGAAGCACCCGGAGATCAAGATCACGTTCCGGGCCCCGTACGACTCCTATGAGGATGCCACTCAGAAGGTCCTGCGCGAGTCCATCACCAAGCAGATGCCGGACATCACGTTCCAGGGCCTCAACCGCGTCCGCGTGTTCGTCGACCGCGGCATCGCCCAGCCGCTCGACGCCTACATCAAGGCCGACAAGACGATGGAGGCGGAGGGTTTCCATCAGGCGATGTACGACATCGGCATGCAGAACGGGAAGGTCTACGCCCTGCCGTTCGCGATCTCGCTGCCGATCGGCTACTACAATCTCGACCTCGTGCGGAAGGCGGGCGGCGATCCCAACAAGCTGCCGACGACTTGGGAAGAGGTCATCGAGCTGGCCAAGAAGATCAAGGCGCTCGGCCCCGACATCAACGGCGTCACCTATGCCTGGGACATCACCGGCAACTGGCTGTGGCAGGCGCCGGTGTTCGCGCGCGGTGGCACGATGCTCAACGCCGACGAGACCAAGGTCGCCTTTGACGGACCCGAAGGCCAGTACGCGATGCGGACGCTGGCGCGCCTGGTCACCGAAGGCAAGATGCCGAACCTCAACCAGCCCGACATGCGCGCCGCCTTCGCCGCCGGCAAGACGGGCATGCATTTCACCTCGACGTCGGACCTTGCCAAGGTCACGCAGATGGTCGCCGGCAAGTTCGAGCTCAAGACCTCGACCTTCCCCGGCGTCCTGCCGGAGAAGGGCCGGCTGCCGGCGGGCGGCAATGTCGGCATCATCCTCACCACCGATCCCAAGAAGCGCGACGCCGCGTGGGAGGTGATGAAGTTCTGGCATGGTCCGGAGGGTGCGGCGATCGTCGCCAGGACCACCGGCTACATGCCGCCGAACCGCAAGGCCAACGAGGTCTATCTCAAGGACTTCTATGCGCAGAATCCGAACAACTACACCGCGGTCAAGCAGCTCCCCATCCTGACCAAGTGGTACGCCTTCCCGGGCGAGAACGGCCTCAAGATCACCGACGTGATCAAGGACCATCTCAATTCGATCGTCACCGGCGCGCGCGCCGGCGAGCCCGACAAGGTGCTCGTCGACATGACCGCCGACGTCCAGAAGCTGCTGCCGCGCAAGTAGCGGCCGCGGAAACTCCCGAGCGGACGGTCGCCGGCATGCCGGCGA
>JAFEFG010000112.1 GCA_018240685.1 Pseudomonadota bacterium | reverse complement strand
AGCTCTACCATGAAGCCTTCAAGAAGCTGCAGGAGGGCGACTATGCGGGCGCCGAGAAGGGCTTCAAGACCTTCCTGCAGCACAACCCCAAGCACGCGCTGGCCGGCAATGCCCAGTACTGGCTGGGCGAGACCTATTATGCCCGGCGCGACTACCACAACGCGATGGCAGCGTTCGCGGAAGGCTACAAGGTCTACAAGACCAGCCCCAAGGGGCCCGACAACCTCTTGAAGCTCGGCATCACGCTCGCTGCCCTTGGCCGCAAGAGCGACGCCTGCGCAGTGTTCGCGCGTTTCAGCCAGGACTATCCGCGCGCGACGGATCTGCAGAAGCGGCGCATCGATCAGGAGCGTCAGCGGGACAATTGCGGGTGAGCACCGCCTCACCTCGAGGGCTCACGAGCGGGGAATTCTCTTCCCTCATGATGCCGTTCGAGCCGTTCGAACGGCGGCCGACGATCGCGATCGGTGTCTCGGGCGGTCGGGATTCCCTTTGCCTGGCCCTGCTGGCGCACGCCTGGGCGCGCGCGCGGGAAGGACGGGTGCTGGCGCTGATCGTCGACCACAGGCTCCGGCCCGAAGCGGCGGCCGAGGCGGCCTCCACGGCCGCATTGCTGGCGCGACATGGCATCGCAGCGGAGATCCTCGCCTGGTCGGAGGCGAAGCCTGCGACCGGTTTGCAGGAGGCGGCCCGCGCCGCCCGCTACCGCCTTCTGTTCGAGGCCTGCCGCCGCCACGGCATCGTCCACCTCCTCGTCGCCCATCAGGCCGACGACCAGGCCGAGACGGTCGCCATGCGTGCCAAGCGCGGCAGCGGCCTCGATGGCCTGGCGGGAATGGCCGCCCTGGTCGAGCACCGCGACGGTCGGCTGCTGCGGCCCTTGCTGTCGGTGCCGCGGGCGCGGCTCACCACGACGCTGGTGGAAGGGGGAATCGACTGGATCGACGATCCCTCGAACGCCGATCCTCGGTTCGAGCGGGCGCGCCTGCGGGCCGGCGCGGTCCTGCCCGCCGCGAAACCGGAACCCGCGACGGCTCGCCGGGTAAGGGAAGCCCGGCTCGCCGGCATCGCCCTGGAAACGCTCGACTTCGACCGGCCGGCCTCGGTTGCGGTCGATCAGGCCCTTTTCGGCCGGCTGCCGCCGGGAGAGGGGGCCCGTCTCCTTGGCCGCATCGTCCAGGCCGTCGGCGGGCGGGAGTATCCGACCCGGCGGGAGCGGCTCGACCGGGCCGCGGCCCGGCTTTCGCGGGTCGACGGCCCCGGCAAGTCGGGAAAAGGTCTGGATTTCACCCTATCTGGCTGTCGGCTGATGCTGCGCAAGGATCCTGCCGATCGGCGGCTACGCTGGATTGTCGGGCCCGAAAGTGGCAGGAAAGACGAGCAGATTCAGGGAAAGCCCCTGCTTCCAGCGGTATTTTTTGCTTGCGGCGCGCAGTAGACGCCCCATTTAGATATGAAACTCAAGTGACGGATCGAAACCGTGAACCCGTTCAATCGTAACGCTGCCTTGTGGATCGTCATCGTCCTGCTGCTGGCGCTGCTCTACAGCGTGTTCCAGGGCGGCACGACCCGGGCCGCCGGCAATGCCATCTCCTATTCGGATTTCGTCCGTGCCGTGGACCAGCATCAGGTCCAGGACGTCCGCATCTCGGGCAATACGATCACCGGCACCTTCCGCGAGCCGCGTAACGGCATGCAGAAGTTCTCCACCTACGCGCCGAGCACGCCGCCTGACGAGCAGCTGATGCCGCTGCTGATCAAGAACGTCGACCGGGTCGATGCCGGTCCGCCGGAGGAGGGCGTCAACCTCGGCAGCATCTTCGTGAGCTGGCTGCCCGTCTTGGTGCTGGTCGGCGTCTACATCTTCTTCCTGCGCCAGATGCAGAGCGGCACCGGCCGCGCCATGGGATTTGGCAAGTCGCGCGCGCGCCTCCTGACCGAGAAGCATGGTCGGGTCACCTTCGAGGATGTCGCCGGCATCGATGAGGCCAAGGGCGAACTCGAGGAGATCGTCGACTTCCTGAAGGATCCGCAGAAGTTCCAGCGCCTCGGCGGCAAGATCCCCAAGGGCTGTCTGCTGGTCGGCCCGCCGGGCACCGGCAAGACGCTGCTCGCCCGCGCCATCGCCGGCGAGGCGAACGTGCCGTTCTTCACCATCTCCGGCTCCGATTTCGTCGAGATGTTCGTGGGCGTGGGCGCGAGCCGCGTGCGCGACATGTTCGAGCAGGCGAAGAAGAACGCGCCCTGCATCGTGTTCATCGACGAGATCGACGCCGTCGGCCGCCATCGCGGTGCCGGCCTCGGTGGCGGCAACGACGAGCGCGAGCAGACCCTCAACCAGTTGCTGGTCGAGATGGACGGCTTCGAGTCCAACGAGGGCGTGATCCTGATCGCGGCGACCAACCGGCCGGACGTGCTCGACCCCGCTCTGCTGCGCCCGGGCCGCTTCGACCGCCAGGTCGTGGTGCCGAACCCGGATATCGGCGGCCGCGAGAAGATCCTGAAGGTCCATATGCGCAAGGTGCCGCTGGCGCCCGACGTCGATCCGCGCGTGCTGGCGCGCGGCACGCCGGGCTTCTCCGGCGCCGATCTCGCCAACCTCGTGAACGAGGCCGCACTGCGCGCCGCGCGCGTGGGCAAGCGGCTCGTCACCATGTCGGATTTCGAATACGCCAAGGACAAGGTCCTGATGGGGACCGAGCGGCGCTCGATGGCCATGACGGACGAGGAGAAGAAGCTGACCGCCTATCACGAGGCTGGTCACGCGCTCGTCGCCTTGCATGTTCCCAAGACCGACCCGCTGCACAAGGTCACGATCATCCCGCGCGGCCGCGCGCTGGGCGTGACGATGCAGCTGCCGGAGCGCGACCATCTCAGCCACACCAAGCTGTTCCTCGAGTCGCGGCTGGCGATCCTGTTCGGCGGCCGCATGGCCGAGGAGCTGATCTTCGGACCCGAGAACGTGACCACTGGCGCGGCGAGCGACATCCAGGTCGCGACCCAGATGGCGCGCGGCATGATCACGGCGTACGGCATGTCCGACAAGCTTGGCCGCGTGCGCTACCAGGCCAACGAGCAGGAAGTGTTCCTGGGGCACGCGGTGACGCAGACCCAGAACGTCTCCGAGGCGACCGCCCAGCTGATCGACCAGGAGGTCCGCCGCCTGATCGAGGAGGCCGAGACGCAGGCGCGCAAGATCCTCACCGATCACAACGACGATCTGCACACGATCGCCAAGGCGCTGCTCGAGTACGAGACGCTGAGCAACGACGAGATAGGCCAGATCCTGCGCGGAGAGCCCATCGTTCGCGACGATACCGGCGGTGCCGGTTCCGGGCCGGACCGTCGGCGGCGGGCCTCGGTGCCCACCAGCAGCGGATCCGCCACCGGCACGTCGACTGGCGGCGCCAACCCAGAGCCGCAGCCGGGCGTTTGACGGCCGCCTTCGCAGGCGTGCCGCTCGATCGCCCGAGGATCATGGCGATCGTGAACGTCACGCCCGACTCCTTCTCGGACGGGGGCGTCCGGTTCGATCCGCAGCAGGCCGTCGATGACGGCCTGCGCTTCGTTTCAGAAGGCGCTGACATCATCGATGTCGGAGGCGAATCCACCCGCCCCGGATCGCAGCCGGTGCCCGAGGCGGAGGAACTGCGCCGGGTGCTGCCGGTCGTCGAAGGACTCGCGCGGCATGGCATTCCCATCTCGGTCGATACGCGCCGCGCGGGCGTGGCGCGCGTCTGCCTCGATGCCGGGGCGCGGATCGTGAACGACGTCTCGGCCTTGCGCGACGATCCGGACATGCTTCCCCTTGTGGCGGAACGGGATGCCGCGGTGGTGCTGATGCACAGGCGCGGCGAGGTGGACAGCCGGTACGAAGGGCCGGCCTACCGCGATGTCGTGGCAGAGGTCGGCCGGTTCCTCATGGAGCGGGCGGCGACCGGCGAGGCGGCCGGCGTCGGCCACCGGCACATCGTGCTCGATCCCGGCGTCGGTTTCGGCAAGACGCCGGAGGAGAACCTCGCCCTGATCGCCGCAGCGGGCGAACTGGGCGGCGGCAGATATCCGGTCCTGATCGGCACGTCGCGCAAGGGCTTCATCGGCCGGTTGACCGGCGTCAAGGAGCCCCGGCTGAGGGATCCAGCCTCGATCTGGCTGGCCGTCGAGGCGACGCGGCGGGGCGCTGCCATCGTCAGGGTCCACGACGTGGCCGGCACGCGACAGGCGCTCGCGGTATCAGCGGCGATGCGATAACTTATCGACGCTATGTCTCGCTCTCTCTTCGGCACCGACGGCGTGCGCGGGCGCGCCAACACCGCACCCATGACGGCCGAGACCGTCCTCCACATCGGGATGGCGGCCGGCCGCGTCTTCAATCGCGGCAACCATCGTCATCGGGTAGTGATCGGCAAGGACACGCGGCTGTCGGGCTACATGCTGGAGCAGGCCCTCACAGCCGGCCTGCTTTCGGTCGGCATGGACGTGCTGCTGCTGGGCCCGCTGCCGACGCCGGCGATCGGCTTCCTTACGCGCTCGATGCGGGCCGATCTCGGCGTGATGATCTCCGCGTCGCACAATCCGTACGAGGACAACGGCATCAAGCTCTTCGGCCCCGACGGCTTCAAGCTCTCGGACGCCGTCGAGATGCAGATCGAGGAGCTGGTCGCAGCTCAATCGACGATCCCGCTGGCCGCCTCTTCGGCGATCGGCCGTGCCAAGCGCCTCGACGATGCGGAGGGCCGCTACATCGAAGCCGTGAAGGGGTCTGTGGCCGGCCGCCTCGATCTTTCGCACCTCAAGATCGTGGTCGATTGCGCCAACGGCGCTGCCTACAAGGTCGCGCCGACCGTCTTGTGGGAGCTCGGCGCGGAGGTCGTCCCTATGGGCGTCTCGCCCGACGGCTTCAACATCAACGGCAATTGCGGGTCGACCCACCCGGCGGCGCTGCAGGAGCAGGTGGTCGTGCACGGCGCCGATCTCGGCATCGCCCTCGACGGCGATGCGGACCGCGTCGTGCTGGTGAGCGAGAAGGGGGCCCTGATCGACGGCGACCAGCTCATGGCCACCATTGCCAGCCAGTGGAAGAAGGACGGGCGGCTTGCCGGCAACGGCGTCGTCGCGACGGTGATGTCCAATCTCGGCCTCGAGCGCTTCGTCGCCGCCCTGGGGCTTGCCCTGGTGCGCACCCAGGTCGGCGACCGCTACGTGCTGGAGCGCATGCGGGCCGGCGGCTTCAATCTCGGTGGGGAGCAGTCCGGCCACATCATCATGACCGATCATGCGACGACCGGCGATGGGCTGATGGCGTCGCTGCAGGCGCTGGCGGCCCTGATCAAGAGCGGCAAGCCGGCGAGCGAAGCGTTCCGGGCCTTCCAGCCGGTGCCGCAGCTTCTCAAGAATGTCCGCGTCGGTGACGCCAATGCCGCGCTGACGGCGCAGTCTGTCGTTTCGGCCATCGCCGCCGCCGAGCGGATGCTCGGCAAGGGTGGCCGTGTCCTGGTCCGCAAGTCGGGCACCGAGCCGCTCATCCGCATCATGGCTGAAGGCGACGATTCGGACCTCGTGCGTACCGTCGTCGACCAGATCGTCGAAGCCATCCCGCGGCAGGCCGCGTGATCGGCCCATCATGAAGGGACAGTCGTGAAGGGCCGCGTGCTGATCGTCGCCGGATCCGATTCCGGTGGCGGTGCGGGAATTCAGGCCGACATCAAGGCCGTCACGGCGATGGACGGCTTTGCCGCCACCGCCATCACAGCGCTTACGGCGCAGAACACGCTCGGTGTCCATGACGTGCTGCCGATCGCGCCGGCCTTCATTGCACGGCAGATCGAGGTGGTGCTCACGGACATCGGTGCCGACGCGCTCAAGACCGGCATGCTGCACAGCGCCGAAGTGATCCGCACGGTGGCGTCGGGCTTCGCCAGATACGCACCGGGAACGCCCCTGGTCGTCGATCCCGTGATGGTCGCCAAGGGTGGGCACCGTCTGTTGCTGGCGGAAGCAGAGGCGGCACTGCGCGAAGTGCTGCTGCCGATGGCGACGGTGCTGACGCCGAACCTGCCCGAAGCGGAGGCCCTTGTCGGCTTTCCCGTCCGCGTCGAGGCCGACATGAGGCGGGCCGGGGCGGCGCTCTCCGCCCTGGGGCCGGCGGCCGTGCTTCTGAAGGGCGGTCATCTCGAGGGAGACCGCGTCGTCGACCTGCTGTTCCAGGACGGCAAGGTGGAACGCTTCGAGGATGCCCGCATCGTCAGCCGGTCCACGCATGGGACCGGCTGCACCCTGGCGTCCGCCATCGCCGCGGGATTGGCGCAGAAGATGAGCCTCTATGAAGCGGTGGCGCGGGCGCGTGCCTATGTGCGCCGCGCGATCGAGACCGCGCCCGGCTTTGGCCAGGGGCACGGGCCGCTCAATCACGCGGTGACGGTCGAAGCCGGCTGATCAGATCAGGCTGGCAGCGGCGCCCATCGGCTCCGCCGGCATCCACTTTCCGGCTTCGGCGAGGGCGATGAAGTTCCAGACCTCGCGGTTGAAGGCGTCCGGCTCCTCGATGTTCACGGTGTGGCCGGTCTTGGCGAACATGGCGAGGCCGGCATTGGGCAGCACGCGCTTGAGATAGAGGCTGGGCTGCAGGCAGGGCTCGTCCTCGTCGCCGCAGATGATGAGCGTCGGCAGGTCGAGCTTCTTCCACTCGTCTTCGAAGTCGTAAAGCGACGGGCGCTTGCCCTGGTAGTTCTCCATCGTGTGGGCTGCCCCCACGTCGGGATGCTCGGACAGGTGCTTCACGAACTCCGCGAAGCCGCGCGGATCCTTGAGCTTGAAGCGCGAGCGCGTCGGATTGGTCTTCAGGCCCTCGGCGTAGCTCGCCATGCCTTCCCTGCGGATAAGGGCCGCCGTCTCCCGCGCGTTCCTCTTGAACTGTTCATGCCCTTCCCGGCCGGCGCCGGAGCCGATGCCGGCCAGGGTCAGCGACAGCGCGCGATCGGGATAGCTGCGTCCGAAATGCGCGGTCGCGAAGGCGCCCTGCGACAGGCCGACGATGTGCGCCTTGTCGATCCCGAGATGGTCGAGCATGTGGCGCGCGTCGTCGACTGCAGGCTGCTGGCCGTACAGCGACGCCTTGTCCGGCACGTCCGAGCCTGGATAGCCGCGAAACGAATAGGTGATGCAGCGGTGCCTGCGGGCGAAGAAGCGCATCTGCGGCTCCCAGCTCCGCCAGTCGCCGCTGTATTCGTGCACGAAGAGGATCGGCGTGCCGCTGCCGGCTTCCTCGTAATAGAGCTTCACGCCGTCCGGCGTCGTCGCATGCGGCATCGCTTCCTCTCCTTGCTTCTGGCTTCGCGGTCAGGTTCCGAAGCGCTCGAGCCTCTCCAGCACCGCCGGGATCCGGTCGTCCGGGACGTTGGCGAAGGCGATGCGCACGAAGCGCTCCTGCCCGGCGCCGAACATGTCGCCGGGAATGGTCAGCAGGTTCTCCTCGTCGGCGAGGCGCCGCGAAACGTCGGTCGAGCGCTGGCCCGCGAACGGATGTTCGACGTAGGCGAAGTAGGCGCCGAGGCTGACCAGGCGCCAGCGGTTGGAGCGGGCGAGGCCGGCGCCGAGAAGATCGGCGCGCGCCTTGAGCGCCTCGGTGTTCCTGCGCGCCCATGGCAGCAGATTGGCGAGGCCGTAGAGCGCCGCCTCCTGGCCGAGTCGGGGCGGGCAGATCGAGACGCAGTCCATCGCCTTCTCGATCTCGGCCATCAGCGGCGCGCCGGCGGTGACGCCGCCGACACGATAGCCCGTGAGCGCGAAGACCTTGGAGAAGCTGTAGAGGTGCACCAGCGTGCCGCGCCAGCCCGGATCGGAGAAGAGCTCGTGCGGCCGCGTCCCTTCGGGAAGGAAGTCCTTGTAGGTCTCGTCCAGCAACAGCGCGATGCCGTGCCGGCGGGCGAGTTCGTAGAAGCCGTGGATGGTCTCGCGCGGATAGACCGCGCCGGTCGGATTGTTCGGCGAGATCAGCACGATGGCGCGCGTGCGTGGCCCGATCAGGCGGGCGGCATCGTCGGGGTGGGGGATCGCGCCGGAGTCGGGCCGGAAGTCGAGGGCCACCGGCTCGACGCCCTGCATGCGCATCCACATGTCGTGATTGAAGTAATGCGGCCGGGGCAGGATGACCTGGTCGCCCGCCTTGGCGATGCTCATCAACGCCAGGCAGAAGGCCTGGTTGCAACCGGAGGTAATGCCCACTTCGCCGGGTGCGATGGCGGCGCCATAGAAGGCGGAAAGGTGCGCAGCATAGGCCTCCCGCAAGGACGGCAGGCCAAGGATCGGTGTGTAGCCGTGGCAGGTCGGATCGAGCAGCCGCTCCCCCAGGTGGCGGCGCAGTTCCAGCGCCGGCGGATAGCCGGGGACGGCCTGGCTGAGGTCGATCAACGGGCGGTCGGCAGGGAATTCCCGGCCCTGGACCCATCGCTTCGTCTCTCCGATGGGCGAGGGCTCGACGGCGGCAAGCCAGGGATTGATCGCAGGCACATCGCGCATCAGCCGGCACTCCGGCGCGATTTCACAGTCTTTTTCGACACGATCTTCATTCTTCTCTGTTTACGGGCGGGCGCCGGAGCATCCGGGCGGCCGGGCCGGCTGTCAAACGACGTCAACGGTGCTCTCCAATCGAATCTATTCGAAAATGCGTTGCTTGCTCCGCGCCTTGTGCATAGCATCGGCGTAATGCCCCGTCTGAGGGCCAAGCTCGCCACAAGCGCGCACGAATAGCCGGTCACTGACCGGATAGGGTGTACAGGAGGAAATCGCATGGGCTTCAAGAAAGTCAGTCGTCGTGGATTCGTGGGCGGCACGGCCGCCCTGTCGTCCGTCATGGTTGCAGCCCCGTTCGTGCGCGGCGCCCATGCGGCGGGCAAGTTGAGCATCGGCTTCTGGGATCACTGGGTTCCGGGCGCGAACAAGGCCACGCAGAAGCTCGTCCAGGAGTGGGGCGAGAAGGAGAAGGTCGAAGTCCAGATCGACTACATCACCTCGCAGGGCAACAAGCTGCTGCTGACGGCGGCGGCGGAAGCGCAGGCGAAGTCAGGGCATGACATCATGACCCTGAACACGTGGCTGCCGGCGCGCTATGCCGATCAGCTTACGCCGGTGAACGACATCATGGAGCCGTTGATCAAGCAGAACGGCAAGGTCAACGGCACGGTCGAGTATCTCGGCAACATCGGCGGCAAGTGGCTCGCCGTTCCGGCGACGTCGGGCACGCAGATGAAGGGGCCGTGCTCGCGCCTCGACTACATGAAGCAATATGCCGGTCTGGATATGCGGGAGATTTATCCCGCGGGCGCACCACCCAAGGCCGACAACTGGAACCTCGACACGTTCCTGAAGGCGGCGGAAGCCTGCCACAAGGGCGGTCATCCGTTCGGCATCGGGCTCGGCACGACGTCGGACAACGTCGATGCGATCGGCACCTTCTTCCACGCCTTCGGCGCGGAGCTGGTCAATGCCAAGGGCGACATCGTGGTGAAGAACGATGCGGTCCGTCAGGTGCTCGACTACTACAAGAAGCTGATGCACTACCTGCCCGACGATGTCGCGGCCTGGGACGACGCGTCGAACAACAAGTTCCTGGTGTCGGGGCAGGGGGCGCTGATCCTGAATCCGCCCAGCGCCTGGGCCGTTGCCAAGCGCGATGCGCCGAAAGTCGCGGAACAATGCTGGACGCATCCGTTCCCGGCCGGCCCCAAGGGACGCTTCGGACCCTTCCTGCCGTTCTTCTGGGGCGTCTGGAACTTCGGCAAGAACCAGTCGGCGGCCAAGAGCCTGCTGACGCACCTGTCGCAGCGGTCGTCGGCCGAGCAGATGGTCGAAGCGAGCGGCGGTTACGACCTGCCGTCCTTCGCCAACTTCATGGACTTCAAAGTGTGGGCCGAAGCGGAGCCGCCCAAGGGCACGCTCTTCAGCTACCCCGATCCGTACCACACGCAGACGCTGTCGATCGCCGCGGCGCCGGCGCCGCACAAGATCGCCGAGCAGATCTACAACCAGGGCACGATGACCCAGATGGCCGTCCGCTACTTCAAGGGCGAGCCGATGGAGAAGACCCTGGATTGGGCATCCAACGAACTCGAAGGCTTCATGCGCAACTAGCGCGAAGCGGTTCGGGGGACGTCGTCCCGCGGGGCGGCGTCCCTGGCGCCTCATAGACCCGGCTCAACCCGACGGAGCCCTCATGGCCGATATTGCCGCCCCCACTGCCACCGCTGTCGCAGGGGACCGCCGCACGGGCCTGCACAGGCTGATGCAGCGCAAGTCCACGATTGCGTTCCTCATGGCATTGCCGCTGATCCTGCTGATCGGCATCCTCGTTCTGTATCCGGCCTGCTACGCGATCTGGCTGGCGATGCTCAACAAGTCGATGAGCAAGTTCGTCGGCCTGGGCAATTTCCAGTTTCTGTTCAAGCGCGACACGTTCTGGGACGTTGTCTTCCAGTCGTGCCTGTTCGCCATCACGGCAGTCGTCTTCAAGGCGATCATTGGCTTTGTCGTCGCGCACTTCGTGCACAACATTCCCAGCAAGGGGCAGCGCAAGTGGCGAGGCATGCTGCTGGTGCCCTGGGTCATTCCGCCGGCCATGAGCACGCTTGCCTGGCTGTGGCTGTTCGATCCGGCCTACAGCGCCTTCAACTGGATCCTGGCCCATTTCGGCATCGGCCCGGTGCCCTGGCTCGGCGAAGCCGCCTGGGCGCGGTTCGCGGTCATCCTGGTCAACATCTGGGCGGGCGCGCCCTTCTTCATGATCATGTATCTGGCGGCCCTGAAATCCGTGCCCGAACAGCTCTACGAGGCGGCCGCGATCGACGGCGCGGCCTGGTGGCAGCGCATCTGGTACGTGACCCTTCCCATGATGCGCAACATCATCGCCATCACGGCCCTGTTCTCGCTGATCGTCACCTTCGCCAATTTCGACATCGTGCGCGTGTTGACGAATGGCGGGCCGCTGACGGCAACACAGCTGTTCGGGACCTGGGGATTCAAGCTCGGCATCGAAAGCGGCGACATCCCGCTCGGCTCCTGCGTCGTCCTGTTCATGGTGCCGATCCTGGCGGTCGCCGCCGCATTCATCCTGCGTGACATCAGCCGCCGGGGGAGTGAAGTCTGATGGCCAACGCCGCGATCTCCGCCGGAGCCCCCGTCCGCCCCGTCAAGTACGGCAGCATCAGCCGCGACCGGCGCTGGGCCATGCGCTGGTCCTACTTCTTCCTGGTGCTGTTCGTCATCTTCTTCCTGACGCCGCCGCTCTACATGTTCATCACCTCGCTGAAGAGCAGCGGGGAGATCTCGGCGGCCAAGAATCCGTGGTGGGTGTACGCGCCCACCCTGTCGAACTACATCGAGCTGCTGACGCAGAACCAGTATCTCGTCTTCTTCCGCAACTCGGCGCTGGTGTCGATCTGCGTCGTCGCGATCAGCATCGTGATCAGCGTCGTGGCGGCCTTCTCCCTGGCACGCATGAAGTTCTGGGGATCGGCCACGCTCGCGACCGGCGTGTTCCTGACCTATCTCATTCCCGACACGCTGCTGTTCATCCCGCTGTTCAAGATGTTCGCCTTCGTGCGCGACACCACGGGCATCGAACTGATGAACCACTGGTGGACGCTGATCATCATCTACCCGACCCTGACGGTGCCGTTCTGCACCTGGATCATGATCGGCTATTTCGCCTCGATCCCCAAGGAGCTCGACGAGGCGGCGCTGATCGACGGCGCGACCTGGATGCAGACACTGACCAAGATCTTCATCCCGGTGGCGCTGCCGGGCATCATCGCCGCCACGATCTTCGCTTTCACGGTCTCGTGGGCACAGTTCCTCTATCCGCTGGCATTCACGACCTCGACTGACGAGCTGGTTCTTCCCGTCGGCATCGTGACGACGCTCATCAAGGGCGACGTGTTCAACTGGGGGCAGATTATGACAGGCGCGTTACTCGGTGCGGCGCCACCGCTCATTATCTATGCCTTCCTCATGGACTACTACATCGCGGGTCTCACCGCGGGCGCCACCAAGGGGTAGGTTTCATGGCTCAGGTCACGTTGCGTAAGGTCATCAAGAAGTACGACGAAGTTCTGGCGGTCCGCGGTGTCGATCTCGACATCGCCGACAAGGAGTTCATCGTCCTCGTGGGCCCGTCAGGGTGCGGCAAGAGCACGACGCTGCGCATGATCGCCGGTCTGGAGGAGATCTCCGGCGGCGACATCGTGATCGGCGGCGATGTCGTCAACGACGTGCCGCCCAAGGACCGGGACATCGCCATGGTGTTCCAGAACTATGCGCTCTACCCGCACATGAACGTCTACGAGAACATGTCGTTCGGGCTGAAGCTCAAGAAGACGGCGCGTGACGAGATCGATCGCCGGGTCAAGCAGGCGGCGCAGATCCTGGACATCACCGAGCTCCTCGACCGCAAGCCCAAGCAGCTCTCCGGCGGCCAGCGCCAGCGCGTCGCCATGGGGCGCGCCATCGTGCGCGACCCCAAGGTGTTCCTGTTCGACGAGCCGCTGTCGAACCTCGACGCCAAGCTGCGCGTGCAGATGCGCACCGAGATCAAGAAGGTGCATCAGAAGGTTCGCACCACGACGGTATACGTCACGCACGACCAGGTCGAGGCGATGACGCTCGCCGACCGCGTCGTGGTCATGAATGCGGGGCTCATCGAGCAGGTGGGCGCGCCGAACGACCTCTATCACTCGCCGGCGACCAAATTCGTCGCGGGCTTCATCGGCTCGCCGGCGATGAACTTCATTCCCTGCCAGCTCGAGCAGGCCGCCGGTGCCCTGCGTCTGCGGGTGAACGACCGCTTTTCGCTGCCGGTTCCGGCGTCGCGGACGGCGCGCTACGGCACCTATGTCGGCCGGCCCAACCTGATGCTCGGCCTGAGGCCGGAGCACATCACCGAGACCCGCCCGCACGTCGAGCCCGACCAGCACGATTTCGACATGGGGATCGAGGTGGTGGAGCCGATGGGCATGGAGACGCTGGTCTATTTCACCGTCAACGGCGCCGAGGTCTGCGGCCGCGTCAATCCCAATGCCAATGCCGCAGCCGGGCAGACGATGAAGCTGCGGGCCGATCTCAGCAACATGCATCTGATCGACGACACCACCGGCAAGGTGCTTTAATCGGCCGGCCGAAGGGTTCGGCAGGAGCACCAGGGAGAAGTCGATGGGGGCGTTGGAAGGCAAGGTCGCGTGGGTGACCGGTGCCGGATCGGGTATTGGTCAGGCGGCGGCGGTCGCGCTGGCGAAGGAAGGCGCGACGGTGGTTCTGACCGGCCGCCGCCGGGAGGCGCTGGAGGAGACGGCGGCGGCGATCAAGACGGCGGGGGGCAAGGCGGTCATCAAGCCGGGCGACCTGATGAAGTCTTCCGTCGTCACCCGCATCGCCGCCGACATCGACAAGAAGTTCGGCCGTTGCGACATCCTCGTCAACAATGCCGGCCTCAACATCCTCGATCGCTCCTTCGCGAAGCTCACGCCGGAAGGCATCGATCAGGTGATCCAGGGCAACCTGTCGAGCGCCTTCTATTGCACGACGGCGGTGTTGCCGATGATGCGCCGGCAGAAGGGCGGTGTCCTCATCCATACCTCGTCGGTGGCGGGGCGGGTGCCGGGGCCCTTGAGCGGTGCGGCCTACTCGGCAGCCAAGCATGGCGTCGTCGCGATGAGCCATACCCTCAACATGGAGGAGTGCGTCAACGGCATCCGGTCCTGCGCCGTCCTGCCGGGCGAGGTCGCGACGCCGATCCTCGACAAGCGGCCGGTGCCGGTGACCAAGGCCGAGCGCGCGCGCATGGCGCAGTCGGAGGATGTGGGCGACCTCATCCGCTATATCGCCTGCCTGCCGCCGCACATCGTCATCAACGAGGTGATGATCAACCCGACCTGGAACCGCAGTTACGTGGCCAACCTGCAACGCGGGAAGTCCTAGCCGCGGGCGCCCCGGCGCGCTCGGCAGCAAGAGGAAAAGGGTGATGGGCACAGTCACGATCAAGGCGAGGGCGCTCGAGGCTTTCGTCGCGGATATCTTCGCCTCGGCGGGATGCTCGAAGGAGGAGGGCGGGCGGATCGGTCGCTACCTTGTGAGCGCCAACCTGTCCGGCCACGACAGCCACGGGGTGGTCCGCGTGCCGCGCTATGCGGCCCAGAAGAAGGCGGGCACGGTGGTCGCCGACGTCACGGTCGATGTGCTGGTCGATACGCCGGCGATCGCGGTCGTCGACGGCAAGTACGGCTTCGGCCAGACGGTGACGCCGCAGGCGGTGCGCATCGGCATCGACAAATGCAGGAAGGGCGGCCTGGCCGCGGTGACGCTGCGGAATGCGGGCCATGTCGGCCGTGTCGGCGACTGGGCCGAGATGGCCGCCGCCGAGGGGTTGGTCTCGGTGCATTTCGTCAATGCCTCGGGCAGCGTCCTCGTCGCGCCCTATGGCGGCGTCGAACGCCGCTTCTCGACCGCTCCCTATTGCGTGGGCGTCCCGCGTCCGGGGCAGGATCCGCTGATCCTCGACTTCGCGACCTCGATCGTGGCCGAGGGCAAGGTCCTGGTGGCGAGCCAGGGCGGCAAGAAGGTGCCGGAAGGTGCGCTGATCGGACCGGACGGCAAGCCGAGCGCCGACCCGCATCTGCTGTACGGCGACTACACGCCCACCGGGCCGCGCGACCACAGCAAGGGCACCGGGGCGATCCGGGCCTTCGGCGACCACAAGGGCTCCGGACTTGCCTTCATGTGCGAGATCCTGGGCGGCTCGCTTTCGGGCACCGGCGCGACCGATCCCAAGCGCGGGCGCTTCGCCAACGGCATGCTGTCGTTCTACATCGATCCGAAGGTGCTGGATCCCGCCGGCTTCTTCCCGCAGGACATCGCCAAGTACGTGGCCTTCGTGAAAGGCTCCAGGCCCGCCGCCGCGGGCGGCGAGATCCTGGTGCCGGGCGAAGCCGAGACGCGCATGCGGGCGAAGCGGCTGGCCGAAGGGGTGCCGTTGCCGGATGACACCTGGGCCGCGATCGTCGAGACGGCGCGCTCCGTGGGGCTCGACGAGCGGCGCATCCAGCAGGCGACAATGTAGCGGACACGGATCGGGACGGTTCGACATGGATAAGGAAACCCTGGCCGCCTACGACCGCGGCGCCGCCGGCTTCGCTTCGGACTGGGAGGCGCAGCCGCCGCCGACCGATCTGCATGCGGTGGTGCAGCGCTTTTTCTGTCCCGGCCCGACCGCAGACATCGGATGCGGGGCGGGGCGTGACACGGCCTGGCTCGATGCGAACGGCTACCCGGCGCAGGGTTTCGACGCCTCCGAAGGCCTGCTGGCGGAAGCCCGGAGGCGCCATCCGAAGCTGCGCTTTTCCTTCGCCGTCCTGCCGGCGCTGGCGGGGGTCGCCGAAGGCAGCTTCACCAACGTTCTTTGCGAGACGGTGATCATGCATCTCGGGCCCGGGGAGGTGACCGAGGCCGTGCGTCGCTTGCTGGCGACCCTCGTTCCGGGCGGCACGCTCTATCTCAGCTGGCGGGTGACGGAAGGGACCGACCGCCGCGACGAGCACGGCCGGCTCTATGCGGCATTCGATCCGGTGCAGGCACTGCAGGGGCTGGACGGCGCGGAGATCCTGCTCGATGAACAGCGTGGCAGCCTGTCGTCCGGCAAGCTGATCAGAAGGATCGTGGCGCGCAAGCCCGAGGCGTAGCGCGATACGTCAGCAGGGCCGGCGACAGCGGCGGGACGCGGCGAACACGGCCAACCGCCCAAACGAAACGGGCGATCCCTTGCGAGATCGCCCGTCCGGTCGCTCCCGAGGGAGCGTGAAGTCTGCGGGATTGCTTACTGGAGGACGATCACGACGCGGCGGTTCTGCGGCTCGCGGACGCCGTCGGCGGTCGGGACCAGCAGGCCCTGCTCGCCCTTGCCGATGACCGTGAT
>JAFEFG010000111.1 GCA_018240685.1 Pseudomonadota bacterium | reverse complement strand
GCCGACACCGAGATGCTGTTCCGCCACTTCGCCGACGCGGAGAAGGAATGCGCGCGCATGATCGAGAAGAAGCTGCCGCTGCCGGCCTACGAGCAGTGCATCAAGGCCTCGCACACCTTCAACCTGCTCGACGCGCGCGGCGTGATCAGCGTCACCGAGCGCCAGAGCTACATCCTGCGCGTGCGCACGCTGGCCAAGGCCTGCTGCGAGGCGTGGCTGGCGACCCAGCTCGAGAAGGCGGCCTGAGATGGCCGAGCTTCTCCTCGAACTGCTGAGCGAAGAGATTCCCGCGCGCATGCAGGCGCGTGCGTCCGACGATCTCAAGCGGCTGGTATGCGACGGGCTGAAGGCGGCCGGTCTTTCCTTCACCGGGGCGCGCGCCTTCGCGACGCCGCGCCGGCTGGCGTTGGTGGTCGACGGGCTGCCGGTTGCCCGCGCCGATGTCAGCGAAGAGAAGAGGGGCCCGCGCGTCGGTGCGCCCGATCAGGCGATCCAGGGCTTCCTGAAGGGCGCCGGGCTCGCCTCGCTCGACCAGGCGGAGAAGCGCGACACCGGCAAGGGCGAATTCTGGTTCGCCGTCGTGAAGAAGAAGGGCGGCCCGACCGCCGCGGCGCTGCCCGGCCTCGTCGAGGCGGCCATGAAAGCGCTGCCGTGGCCCAAGTCGATGAAGTGGGGCAGCGGCACCATGCAGTGGGTGCGGCCGCTGCAGTCCATCATCGCCCTGTTCGACGGCAAGGTGCTGGAAGGCGCGATCGCGCCCGGCGGCAGGATGGCGCCGGTGGCGTTCGGCCACACCACGCGCGGACATCGCTTCCTGAGCAAGGGCGAGATCAAGGTCACGGATTTCGCCGACTACGTCGCCAAGCTCGAGGCCGCGCACGTGATGCTCGACCCGGCCGCGCGCAAGAAGGTCATCCTCGACGGTGCGCGCCGCCTGTGCGCCGAGGCGCAGGTCAGCCTCAAGGAGGACGATGGCCTGCTCGACGAGGTCGCCGGCCTGGTCGAATGGCCGGTGCCGCTGCTGGGCACCATCGACGCGCAGTTCATGGACGTGCCGCCGGAAGTGCTGATCGTCTCGATGAAGACGCACCAGCGCTACTTCGCCACCACCAGGGCCGACGGCACGCTCGCCGACCGCTTCGTCGTGGTCGCCAACACCATCGCGCGCGACGGCGGCGCCACCATCGTCGACGGCAACGAGCGCGTGCTGCGCGCGCGCCTGTCGGACGCCAAGTTCTTCTGGGACCAGGATCGCAAGATCCGCCTCGAGGAGCGGCTGCCGGCGCTGAAGGACATCGTCTTCCACGCCAAGCTCGGTACCCAGGCGGACCGCGTGCAGCGCATCGCCGCGCTGGCGCTCGCCGTTGCCGAATTCGTGCCCGGCAGCGATGCGACCGAGATCATGACCGCGGCCGAGCTCTGCAAGGCCGATCTCGTGACCGGCATGGTGGGCGAGTTCCCCGAGCTGCAGGGCATCATGGGCCGCTACTATGCGCTCGGCGAGAAGCTGCCCGCCGCGGTGGCGGAGGCGATCGGCGACCACTATGCGCCGGCCGGCCCCAACGACCGCTGTCCCTCGGCGCCGGTGTCGGTCGCCGTGGCGCTGGCCGACAAGCTCGATGCGCTGATCTCCTTCTGGTCGATCGGCGAGAAGCCGACCGGCTCGCGCGATCCCTATGCGCTGCGGCGCGCGGCGCTCGGCGTGATCCGCATCATCGTCGAGAACAGGCTGCGCGTGCCGCTCCGGCGCTTCTTCAAGGAGGACGACCTGCTCGCCTTCTTCGCCGAGCGCCTCAAGGTGCAGATGCGCGAGAAGGGCGTGCGGCACGACATCATCGACGCGGTGTTCGCGCTGGGCGGCGAGGACGATCTCGTCCGCCTGCTCGCGCGCGTCGAGGCGCTGCAGTCCTTCCTCGGCACGGAAGCGGGCAGGAACCTGCTCACCGCCTACGGGCGCGCGGCCAATATCGTCCGCGCCGAGGAGAAGAAGGACAAGGGCCTCGCCGCGCAGCTTGCCGGGGCGCCCGATCCGGCCCTGCTCGAACAGGCGGAAGAAAAGAGCGTGGCGTCGGCGCTGGCCGAGGTCGAGCGGACCGTGAAGCCGGCGCTGCAGCGCGAGGATTTCGCCGGCGCGATGCAGGCGTTCGCCGGCCTGCGGGCGCCGATCGATGCCCTGTTCGAAAAGGTCACGGTGAACGTCGTGGACAAGCCGCAGCTGCGGCTGAACAGGCTCAAACTGCTCAATCAGATCCGTGCCACCATGGATTCGGTGGCTGACTTCTCGAAGATCGAGGGCTGAACATGGCTCAGAAGTGGGTTTACAGTTTCGGAAACGGCAAGGCCGAGGGGCGCGCGGAGATGCGCAACCTGCTGGGCGGCAAGGGCGCGAATCTCGCCGAGATGTCGAGCCTCGGGCTGCCGGTGCCGCCGGGCTTCACGGTGACGACCGAAGTCTGCACCTACTACTACGCCAACAAGGAATCCTATCCGCCCGAGCTCAAGGACGAGGTCGAGAAGGCGCTGGCCGGCGTCGAGAAGATCGTCGGCGCCAGCTTCGGCGACGCCAACAATCCGCTGCTGGTGTCGGTGCGCTCCGGCGCCCGGGCCTCGATGCCGGGCATGATGGACACGGTCCTCAATCTCGGCCTCAACGACCGGACGGTGCTGGGACTGGCCAAGTCGTCGGGTGACGACCGCTTCGCCTGGGACAGCTACCGCCGCTTCATCCAGATGTACTCCAACGTCGTGCTCGATGTCGGCCACCACTATTTCGAGGAAGCGCTCGAGCTCAAGAAGGAGGATCTCGGCGTCCACATGGACACCGATCTGAAGGCGGACGACTGGAAGTCGGTCGTCGCCGAGTACAAGAAGATCGTCGAGAAGCGCACCGGCAAGGCCTTCCCGCAGGAGCCGCGCGAGCAGCTCTGGGGCGCGATCGGCGCCGTGTTCGGCTCGTGGATGAACCAGCGCGCCATCACCTATCGCCGCCTGCACTCGATCCCCGAGAGCTGGGGCACGGCCGTGAACGTGCAGGCGATGGTGTTCGGCAACATGGGCGACGACTGCGCGACCGGCGTCGCCTTCACGCGCGACCCCTCGACCGGCACCAACCTGTTCTACGGCGAGTACCTCGTGAACGCGCAGGGCGAGGACGTGGTGGCGGGCATCCGCACGCCGCAGCATCTCACCATCGAGGGCAAGAAGGCGCAGAAGTCCGACGCACCGGCGATGGAAGAGGTGATGCCGGAAGTGTTCAAGCAGCTCGCGAAGGTGCGCGAGACGCTCGAGAAGCACTATCACGACATGCAGGACATCGAGTTCACCGTCCAGCGCGGCAAGCTCTACATGCTGCAGACCCGCAACGGCAAGCGCACCGCCAAGGCGGCGCTCAAGATCGCCGTCGACATGGTGCATGAGGGACTGATCGACAAGAAGGAGGCGGTGGCGCGCATCGTGCCGTCGTCGCTCGACCAGCTCCTGCATCCCACGCTCGATCCCAAGGCGCCGCGCAAGGTGATCGCCAAGGGGCTGCCGGCCTCGCCGGGCGCCGCCTCGGGCAAGGTCGTCTTCACCGCCGACGAGGCCGAGAAGCAGGCGCGTGCCGGAGAGAAGGTGATCCTGGTGCGCCGCGAGACCAGCCCCGAGGACATCGGCGGCATGCACGCGGCCGAGGGCATCCTGACCTCGACCGGCGGCATGACCAGCCACGCCGCCGTGGTGGCGCGCGGCATGGGCAAGCCCTGCGTCGCGGGTGCCGGCGACGTGCGCATCGACGCCAACGCCGGCACGCTCACGGTGCGCGGCGTGACGGTGAAGACGGGCGAGCAGATCACGCTCGACGGCGGCACCGGCGAGATCATGCTGGGCGTGGTGCCGACGGTTCAGCCCGAGCTGTCGGGCGACTTCGCCGAGCTCATGACGTGGGCCGACGAGGTGCGCAAGCTCGGCATCCGCACCAACGCCGAGACGCCGGCGGACGCCGCCCAGGCGCGCAAGTTCGGCGCCGAGGGCATCGGTCTCTGCCGCACCGAGCACATGTTCTTCGAGGGCGACCGCATCGTCGCCGTGCGCCAGATGATCCTGGCCGACGACGAGAAGAGCCGCCGCGCGGCGCTGGCCAAGATCCAGCCGATGCAGCGCCAGGACTTCGTCGAGCTGTTCGAGATCATGGCCGGCCTGCCGGTCACGATCCGCCTGCTCGACCCGCCGCTGCACGAGTTCCTGCCCAAGACCGCCGAGGACATGGAGGAGGTCGCCAAGGATCTCGGCGTCGCGGTCAAGGAGATCGAGGCGCGCGCCCACAAGCTGCACGAGTTCAACCCGATGCTCGGCCATCGCGGCGTGCGTCTCGGCATCTCCTTCCCTGAGATCTACGAGATGCAGGCCCGCGCCATCTTCGAGGCCGTGGCCGAGGTGCAGAAGAAGCACGGCAAGACCGTGATCCCCGAGATCATGATCCCGCTGGTCGCCACCAAGAAGGAGCTCGACCTGATGAAGGCCGTGGTCGACCAGGTGGCGGCGGAGGTGAGCCATGCCTCGGGCGAGAAGCTCGAATACATGGTCGGCACCATGATCGAGCTGCCGCGCGCGGCGCTGCGGGCGGCGGAGATCGCCGAGACCGCCGAGTTCTTCAGCTTCGGTACCAACGATCTCACCCAGACGACGTTCGGGCTGAGCCGTGACGACTCGGCCTCGTTCCTCGAGAAGTACCAGCAGCGCGGCATCTTCGACCACGATCCGTTCGCGTCGCTCGACACCGAGGGCGTGGGCGAACTGATCGAGATCGCCGCCGAGCGCGGGCGCAAGACCCGCAAGGCCCTGAAGCTCGGCATCTGCGGCGAGCATGGCGGCGATCCGGCCTCGGTCTTCTTCTGCCACAAGGCCGGGCTCGACTACGTGTCGTGCTCGCCCTACCGCGTGCCGATCGCGCGGCTGGCGGCGGCGCAGGCGGCTCTGGGCGGCCCGCTCAAGACGGAATGAGCCTCGACGCGCTCCGGCCGGCGGTGAAGGAGCCGGGGCAGGGCGGCGGCAAGCGCGCCCTGGCCCGGGCGCTGGCCGCGCTGGAACGCGATCCCGACTCGGCGGCGTCGCAGGCCCTGCTCGACGAGGCCTGGCGCCACCCGCGCGCGCATGTGGTCGGCATGACCGGCCCGCCGGGCGTGGGCAAGTCCTCCCTCTGCGCGGCGCTGGTCGCGGCCTGGCGCAAAGCGGGGCACACCGTCGGCGTCATCGCCGTCGATCCTTCCTCCAAGACCAGCGGCGGCGCGCTGCTGGGCGACCGGGTGCGCATCGTCACCGATGCCGCGGACGAGCGCAGCTTCGTGCGCTCGATGGCGGCGCGCGACCGGCTGGGCGGGCTGGCCGACCAGACGCTCGCCGCCATGGTGGTGATGCGGGCGCTGTTCGACCGCGTGCTGATCGAGACGGTGGGCGTCGGCCAGTCGGAGACCGACGTCGCCGGCGTGGCGGACACGGTGGTGTTCTGCGTCCAGCCCGGCTCGGGCGATTCGCTGCAGTTCATGAAGGCGGGCATCGTCGAGATCCCGCACCTGATCGTGGTCACCAAGGCCGACCTCGGCGCCGCCGCCGAACGGGCGCGTGCCGACGTGGCAGGCGCGCTGTCGCTGGCCACCGCCGAGCCGCAGGACTGGAAGCTCGGGACGCTCGTGGTCTCCTCGCGCAGCGGCGAGGGCATCGAGGGCCTGATGCACGCGCTCGAGGCGCATCGCCGCCATCTCGCCGAGGACGGACGCCTCGCCGTCGCCCGCCATCGCCAGAGCGAGGGCTGGGTGCGCGAGGCCCTGCGGGAGCGCTACGGCACGCGCGGTCTCGCCCGGCTGCAGCGCCTCGGCCTCGATCCCTCCCTGTCGGCCGGCGATCAGCCCTTCGACCGCATCCGCCTGTTGAGCCAGGCGCTGGATTGAACGCCTTCCACCACTGTCCCTGTCCCCGTGAGGGCGAGGCCCGTCGCTTCCCCTCCACCTAACCTCTCCCCCTGACCGAGGGAGAGGGATATGAAAGAGGGGATGTCGCGTCGCTCACCCCGGTCCCTGGTCGTCCTCTATGCCCTGCTGATCGGCGGCAATCTCGCCGCCTGGGGATGGGCGCTGTTCCTGTTCCGGGACCATCCCGTGCTGCTGGGGGCGGCGCTGCTGGCCTATGGCTTCGGCCTGCGCCATGCCGTCGACGCCGACCACATCGCCGCCATCGACAACGTCACCCGCAAGCTGGTGCAGGAGGGCAAGCGGCCGCTGCTGGTCGGCTTCTTCTTCGCCCTCGGCCATTCGAGCGTGGTGACGCTGGCGGTGGCCGGCGTGGCGGCGACGGCGACGCTGCTGGCCACGCGCTTCGAGGCCTTCCGCAGCGTCGGCTCCGTGGTGGGGACGCTCGTCTCGGCGGGGTTCCTGCTGGCGATCGCGGCGATGAACCTCGTGATCCTGCGCTCGGTCTGGCGCACCTATCGCACGGTGCGGCGCGGCGGCCGCTACGCCGAGGAGGATTTCGACCTGCTGCTGAACAGCCGCGGCCTGCTGGCGCGGCTGTTCCGGCCGCTGTTCCGGCTCATCACCCGGAGCTGGCACATGCTGCCGCTCGGCTTCCTGTTCGGGCTGGGTTTCGACACCGCGACCGAGGTGTCGCTGCTCGGCATCGCCGCCAGCGAGACGGCGCGGGGCCTGCCGATCTGGACCATCATGGTGTTTCCGGCCCTGTTCGCGGCCGGCATGACGCTGGTCGACACGACCGACGGCGTGCTGATGCTCGGCGCCTACGACTGGGCCTTCGTGAAGCCGCTGCGCAAGCTCTACTACAACCTCGTCATCACCTTCCTGTCGGCGGCGGTGGCGCTGGTGATCGGCGCGATCGAGGTGCTGGGGCTGGCCGGCGACCGGCTGGGCTGGGACGGCTGGTTCTGGGGCGGCGCCCAGCGGCTGAGCGCGCATCTGAACGAGGTCGGGTTCGTCCTCGTCGGCGTGTTCGTCGCGGCCTGGATCGGTTCGGTCGCGGTGTGGCGCCTCAGGCGGCTCGACGAGATCGAGGTCGTCCCGGCCGGGCCGCGCTCGCGCGGCCCGTAGGGGGTCAGGCCGCCACCATCGAGCGGCCGTGCGAGGGCAGGCTGAACCACTCGCGCTCGTCCTGGCGGAACTTCTCGCGGATGTAGTCGATCACGGCGCGGATGCGCGCGCCCTTGTTCGTCTCCTCGTGGCTGACCAGCCAGATATCGCGCGTGATGCCCAGCTCGATCGGCACCTCGACGAGGTTGGCCGTCTTGGTGATGTAGCTCGGGAACACCGAGATGCCCCAGGCCGCCTTCACCGCCTCGATCGCCGAGTGCGAGGAGTTGGTGCGCAGCACCACGTTGGTGCTGTGCTCGACCACCTCGGTCCACGGCTTCATCGCCGGCAGGCTGTGCAGCGTCGTGTGGTCGACGATGTGATGGGAGCGCAGGTCGTCGAGGCGCTGCGGCATGCCGTACTGCTCGACATACGCCGGGGCGGCGAAGATCGACATCGCGAACTGCCCGACGCGGGCGGCGACGAGCTGGTTGGAGGTCGGGCGGAAGAAGCGGATGGCGAGGTCGGCCTGGCGGGTGGCAAGATCCAGCACCTGGTCGCCGACGATGACCTGGACCAGGATGTCGGAATGCATCCGGCGCAGTTCGGTCAGCCGCGGCACCAGCCACTGGGCGGCGAGGCCCTCGGTGGCCGCTACGCGCACGACGCCCGACATCTCGCGGTCGAGGCCGGCCAGGTGCCGCTCGATCGAGGTCGCGTTGGCGAGCATGGACTCGGCCTGCACCAGCACGCCGCGCGCGGCCGGCGTCACTTCCATGCCGTGGCGGTGGCGGTCGAACAGCTTGGCGCCCAGACGCCGCTCGAGCGCCTGGATACGACGACCGACGGTTGTCTGTTTGGTGTTGAGCTGGGTGGCAGCAGCGCTGAAACTGCCGGTCTTGGCAACGGCCAGAAAGAACCGGACGTCGTCCCAGTCGCCGAGAATGTTCGGCACCTTGCTCTTACGGGGAGAAACAGATGTCATAGTAACAATCGATACAATCGATTTGGGTCCTGAACGTTTACTTTAAAAACCGGTCATGATTAATCCTACACCATTGCTCCTGTAATGTCGTTTTCTGTGTAATTTGTACGGCGTTAGCCGGGTTTTTTCAGTCAGAAGTTGGTTTCCCGACCAATATATCTAGTCCTCGTATTCGTTAGTCAATCAATCCTTGGTGGTTTTTCCGATTGACGTTCGGAGCGGGGTGCTGTTGTGGCCGTGGTAGGCGCGGACACCAAATCGAAGACCTTCTCGGGTCTGGCCGGCAAATTCAGCCGGTATGTGCGCAGTCCCTCGACGCGCATGGCAGCCTTTGTCGGCCTGCTTTCGTACTTAAGCTATGCATATGCGCACGGCAGTTGGACTAACCCAGCGCTGATCGGCGTGTCACTGTTCGTTGGGGTCTTTCTTCCGAGCTACGCTAAACTGAGCAACAAGGCCGAGCTGTGGGCCAACAACCGCTTTGGGTTCGTGACGGGGGGCCGGCTGGGCCGGTTCATCCCGCAGTACGTGTTCAACCTCGCGGTCTTCTGGACCATGTTGTGGGGCGGGGCGCTGAATCGTGCGGGCATGGCGTCGGTCGGCGGCGCGGTGGGGGCGGCGCTCGTGACCACGCTGGCCTCGCAGGGCATCCAGTATCTCGGTGTCTACCTCTTCCAGCGCGGCATCGGCGACATGAACCGCAACGTGCTGGTGGGCCTGTCGATCAACCTCATGCTGACGGCGCTGGCGACCGCGGGCGTCCCGTTCGCGCGCGAGGTCTTCCTGGCGATCGGCTTCGGCTTCGGTGCCATCCTGTTCGGCATCGGGCTGCTGTCGGACCTGCGCTCGCAGTTCGCGCCCAAGGGCGGCGTCGGGATCTTCTTCGGCACCTTCAACCCGTTCCACAACACCCACCTCGCCATGGTGCGGCAGGCCCTGGAGGAACGGGGCCTCGACAAGATCATCATCCATCCGACGCTGGTGCCGCGGCTGCATGCCGAGGCTTTCCGCAAGGGCCAGCTGCGCGTGGCGCGGCTGGAGAGCGGCTTCCAGATCTACGAGACGACCGACAAGGCCGACGTCAACGTCGACTATTTCCCGACCGGCCGCATGTTCCTGCCGCCCGAGACGCGCAAGGTGCTGATCGAGCTCGCGCTGGCCGAGGCGGGCCTGTCGAACAGGGTCGAGGTCGGCTTCATGCGCGAGACCTACGACAAGAACGGTTTCCAGGGCGTGATCGCCGCGGTGAAGAAGGCAAATCCGGGCGTGCGCCTGCACGGCCTGCATGGGACCGATCTCGGCGGCATGTTCGTGCGCCAGATCTACGACGAATGCGGATGGATCTATCCGTGGCGGATCCTGCGCCGGGACAATGTCTCGGCGACGGCGATCCGCAGAGGTGCGAAGGGAATGACTTCGGGTGTGGTTACCGACGTTCTTGCACAACTTACCGCAAACGTTCCTGTCGTGGTGGCTGGGGGGCGCCGCTTCAGGAACGACAACGGAGTTCTGATCGAGGGGGTCTGAGATGACTATGCAGTCGGCAACGATGCCGGGTCGACCGGTCGTCACCATCAAGCTCGCGTCCACATCCGACGAGCTTATGCAGTGCTTCGCGCTGCGCGCGGCGGTGTTCATGGGCGAGCAAGCCTGTCCCTACTGGGAGGAGTTCGACGGCAACGACTACGCCGCCTCCCATATCATCATGTACGTGGACGGCGAGCCCGCCGGCTGCATGCGCCTGCGCTGGTTCCAGTCCTTCTGCAAGTTCGAGCGCTGCGTGGTGCTGAAGAGCTTCCGCGGGCTCGGCATCCACCATGCGCTGAATTCCTGGTGCAAGGATTTCGCGCGCCGCAAGGGCTACACCAAGGTCTATCTGCACCTGCAGAAGCGGCACATGCCGATGATGGAGAAGGAAGGCTTCCGCCGCGTCGACGACCGCGTCTTCCGCTTCTCCGACCACGAATACTACGCGGTCTACTGCGAACTGGCCGCGGCCGAGGACGCGATCAGCCTCGGCACCGAGCCCATGGTGATGAACCGTCCGGAAGACCGTCTGGACTTGGAAGGCGTGCTCGAGAAGTCGGTGGTGCGCGGGGCCAGCAACCCGCATGCGCCGCGGCCCGAGCGGATCGCGAATTGAGGGGAATCGACATGAAGACTGTAGCGCAAACCATCGGCGGCGAGGCCGTCACCACCCGGCTCGCCGGCAAGATGGAGGATTCCTTCCAGGCCTTCGCCGTGCGGGCCGCCTGCTTCATCGGCGAGCTCGACGTTCCCTTCTCCGAGGAGTTCGACGGGCACGACTTCAGCGCCACGCACATCATCGCCTACATCGGCGACGAGCCGGTGGGCACCGTCCGGCTGCGCTGGTTCCAGTCCTTCGCCATGCCGGAGCGGCTGGCCGTGATCCAGCGCTTCCGCGGGCACAACATCGGTAACCTGCTGCTGGAGCGCTGCCGCAGCCTGGCCGAGAGCCGCGGCTGCAACATGCTCTACGCCCAGGTGCTGCCGCGCGATACCGGCTACTGGGAGAAGCTGGGCTGGCGGCGCCTGGTGGCCGACGCGCCGGGCGCGACCAAGCAGATCGTGGCCATGGTCAAGGCCGTCGATCCGAGCAAGCCGCTGCCGGAGGCCGAGGCGCCGGAGGTGGTCGTGCTGCGCCGCGACGCCCAGCCGGATGCAGCCGGTATGCCCGGCCGTACCGCCTCGAACTAGGGGGCTGCCGCGCAGATTTGCGGACTTCGGCCGCAGACGCCGGCCGGAGCTCCCGATACACTTGGACCGCGGTTCGAACGGGGACCGTGGGTCATGGACTGGAGTGTGGATGGGGGAATTCGATATCGTCGTCGAGCCGAATGCGCGTCGGCGACGCTACCGGTATCCGTTGTCGGGGAAAAAGCGGGCAGCGGCATTGTTCAGGGTATGGCACGGGGTACGGGAACTGGTGGAGGAAGCGGAACGGCTCGGGGAAGGCGAGCTGGTTCATTTCCTTTCCGTGGCCCAGCTCCTGGTCGAAGAGAAGGCTGTCGCCCTGACCGGAAGCGCGTCGGCGTTCGAGGCCGCGGACACCAGCCTGCCGAATTGACGGGCGCTACTTGTGGCGCGGGTCGAGCGCGTCGCGCAGACCGTCGCCCAGCAGGTTGAACGAGAGCACGGCCGCGAAGATGGCGAGGCCGGGCCAGATCGCCATCCAGGGCGCCTGGGCGATGAAGCGCTGGGCGGTGTTCAGCATGCTGCCCCAGGAGGGCGCTGGCGGCTGTTGGCCGAGGCCGAGGAACGACAGCGCCGCCTCGGCGATGATCGCGCCGGCGATGGCGAGCGAGGCCTGGATCAACAGCGGCGGCACGATGTTGGGCAGCACGTGGCGCAGCGCGATGCGCCAGTGCGGATTGCCGACCGCGCGGGCCGCCTCGACATAGTCCTCGACCTTGGCCGCAAGCGTCTGCCCGCGCGTCAGCCGCACGAAGACCGGCGTCGCGGTGACGCCGATGGCGATCATCGCATTGCCGAGGCTCGGCCCCAGGAAGGCGGCGAGAGCGATCGCCAGGATCAGGAACGGAATGGCGAGCATGGCGTCGACCACGCGCGACAGCGCCGCGTCGATCCAGCCGCCGGCATAGCCCGCCAGCAGGCCGAGCGGCACGCCGAAGCCCGCCGCGATGCTGACCGACACCAGGCCGGCGCCGAGCGAGGCGCGCGCGCCCCAGATCACGCGGCTGAGCACATCGCGTCCGACCTCGTCGGTGCCGAACCAGTGCGCCCACGAGGGCGGCTTGCGCACCAGGCTCCAGCTCGTGGCGGTGGGATCGTAGGGCGCGATCCAGGGCGCGAGCACGGCCAGCAGCACGAACAGCGCCACCACGGCGAGCCCGATCAGCGCCCCCTTGCGACGGCGCAGGCGGCGCCAGGCACGCCCCCAGGGATTCTCCTCGCGCGCGGCGAGGGCTGAGTCGGCGGAGGAAGACGAGGAGGCGACGGTCATGCGATCAGCCCCGCAGCCTCGGATTGACGAGCATGTAGGCGATGTCGGCGGCCAGGTTCAGCAGGATGTAGATCGTCGAGGTGACCAGCACGACGCCCTGCACGACGGCGTAGTCGCGGTTGAAGACGGCGTCGACGATCAGCTTGCCGAAGCCCGGGATGGTGAAGACCTGCTCGGTCAGCACCGCGCCCGACAGCAGCGTTCCGAATTCGAGCGCGCCCAGCGTGATGACCGGCGTCATGGCGTTGCGCAGCGCATGCTTCAGCACCACGCGGCCCTCCTGCAGGCCCTTGGCGCGGGCGGTCCGCACATAGTCGGCGCCCATCGCCTGCAGCATGGCGCCGCGCGTGTGCCGCATCAGCACGGCGGCGAGCGCGTTGCCCAGCACGAAGGCCGGCATGATGGTGGTGGCGAGGCTCTGCCGCCAGTCCTCGCCCAGCCGCACGTAGCCGGAGGCGGGGAGCCAGCCCAGCGTGACGGAGAACAGGAAGATCATCAGGATGCCGAGCCAGAAGTTCGGCGTGCTGAGGCCCCACAGGGCGAAGACGTTGGCGCCATAGTCCCACGCCGTTTCCTTCTTCACCGCCGAGACGATGCCGGCGGGGATGCCGATGCCGAGCGCGAACAGGAGCGCCATCGCGGCGAGCTGCAGGGTGACCGGCAGCTTCTCCGCCACCAGGCTCGCCACCGAACTCTTGAGCCGCATCGACTCGCCGAGGTCGCCGTGCAGCACGCCCTTGACCCAGTACAGGTAGCGCACCGGCACGGGGTCGTTCAGGTGATATTGCTCGCGGATCTGCTCCAGCACCGCCGGGTCGCGGTCCTCGCCCGCCATGATCAGCGCCGGATCGCCGGGCAGGAGCTGCTGCAGGCCGAAGATCAGCATCGAGACGATGACGATCGTCGGCAGGATCTGCAGCAGCCGGCGGGTGAGGAAGGCGAGCATGTCGCGGGCGGTGCCGCGGCTACTTCAGCTTCAGGCCGATGACGCGCACCAGCCCGTCCGGCATCGCCTTGTAGCCGGTGAGCTTGTCGGTATGCGCGACCAGCACCTGCGAGTGATAGAGGTAGAGGATCGGTCCCTCCGGCAGCACCTTGGCCGCGACCTTCTCGTAGGCTGCCTTGCGGTCGGCGAAGGCGGTCTTGGCGCGCGCTTCCTGGTGCGCGGCGTCGACGTCCTTGTCGCAGTATTTGGCGGTGTTCTGCGGCTGGTTGCAGACCTGGAAGGAATAGGAGTTGCCGTCGGGGTCGCTGCGGCCGCTCCAGCCGATCAGGTAGAGCTGGTAATTGCCCTCCTCCGATTGCTTGAGCGAGGTCGCGAACTCGGTGAGGCGGATCTTGAGGTCGAAGCCGGCCTCGGCCGCCATCGACTGGACGACCTCCGCCACCTGCCGGAACTCGACGCCGTTCGGCACCATGAAGTCGATCGAGAGCGGCGTCTTGACGCCCGCCTCCTTCAGGAGCGCCTTGGCCTTGGCGACGTCGCGCTTGGGAACCGGGAACTTCTCCTGATAATAGGGATTCTGCGGGCTGACCCACTGGTTGCCCGGCACGAACTCGCCGTTGAACACGACCTGGTTGAGGGCGTCGCGATCGATGGCGAGGTTGAGCGCCTGGCGCACGCGCGCGTCCTTGGCCAGCGGATTGTCCGCCTTCGGCCCGTTGGCGAGGTTCACGGTGAGGCCGACATAGCCCAGCGACACCGTCTTGCTCAGCGCCAGCTTCTTGTCCTCGCGCACGGTCTTGATGTCGGTGGCCAGCACGCGCTCGATCAGGTCGAGGCCGCCCGAGCGCAGGTTGGCGAGACGCACCGTCGAATCGACGATCGGCAGGTAGGTGATCTTGTCGATGAAGACGTTGTCCTTGTTCCAGTAGTCGGCGAACTTCTCGACCACGATGCGGTCCTGCTGCACGCGCTCGACGAACTTGTAGGGGCCGGCACAGACCGGATGCAGGCCGAACTTGTCGCCCGCGGCCTCGGCGGCCTTGGGCGCCACCATCATGCCGGCGCGGTCGGTGAGCTGGGCCAGCAGCGGCGAGAAGGGCGCCTTCAGGTGCAGCCTGATGGTGAGCGGGTCGACGACCTCGATCGATTCGATGGCCGAGAGCTCGGGCTTGCGGAACGAGCCCTTCATGGTGAGGTGGCGTTCGAGGCTGTACTTGGCGGCCTCGGCGTTGAAGTCCTCGCCGTCGTGGAACTTCACGCCCGGGCGCAGCTTGATGGTGACGGTCTTGCCGTCGGCGGAAGTCTCGTGGCTGAGCGCGAGCTGCGGCACGATGTTCAGCTTCTCGTCGATGTCGAACAGCTTGTCGCAGATCGAGGCGAAGACGATGCGGCCGACATAGGTGCGCGCCAGCGTCGGATCGAGCACGTCGGGATCCTCGGCGAGGCCGATGCGCAGGTTGGTCTGCGCCATGGCCGGGCCGATGGCGGCGGATGACAGCAGCAAGGCCAGCGCCAGCCGGCGGATGGTTGGGATCATGATGCCTCCTGTGAAACGAATGCCGCCTGCAGGCGGTCGAGCCTGACACGGTCTTGGTCTTCGCCGCCGTGCGCGGCGATCGCCGGCGCGGGCGGGAATTCGCGCCACCACGGACAGGCGGTGGCGTGTCCCTGGCCGTCGCTCTCCAGCCGCGGATCGTCGCGGCGGCAGGATTCGCGCGCGAACGGGCAGCGGGTGTGGAAGCGGCAGCCGGAAGGCGGGTTCATCGCGCTCGGGATGTCGCCCTCGAGCAGCGCGCGCTCGCGCACTGCCGTCGGATCGGGCAGCGGCACGGCCGAGAGCAGGGCGCGCGTATAGGGATGGCGCGGCCGGGCGAACAGCGCGGCGGTGGGCGCCGTCTCGACGATGCGGCCGAGATACATCACGGCGATGCGGTCGGCGATGTGCTTCACGACGGCGAGGTCGTGGCTGATGAAGATGTAGGCGAGCCCGAAGCGCTTCTGCAGCGCGCGCATCAGGTTGATCACCTGGGCCTGGATCGAGACGTCGAGCGCCGACACGGGCTCGTCCGCCACGATCAGCCGCGGCTCGACCGCGAGCGCGCGGGCGATGGCGATGCGCTGGCGCTGGCCGCCGGAGAATTCGTGCGGGTAGCGGCGGGCATGGTCGGGCCTGAGGCCGACCAGCTCCAGCAGCTCGGCGACGCGCGCCCGCCGCTCCCGCTCGCCGCCGGCGAGACGATGCAGCTTGAGCGGTTCGGCCAGCATCGCGCCCACGGTCATGCGCGGATTGAGCGAGGCATAGGGATCCTGGAAGATGACCTGCAGCCGCCGCCGCCGCGCGCGCAGGGCAGCGGCGTCGAGCGCCAGCAGGTCCTCGCCCTCGAAGCGCACGCTGCCCGCGGTCGGCTCGATCAGCCGCAGCGCCAGCCGGCCGACCGTGGACTTGCCGCAGCCCGATTCTCCCACCAGCGCCAGCGTCTCGCCTGCCGCGACCTCGAAGTCGATGCCGTCGACGGCGCGGACATGGCCCGAGACGCGGCCGAACGCACCGCCCGTCACCGGGAAGTGCTTCACCAGCCCCCGGACCTCGAGAAGCGCGCTCATGACAGCACCTGCGAGAGCGGCGCGCGGCGGCAGCGGCTCAGATGGCCGGGCGCGACTTCGGCCAGCGCCGGCACCGCCTCGCGACAGGCCGGCTCGACGAAGGGGCAGCGGTCGGCGAAGCGGCAGCCCTGCGGCGGCCGGCTCATGTCGGGCACGCGGCCCTCGATCGAGGGCAGGCGCTCGCGCTTCTCGTCGAGCTTGGGGATCGAGCCCAGCAGCCCCACCGTGTAGGGATGCTCGGGCCGCGCGAAGAGTTCTTTCACCGCGGCGCGCTCGACGATCTGGCCCGCATACATCACCGCGACGTCGTCGGCCATCTCCGCGACCACGCCGAGATCGTGGGTGATCAGGATGATGGCGGTGCCGGTGTCGCGGCGCAGGCCGCGCATGAGGTCGAGGATCTGCGCCTGGATGGTGACGTCGAGCGCGGTCGTGGGCTCGTCGGCGATCAGCAGGTCGGGGCCGCAGGCGAGCGCCATGGCGATCATCACGCGCTGGCGCTGGCCGCCCGAGAGCTTGTGCGGATAGTCGTCGATGCGCTTCTCCGGCGAGGGGATGCGCACCAGC
>JAFEFG010000110.1 GCA_018240685.1 Pseudomonadota bacterium | reverse complement strand
GGCATCAAGCTTGATGCCGGGCGCCGCGATGAGATCCTTGAGCTGCTCGACGCTGGTCGCGCTCACGATCGGCGCGGTGATCGACTTGCGCTGGATCAGCCAGGCGAGTGCGATCTGCGTGTCGCTGGCATTGTGCTTCTTCGCCGCCTCGTCGAGCGCCTTGAGCACCGCCTGTCCCTTGTCGGTCAGGTACTTCTTGAGCCCCGGCCCGCGGGCGCTCTTGCCGAGATCGGCCTCGGAGCGGTACTTGCCGCTCAGGAAGCCACTCGCGAGCGAATAGTACGGGATCACGCCAATCCCTTCCTTCAGGCACTCGTTCTCGAGGTCGCCCTCGAACAGGCCGCGTTCCATCAGGTTGTAATGCGGCTGCAGGCTCTCATAGCGCGGCAGGCCCTTTTCCTTGGCGAGCTTCGCCGCCTCGGCAAGGCGCGGCGCCTCGAAATTGGAAGCGCCGATGTAGCGGATCTTGCCGGCCTTGATCAGCTCGGCGTAGGTCGAAAGCGTCTCCTCCTGCGGCGTATCCTTGTCGTCCTTGTGCGACTGAAAGAGATCGATCCGGTCGGTGTTGAGGCGCTTGAGCGAGGCGTCGACCGACTCGAGGATATGCTGGCGCGAGAGTGCCCTCTCCGGCAGGCCCATGCCGCACTTGGTGGCGAGCACGATCCGGGCGCGCTTGGCCTTGTCCTTCTTCAGCCAGCTGCCGATCACCGTCTCCGACTCGCCGCCCTTGTTGCCCGGCGCCCAGCGCGAATAGACGTCGGCGGTGTCGACGAAGGAGAAGCCCGCATCGACGAAGGCGTCGAGCAGCTTGTGCGAGGTTGCCTCATCGGCCGTCCACCCGAACACGTTGCCGCCGAAGGCGATGGGGGCGAATTCGAGGCTGGACTTGCCGAGCTTGCGTTTTTCCATGTTGCTCCTCCGTAACTGCTATTGAGCGGCCCGCGCCCGGGATGCGGCGTCGAGACCGCCGAAGCCGATCGTGGCATAGGGCGGCTTGGCGAAGGCAATGCCGAGCTTGGGCAGGGCCTCGAACATACGCCGGATGGCCGTGCGCTGGATCAGGCTGGGATTGGTCGGCCGCGCCGTGAACTTGAAGCGCACAATCAGCGACGCGTCCTTGATGTCGACGATACCCTGCATCTTCAGCGGCTGCAGCAGTTCCTTGGCGAAGGCCGGCTCGGTCATCATCTCGATGCCGATCTTCTTCACCGTCTTGCGCAGGAGCTCGACGTCGGTCTCGAGCGCGAAGGCAAGGTTGAACTTCACCGTCGTCCAGTCGCGGCTGAAATTGGTGATGTGGGTGAGCTGGCCGAACGGCACGATGTGGAGCTGGCCGTTCTGGTGCCGGAGCCGGATCGAGCGGATCGAGAAGCCCTCGACCGTGCCCTTGACCTTGGTGGCGTCGATATACTCGCCGACCCGGAACGAATCCTCGGCCAGAAAGAACACGCCCGACACGATATCGCGCACCAGCGACTGGCTGCCGAACGACACGGCGAGGCCCAGAACCGACGCACCCGCGATCAGCGGCGTGATGTTGATGCCGAGCTCGGACATTACCAGCAGCGTGCCGAGGATCATGATCGCGATGCCGGCCGTCATGCGCAGGACCGGCATGATCGTGCGCAGCCGCGACGCCGCCGCCGGCAGATCCTCCTCGGCCCGGCTGTCGAAGCCCGGCGTCGGCAGCGGATTGTCCGCGATGTAGCGGTCCATGCGGTACTGCAGGATCCGCCATACCGCGTAGGTCGCGAGAGTCGTGACCGCCGCCAGCTTCATCGCATTCTGGTGCGGCGCCCAGTCGGCCGGTGTCATGACTCCCAGGGCGTCGATCAGGACGGCGGGTACCGCGACCACGATCGCCAGCAGCCGGATCGCAAGGCGCAGGCAGCTCGCGAACACCTCGCCCACGGTCGGGATTTCCGTCACCAGATGGCGCGTGCGGCGGTGGACCAGCGTCTCCAGCAGGAGCAGCAGGAGCAGCATCGACTCGACGACCGCCAGCCCACGCATCGCGTCGGCCTGCTCCGTGATCGCCGCGTAGATCGCGGCGAGCGCCGTCAGGGTGTAGAAGGCGATGCCGCCGATCCACCAATCCTCCGCAAGCGCCAGCTTGACCGAGCGGAACAGGTCGGTCTCGGCGACCATACCGGAGAGCCAGGCGGTCATCTCGTGGCGCCAATGCCAGATCACGTAGACCTGGCAGGCACCGAAGAAGGGAACGGTCAGCACCACCGTCGTCGAGATGACGTTCGAGCCCGCATGCGTCACGGCCATGAACAGGATGATGTGCCGGGCCACCATCGGGATCAGGACGACGAGGTTCAAGCCGACCAGCAGCCGTCGCGCCGTAGCATCGTCGACGGGGGCGATCCGGCCCTCGGGCGCATTGGGATGGAGCCAGGTCCGGAAGACGAAGTTGAAGCCCCGCCAGTAAAGCAACGCAAGAAACACCTGATGCGCGACCTTGCCGGGCACGGAGTCCGCAGCGCCTACCTCGCCGACGACCAGCCGCGCGGCAATCGCCAAGGCCAGCAGCGCCACGGCGTCGAGCAGGGCGCCGTGAAGGAAGGCCCGCAGCGGCGACTCGCCCGCATGGCGCGCGAAAACGGCGTGCTGCATTCGGTGCAGGATCTGACGGGTCAGAAGCTCCGCCGCCACGCCGGCAACCACGATGCCGACCAGCAACGCCGTCGTCGCGAGGTCGAATTGCTGAGGAAGGGCAAGAAGATAGCGGATCAGCTTGGGAATGTGCGTGACGGTATGGTCGAGCCGGTCCGCCAGCGTGTTGAGGAACGTCGCGAACGTCGTATTGCCGTTGCCGAAGATCTTCGCCGCCTGTGCCCGGGCAGCGGTTCCCGGCACGACCGCAGACATGGCTATCGCCATCACTGCAAATTTCCGACGCATTTTCCCGTCTGCCTCCGACTTGGCCGGACGGTATGCCAGAACGCACGAACCCGCCAGTAGCGGCAGGCCGGCATACTTCACGCTGGCGCCCCGTGCGGCGTCTGCTAGGTTCCGCCCGCTTCAAGCACCAAGTTCAACTTTACCTGGAGTAAACGTCCGATGTTCGGCCTGATGCAGGACCGTCCGCTCTTGATTCAGCAGCTCATCGAACATGCGGCGCTGAATCACGGCGATACCGAGATCGTCTCGCGCACCCTCGAGGGTGGTATTCACCGCTATACCTATGCGGATGCCCGGATCCGCGCCAAGAAGATTGCCGAAGCGCTGCAGGCGCTCGGCATAAAGGCCGGCGACCGCATCGGCACCCTGGCCTGGAACGGCTACCGTCACTTCGAGCTCTATTACGGCATCTCGGGCATGGGTGCGGTCTGCCATACCATCAATCCGCGCCTGTTCCCCGAGCAGATCGTCTACATCATCAACCACGCCGAGGATCAGCTCCTGTTCGTGGACCTGAACCTGCTGCCTGCGGTTGAGAAGCTGTTGCCGCATCTCAAGACCGTCCGCCATGTGGTGGCGATGACCGACCGCGAGCATCTGCCCAAGGGCCTCAACATCCCCAACCTCCTCGTCTACGAGGAGCTGCTGGCAGACAAGCCCGGCACCTACGAATGGCCGGTGTTCGACGAACGGACCGCCTCGTCGCTCTGCTACACCTCAGGTACCACGGGCAACCCCAAGGGCGTGCTCTACTCGCACCGCTCGACCGTCTTGCATGCCTACGGCGCCGCGCTGCCCGACACGCTCGGCCTGTCGGCCCGCGCCACAGTGCTGCCGGTGGTACCGATGTTCCACGTGAACGCGTGGGGCCTGCCCTATTCCGCGCCGATGGTCGGCGCCAAGCTGGTATTCCCCGGCGTCGCACTCGACGGCGCAAGCCTGTACGAACTCTTCGAGAAGGAAGAGGTCGTCTTCACGGCGGGTGTGCCGACCGTGTGGCTGGCGTTGCTGCAATACATGCAGGCGAACAACCTGAAGCTGTCGACCGTGAAGTACGCGGTGATCGGCGGTTCGGCGGCACCGCCCGCAATGATCGAGACCTTCGACCGCGACTACGGCGTCGAGGTGCTGCATGCCTGGGGCATGAGCGAGATGAGCCCGCTCGGCACGGTCAACCATCCCAAGTCGAAGCACCTCAAGCTCTCGCACAAGGAGCAGCTCGCCATCCGTCTCAAGCAGGGCCGTCCGCCCTACGGCGTCGAGATGAAGATCGTCGACGGCGACGGCAAGGAACTGCCGCGCGACGGCAAGGCCTTCGGCGACCTGCTGGTCCGCGGTCCCTGGATCACCTCTGGCTATTTCAGGGGCGAAGGCGGCGACATCCTCGAGGAGGGCGGCTGGTTCGCGACCGGCGACGTCGCCACCATCGATCCCGACGGCTACATGCAGATCACCGACCGTTCCAAGGATGTCATCAAGTCGGGCGGCGAGTGGATCAGCTCGATCGACCTCGAGAACGCCGCCATGGCGCACCCGGCCGTTGCCGAGGCGGCGGTGATCGGCGTCTTCCATCCCAAGTGGGACGAGCGGCCGCTGCTGATCGTGCAGAAGAAGCCCGGCGCCACGCTCGAAAAGAGCGAGCTGATCGACTTCCTCGGCGGCAAGGTCGCCAAGTGGTGGCTGCCCGACGACGTGCAGTTCGTCGACGCCATTCCGCATACCGCGACCGGCAAGATACTGAAGACCCGCCTGCGCGAGGACTTCAAGGACTACAAGCTGCCGACCGCCGGCTGAGGCGGCGCTACAGCGCGATGACTTCAAGTCACGCTGTCATCCCGGCGCATGCGCGGCTGACGCCACGAGCGCCGGGACGACGGCCGAAGCAAAAGTCATCGTGCTTCAGCGGATCGACGCCTCGGCGAAGAGCGCGACCGAGGCGACGCCAAACACGGTGCGGGCCGCATGCAGGCGGCCCCACCGCTCCAGCAACGCCCGGCTCTCCAGGCTGGCCTGGCCCGGATAGAGCGCGCGCAGCACGTTGTTGGTGGGCCGCAGCACGATCAGGGTGAAGGGCCAGCTTGCCACCAGGAGGAGCGATCCGCCCAGCCAGCGCATGTCGCGCGTATGCCAGAAGGCTGCAAGACCGAGGCCGAATCCGATCAGGGCGAGCGAGGCCCGCATCGCCGAGCTGCGGGCATAGGACGGCTTCCATGCCTCGAGCTGGGCGCTAACCTCGAGCACTGATCTTGCCGGATGCTCGACGAAGCTCACGTAGATGGCGGCACCGGTGAACATCGACGCCGCGACCAGGGCCAAGACGCCAAAAAGCATGTAAAATCCCCCAATTACCCCGCCATGGACCCTATACCTTTTAGGTCCTATCGTCGTGCCATCTGTACAGGCGTCGCGAAGGAGTAGGATTCCATGGGAGCCACCGAGATCCCCGTCATCGACCTCGGCCCCTATCTGGCCGACGAATCGGGCGCGCTGGAGCGCGCCGCCGGCGAGCTGCGTCACGCGCTCACGAAGATCGGCTTCTACTTCATCGTCAACCACGGCATCTCGCGCGACAAGATCAGCAGCGTATTCGAGCAGACGAAGCGCTTCCATGCCCTGCCGCTCGAAGAGAAGATGGCGCTGAAGATCGACCAGAACACCACCGGCTACCTGCCGATGCGCGGCAACACGCTGCGCACCTCGACCGTGCAGGCCGGCACCAAGCCCAATCTCAACGAAGCTTTCTTCGTGAAACGCGAACTGCCGGCCGACCATCCGGACGTGCTGGCTAACCGCCGCTACCGCGGCCCGAACCGCTGGCCGTCCAGCCTGCCGGGCTTCCGCGAGACCGTGGTCGACTATTGCAGCGATCTGGAGCGGCTGGTGCAGAAGATGGTGCACATCTATGCGCGCGCGCTCGATCTGCCGGCGCAGTATTTCGACGCTGCCTTCCAGGATCCCCAGTTCTCGCTGCGCATGACGCACTATCCGCATCAGGACGGACCGGCGGTCGACGAGTTCGGCCTCGCGCCGCACACCGACACGAGCTTCCTCACCCTGCTGGCGCCCAACGACGTGCCGGGACTCTCGATCCGCACGCAGGATGGCGGGTGGATCGACGCGCCGGCCATTCCCGATGCCTATGTGGTGAACGGCGGCCAGATGCTGCAGCGCTGGACCAACGACTTCTTCCTCGCCACGCCGCACCGCGCCGTCAATCGCAGTGGCGGCGAGCGCTATGCCCTACCCTTCTTCTGCGACGCCAACATCGACTGGCCGATCGCCGCCGTGCCGACGACCGTCGGCCCGGACCGGCCACCCAAGTACCCGACGACGTATTACACCGACTACATGACCTGGTATCAGAAGCGGAACTACGACGTCCTCAACCAGACCCAGGACGCCGCCTGATGCCGGACCGCGCGGAGACGATCCCCGTCCTCGATCTCGGTGCCTATCTCGCCGGCGAACCGGGTGCGCTGGACCGTCTTGCCGCCGAGTTGCGCACGGCACTGACCGAGATCGGCTTCTACTTCATCGTCAACCACGGCATCTCCGACGAGCAGGTCCGCGACATCTACCGGCAGGCTGCCCGCTTCCATGCGCAGCCGCTCGACAGGAAGATGGATGTCCGCATCGACCGGCACAATGTCGGCTACCTTCCGATGCGGGGCGACACGCTGCGCACCTCGACGGTGCAGGCCGTCACCAAGGCCAACCTCAACGAGGCGTTCTTCGTCGCGCGCGACCTGCCGCCCGACCATCCCGACGTCGTGGTCGACCGCCGCTTCAGGAGCGCGAACCGCTGGCCGCACGACCTTCCCGGCTTCCGCGAGGCAGTCGTCACCTACTGCGATGCGATGGAGCGGCTGGTGCACCGGCTGATGCCGATCTATGCCCGCGCCCTCGGCCTGCCCGCCATCTACCTCGACGCGCCGTTCGAGGAGTGCCAGTACAAGCTGCGCATGACCCACTATCCGCCGCAGGACGCGCCGACGGAGGATGAGTTCGGCATCGCACCGCACACCGACACGAGCTTCCTCACCCTGCTGGCGCCCAACGACGTGCCGGGGCTCTCGATCCGTACCCAGGACGGCAGGTGGATCGATGCACCGGCCATCCCCGGCGCCTACGTCGTCAATGGCGGCCAGATGCTGCAGCGCTGGACCAACGACTTCTTCCTCGCCACGCCGCACCGCGCCATCAACCGCAGCGGCGGCGAACGCTATGCGCTCGCCTTCTTCTGCGACAGCAACATCGACTGGCCCGTGGCCGCCCTGCCCACCACGGTCGGCCCGGATCGGCCGCCCAAGTATCCGACGACGTATTACACCGACTACATGATCCGCTATCAGCAGCGGACATACGACCTCCTGGCCGACTCCCAGGCGGCCGATTGAGCGTTTCGCCGCCGCGGCGCGTCGTCGTCGAGGACGGGTTCCTGGTCGCCGACGGAGGCGGCGCCGAGAAACGCCCCTGGTGGAGCTTCACCAAGACCGTGCTGGCTGCCACAGCCTTGGTCCTGGTGAACAAAGGCCGTCTCGCACTGGATGTTCCGATCCACGGCAAGGCCTATACATTGCGCCAGCTCCTGCAGCACCGCGCCGGGCTGCGCGACTACGGCGGACTGTCCGATTACCACGATGCCGTCGCGCGATGCCTGTCGCCGTGGTCGGTCGATGAACTGCTGGCCCGCACCGGTGCCGATCGTCCGCTCTACCCGCCTGGACAGGGCTGGGCCTACTCCAATATCGGCTACCTCGTCGTCAGGCGGCTGATCGAGGAAACCTGCGGCGACGCGCTTGGCACCGTCGTCCGGCGCCTGGTCCTGACGCCTCTCGGCCTCGAGGCCGCGCGCCTGGCGCGGATGGGCGATCTCGGCGACTACGATCCGGGCTGGGTCTATCACGGCCTGCTGGTCGGTCCCCTGTACGAGGCGGCCCTGCTGCTCGACCGTCTGATGCACGGCGTCCTGCTGCCAGCGACGGCTGTCACGGCAATGCTACAGGCCCATCCGGTCGGCGGCCCCGTTTCCGGCCGTCCCTGGCTCGCGCCCGGCTACGGCCTCGGTCTCATGACCGGCATTGTCACCGGCGGCCGCACCATCGCCGGCCATACCGGCGGCGGTCCCGGCAGCGTCATTGCAGTCTATCATTTGCTGTCATCACGGCCGCACCGGACCGTCGCTGCCTATGCCGAAGGCGACGACCAGGGCGTGGTCGAAAGAAGCTGCATCCGGGAGGGATAAGTGAGTTCAGCCGTGCTTCAGAAGGTCGAAGCCCATGTCTTTCGCGTGCCCATCGAGGAGCCGGTGCGGACCTCGTTCGGCACCATGACCGAACGCGCAGCCGTGTTCGTCCGGGTCGAGGATTCCGACGGCGTGCCCGGCTGGGGCGAGATCTGGAGCAACTTTCCCACGATGTCGGCCGAACATCGCGCCCTGCTGCTGGCCGACATCGTGGCGCCGCGTGTCCTCGGCCGATCGATCGACGATCCTGTCAGCCTGTGGGCGGAGATCGACCGCGGCCTCCACGTGCTGCGCCTCCAGAGCGGCGATGCCGGCGCGCTGTCGGCCGCCGCGGCGGGCCTCGACCTTGCCCTCCACGACCTGTGCGCGCGCAAGCGCGGCCTGGCGCTGTGGCGGGCGCTGGGCGGCAGCGACGGCCGGCCGCTTCCCGTCTACGCTTCGGGCCTCAACCCGGGCCAGGCCGCCTTCGACACCGTCGAGCGCCTGCGCGGTTCCGGCTACCGCGCCTTCAAGATCAAGATCGGCTTCGGCCTCGAGACGGATCGCGAGTCGCTCCAGCCGGTCGCCGCCACGCTTCAGTCCGGCGAGCGCCTGATGGTCGACGCCAACCAGGGCTGGGACGTCGTGACGGCCTGCCGGATGCTGCCGGAATTGCGCGAATTCGGCCTCACCTGGATCGAGGAGCCGCTGGCGGCCGATCGTCCGGCAGCGGAATGGATCCAGGTTGCAGCCGCCGCCCCCGCGCCGCTGGCCGGCGGCGAGAACATCCGCGGCGCCGGCGCCTTCCAGCAGGCCATCGAGTCCGGCTTGTTCGGATTTCTCCAGCCCGATGTGGCGAAATGGGGCGGCCATTCCGGCTGCCTGCCGGTGGCCCGGGCGGCGTTGGCGGCCGGCCGCACCTATTGCCCGCACTTCCTCGGCGGCGCGATCGGCCTGATGCACTCCCTTCACCTCCTCGCCGCGGTGCGCGGCCCCGGCCTCCTGGAGGTCGACGCCAACCGCAATCCGCTACGCGAGGACGTGCTGGGCAGTCTGCTCGACGTGACTGACGGCTGCGTCACTCTTCCCGACGGGCAGGGACTCGGTCTAGAACCTGACCTGAAGCCGCTTGCCAATTTCAGAAGTCTCCATATCGAGCGGCGCGCGTAAGAGAGGGAATGCCATGCTGGGTTTGATGCAAGACCGTCCGCTGCTGATTTCGCAGATCATCGACTTCGCCGCCGCGTCCTATCCGGATGTCGAGATCGTGACGCGCACGGTCGAGGGGCCCGTCCACCGCTACGGCTACAAGGACGCCCACAAGCGCGCCAAGCAGGTGGCCGAGGCGCTGCAGGGGCTGGGCATCAAGCTGGGCGACCGCGTCGGCACCATCGCCTGGAACACCTATCGCCACTTCGAGCTCTATTTCGGCATCTCCGGCCTCGGCGCCGTGCTGCACACCATCAACCCGCGTCTCGCGCCCGAGCATGTGGCCTACATCGCCAATCACGCCGAGGACCGGATCATCTTCGTCGATCTGAACCTGGTGCCGGTGGTCGAGGCCGTCCATGACCAGCTCAAGACGGTGAAGCACATCGTCGTCATGACGGACCGCGCCCACATGCCGGCCTCGTCCAAGATCCCCAATCTCCTCTGCTACGAGGAGCTGATCGCCGACAAGCCGGGCACGCTCACCTGGCCGGAGTTCGACGAGAAGACCGCCTCCTCGCTCTGCTACACCTCGGGCACGACCGGCAACCCCAAGGGCGTGCTCTACTCGCACCGCTCGACCATGATCCATTCGATGATGATGGCGTCGGGCCCGGTGCTGGCGATCGATCCCGACACCACCATCCTGCCGGTGGTGCCGATGTTCCATGCCAATGCCTGGGGCCTCGTCTATGCCGGCCCCTTCTGCGGCGCCAAGCTCGTCTTCCCGGGCTTCAAGCTCGACGGCGCGAGCATCTACGAGCTGCTCGACAAGGAGCAGGTGACGCTGAGCGCGGGCGTGCCGACAGTGTGGCTGGCCCTGCTCGACTACTGCGCCCAGAACAAGCTCAAGATGTCGGCGATGAAGCGCACGCTGATCGGCGGCTCGGCAGTTCCGTATGCCATGATCGAGCGCTTCTGGAAGGAACACGAGGTCGAGGTGGCGCAGGGCTGGGGCATGACCGAGATGAGCCCGCTCGGCACGCTGACCCGCTTCAATCGCGGCGAACGCGACCTGCCCGACGCCGAGCGCTTCGCCATCACCGCCAAGCAGGGCAGACCGGTGTTCGGCTGCGAGATGAAGATCATCGACGATGCCGGCAACGACCTGCCCAAGGACGGCAGCGTCTCCGGCAACATGGTGGTGCGCGGCCCGTGGATCGTGAAGGGCTACATGAAGGGCGACGGCAAGAACCAGTTCCTCAAGGACGACTGGTTCATGACCGGCGACGTCTGCAAGATCGAATCCGACGGCTCGGTCGTCATCACCGACCGCTCCAAGGACGTCATCAAGTCGGGCGGCGAATGGATCAGCTCCATCGACCTCGAGAACGCGGCCATGGGCTGCCCCGGCGTCGCCGAGGCGGCGGTGATCGGCGTGCGCCACCCGAAGTGGGACGAGCGGCCCTTGCTGGTCATCGTCAAGCGGCCCGAGGCCAGCGTCACCAAGGACGATCTCATCCACTACCTGAGCGGCAAGGTCGCCAAGTGGTGGCTGCCGGACGACGTGCAGTTCATCGACGCGATCCCGCACGGCGCCACCGGCAAGATCCTGAAGACCGAGCTGCGCAAGCGGTTCGAGGGCTACAAGCTGCCGACCGCCTGAGCGGCGCCCCCTCCGGACCGGTCGCCCTTTCCCGACCGGTCGCAATGGCTGCTGACAGAACGGTGTCAGCAGGCCGGCGATAATCTCCCGGCGGTCAAGGAAAGGAAGACGCACATGGCTTCGACGCGTGTCGACTACGACAGCATGGACTGGGGCTCGGCGGTGCCGTTCTACGGGCCTTCGGCGGTCCAGGGCGGCCGCGAGCTGGTCCAGCTCAAGATCCTGAGCGACCGCCGTGCCGAGGGCGGCGGGATCGCCTGGCTGGTCCGGTTCAACCCGCCTGCGGGCAAGCTGATCAAGATCGTGGCCACCGCCCTGTCGGACGAGCACATCTTCGGCCTGCAGGGCGGGCGCGTCACCAAGAGCGGACAACCGGCACAGGGAACCGGGGCCTACGGTCTCAATCCCAAGGGCCAGCCGCACAGTGCCATGATCGCCACCGAGACGACGACGCTCGTGATCTACACGGGCGAGCCGGACGAGGTCCATTCCATGGAGCTTGTCGACATCAGCCCGGCGGGATGACGAAGTGCGGCCCGCGGGTGTGCGCGCCGAAGCCGCTCTTGACGGCCTTCGGCCGGTAAAGGGAGGGTGAGCGAAACACCGACCCCGATGCGCCGCTCCGACCGCCTGTTCGACATCATCCAGCGCTTGCGCGTCGCCACCAGGCCGGTGACGGCGGCGATGCTGGCGGCCGATCTCGAGGTCACCGTTCGCACCATCTATCGCGACATTGCCGCCCTGCAGGCGCGCCGCGTCCCGATCGATGGCGAGGCCGGCGTCGGCTATGTCCTGCGCAAGGGCTTCGACCTGCCGCCGCTGATGTTCACCGCCGACGAGGTCGAGGCGATCGCCGTCGGCGCGCGGATGGTGCGCCGGCTGCGCGACCCCAAGCTGCAGGAGGCGGCCGAGAGCGTGTTCGCCAAGGTGACGACGGTGCTGCCGGAGGCACTGCGGGCGCGCCTGGCCTCGCCGCCGATCTTCGTCTCGCCGGGCGACGCCGTCGCGGCCAAGGGCGTCGACCTCGCCGAACTGCGCGCGGCCATCCGCGACAGCCGCAAGCTCCATATCGGCTATGCCGACGAGAAGGACCGGCGGACCAACCGCACGATCTGGCCCATCGCCATGGCCTACTATGTAGATGTCACGCTGGTCGGCGCCTGGTGCGAGCTGCGCGCCGACTACCGCAACTTCCGGGTCGAGCGGATCCTGTCGTGCCGGGGGCTGGACGAACACTTCGACCAGGACAACGGCCGCCTGTTCGCGGAATGGTCGGCCCTGCCGAAAGAGCGACCTGACTCGTCCCCGCAACGGCGCTAGGCTTAAATTATGACCATCGCCATCCAACCCATCGATCGGGTCGGCCGGGCGTTCTTCGCGGGCGAAGTCTCCGGTGTCGACCTGACGCGTCCCCTCTCCGCCGCGGACGTCGCGGCCATCCATGCCGGCATGGACGAGTTCGGCGTGCTGGTCTTCCACGACCAGGATCTCGACGATGCGAGCCAGCTCGTCTTCAGCCGCCAGCTCGGTCCGCTCGAGACGGCGACCGGCGACATCGCCCAGCCGCACGAGCGGCGCGTGAGCATGGACCTCAACGACATCTCCAACCTCGACAAGGACAACAGGGTCGTCGCCCGCGACGATCGCCGCCGCCTGTTCGGCATCGGCAACCAGCTCTGGCACTCCGACAGCTCGTTCAAGGCGGTGCCGGCCAAGTATTCCATCCTCTCGGCGCGCACGATCCCGGCCGAGGGCGGCAACACCGAGTTCGCCGACATGCGCGCCGCCTACGATGCGCTGGACGACGCCACCAGGCGCGAGGTGCACGACCTGATCTGCTGGCACAGCCAGATCTTCTCGCGCGGCATCCTGGGCTTCACCGACTTCACCGACGAGGAGCGGCTCAAATGGGCGCCGGTGCCGCAGCGGCTGGTGCGGCGTCATCCTTCGTCGGGCCGGCTGTCGCTCTACCTGTCGAGCCACGCCGGCGGCATCGAGGGCTGGCCGGTGCCCGAAGCACGCGCCTTCCTGCGCGACCTCACCGAGCACGCCACCCAGCGGCAGTTCGTCTATGCCCATGCCTGGAAGCCGCACGACGTGGTGATATGGGACAACCGCGTCACCATGCATCGCGCCCGGCGTTACGATCACACCCAGGTGCGCGACTTGCGCCGCACCACGCTCACCAACGAAGTCTCGACCCTGGAGCAGGCCCCCTAGGCCTTCGCCGGCACCCAGGTCTCGAGGCGACAGTTCACCGAGGCGTCGAGCATGCGCGTCCCGCGCCGCACCAGGCCGTGCCGCGCCATCACCTCCTCCACCGTCGCGGCAGTGCCGACGCCCGGAAAGACCGGCCGGCCCTGCGGCACGCTGGCGTCGGTGCGCGTCAGATAGAAGACGTCGTAGCCGATCTCCAGGAACAGGCCGAACACGTTGGTCCCGCCGACCACCGCCGCCACGCCGTCGGCGATGCCCAGCCGCCCCCACGCTTCGTCGAAGGGCGTCGCCGCGGGATTCCAGAGAATCGCCCGCGGATTGTGCGGATCGGCCGTCGGCTCGTTCACGCGCCGCGTCACGACGAGGCGCCGCCGCAGCTTCTCCTTCGGTCCGCCCTCGGCGGAATGGCGCCCGTTGACGATGGCCGAGGCCCGGTCGACTGCGTCCTGATAGAATTGGTGGTCGGCCGGGATCTTGATCTCCTCGGGAAACTGGCCGTCGACGGTCGCGATCATCCCCTCGCGGGAGATGACGGCATAGCCCTCGATGCGCGGTCGCGTGACGGTCATGCCTCTTGTCTATGCCGGCCTGGTGCCGGACGCCACGGCGATCGGGATCGGGACGCATGCCGGGACGGCCAGCCGTCTCTTCGCAAAGCGAAACTACTGCCCGCTGGGCGGGGCGCCCCGGGATTGCTAAGACCGTCCACCTTCTACGGTCTTCACGATAGGAAAGAGGTCCATGTCCGACGCAGTGCTTCGCTCCACACAGGGGCGGATCGGCATTCTCACGATCAACAATCCACCCGTGAACGCACTGGCCGCGGCCGTGCGCGACGGTATCAAGGCCGGTGTCGAGGCTTTCGGCAGCGACCCCAACATCGACGCCATCGTGCTGATCGGCGGCGGCCGCACCTTCATCGCCGGCGCCGACATCCGCGAGTTCGGCAAGCCGCCACAGGGCGCCAACCTGAACGACGTCATCGCCACCATGGAGAACTGCCCCAAGATCGTGGTGGCGGCACTGCACGGCACGCCGCTGGGCGGCGGTCTGGAAACCGCGCTGGGCGCCCACTATCGCGTCGCCCTGCCGAGCACGCGCGTCGGCCTGCCGGAAGTGCATCTCGGCCTGCTGCCGGGAGCCGGCGGCACGCAGCGCCTGCCGCGCCTCACCGGCGCCAAGTACGCCCTCGACGCCATCCTGTCGGGCCGGCACATCCCCGCCCCCGAGGCCAAGAGCAAGGGCATCATCGACGCCCTGGTCGAGGGCGACCTGCTGGCCGGCGCCGTGGCCCATGCGCAGATGCTGGTGGCGCAGAACGCGCCGCGCCGCCGCGTACGCGATCTCACCGTCACGCTCGAATCGCCCGACCTCTTCGCCGAGACCGAGAAGGCGATCGCCCGCCGCGCCCGCGGCTTCAAGGCACCGTGGAACATCATCAAGTGCGTGAAGGCTGCTTGCGAGCTGCCCTTCGACGAGGGCATGAAGCGCGAACGCGAGCTCTTCATGGAGCTTCTGACGTCGTCGGAATCGGCGGCGCAGCGCTACTACTTCTTCGCCGAGCGCGAAGCAGCCAAGGTTCTCGACGTGCCGGCGGACACGCCGCAGCGCGAGATCAAGACTGCGGGCATCATCGGCGCCGGCACGATGGGCGGCGGCATCGCGATGAACTTCGCCAATGCCGGCATCCCCGTCACGATCCTCGAGGCGCAGCAGGAAGCGCTCGATCGCGGCCTCAAGACGATCCGCACCAACTACGAGAACACCGCCAAGCGCGGCGGCATGAAGGCCGAGGACGTCGAGAAGCGCATGGCGCTGATCACGCCGACGCTTTCCTATGACGGCCTCAAGGATTGCGACGTCATCATCGAAGCCGTCTTCGAGACGATGGAAGTGAAGGAAGGCGTCTTCAAGAAGCTCGACGAGGTCGCCAAGCCGGGCGCGATCCTGGCCACAAACACCTCCGGCCTCGATGTGAACCAGATCGCCAGCTACACCAAGCGGCCGGGCGACGTGATCGGCATGCACTTCTTCTCGCCGGCCAACGTCATGAAGCTCTTGGAGAACGTGCGCGGCAAGGCGACCGAGAAGGACGTGATCGCCACCGTGATGTCGCTCTCCAAGAAGATCGGCAAGATCCCGGTGCTGGTCGGCGTCTGCGAGGGCTTCGTCGGCAACCGCATGCTGCGCATGCGCGGCATCCAGTCGGCCTACATGCTGGAGGAAGGCGCGCTGCCGCAGCAGGTCGACAAGGTGCTGTACGACTTCGGCTTCCCGATGGGCCCGTTCGCCATGAGCGACCTTGCCGGCAACGATGTCGGCTGGCGCATCCGCCAGGGCAAGAACGAGAAGGAGCAGCGCAACGTGCGCTACGCCGGCTACGTCGCCGACGCGATCTGCGAGCTCGGCCGCTTCGGCCAGAAGACCGGCTCGGGCTACTTCAAGTACAACCTGCCCGACCGCACGCCGATCCCCGATCCCGAGGTCGAGAAGATCATTGAGGAGACCTCCAAGAAGCTCGGCATCACCCGCCGCGCCATCTCCGACCAGGAGATCCTGGAGCGCACGCTCTATCCGATGGTGAACGAGGGCGCCAAGATCCTGGCCGAGGGCATGGCGCAGCGCTCGCTCGACATCGACGTGGTGTGGGTCAACGGCTACGGCTGGCCGGTCTATCGCGGCGGCCCGATGTGGTGGGCCGACAACGTGGTCGGCCTCAAGGCCATCCACGACGCGCTGCTGAAATATCGCGATGCCTCCGGCGATCCGTTCTGGGAGCCGGCACCGTTGCTCAAGAAGCTGGTGCAGGAAGGCAAGAAGTTCTCTACCGTCTGATTCATTGAACTGGAGGAATTTTGTCATGGCTGATGCCGTCATTGTCTCAACCGCCCGCACGCCGATCGGAAAGGCGTTCCGGGGCATCTTCAACGACACCCACGGCGCCGATATGGGTGCGCACGTGATCAAGCACGCCGCCGAGCGCGCCAAGCTCGATCTGGGCGAGGTCGAGGACGTGCTGATGGGCTGCGCCGCGCCGGAAGGCACGACGGGCTCCAACGTCGCGCGCGTCGCGGCGATCCGCGCCGGCGCGCCGGTCAGCGTCTCGGGCGCGACCGTCAACCGCTTCTGCTCCTCGGGCCTGCAGACCATCTCGATGGCGGCCCAGCGCGTGCTGGTCGACAAGGTCCCGGTGATGATCGCCGGCGGCCTCGAGTCCGTGTCGCTGGTCCAGGGCCCGCCGGGCGGCAACAAGAACCGCCTGGTCAATCCCTGGGTGCAGGAGCACGTGCCGGGCATCTACCACTCCATGA
>JAFEFG010000010.1 GCA_018240685.1 Pseudomonadota bacterium | reverse complement strand
ATCCAGCTCAAGGATTCCGGCGCGAACGTGTTCTTCAACATCGCGACGCCGAAGTTCGCCGCCCAGGCCATCCGCAAGGCCGGCGAGATCGGCTGGAAGCCCGCGCAGTACCTCAACAACGTTTCGGTCTCGGTCGCGTCGGTGATGAAGCCGGCCGGCTTTGACAACAGCCAGGGCATCATCACCGCTTCCTACCTCAAGGACCCCACCGACAAGCAGTGGGACAACGACGAGGACATGAAGGCCTGGCATGCCTACATGAAGAAGTGGATGCCGGACGCCAACGTGGCCGACGCCAACTACGTCTTCTCCTATGCCGTGTGCACGACGATGCGCAAGACCCTGGAGATGTGCGGCAACGTGCTCACGCGCGAGAACGTGATGAAGCAGGCCGCCAGCTACAAGAAGGTACGGATCCCGTGCCTCCTGCCGGGCATCACGCTCAGCACGAGCGCGACCGACTTCTATCCGATCCAGGCGGTGCAACTCTCGCGCTTCAAGGGCCAGACGTGGGAGCTGTTCGGCGACATCATGTCGGCCGAAAGCACCTGAGCGGCCTGCCGCCCATCGATCGAAGCGAAAAGGCCGCCGGTCCCGGCGGCCTTTTTTGCGGCCCCTGCAGCGCGATGACCCTTCGTCAGATCACGCCATCGTCCCGGCGCATGCGCTGCTCCGCTACGAATGCCGGGACGACGGCCGAGGCAAAGTCATCGTGCTTTAGCGGTCGACGCTGACCGGCTGGGCGGGCTTGCGGCGCAGCGCCTGGCGGCACTCGGCCGTATCGATGCGCCCATCCTTGTTGAGGTCGCAGCGGGCGAAGTTGCGGCTTGCCTGCGACATGAACTCGGTGCGGGAGACCGAGCCATCCTTATCGGCGTCGAGCCTGCTGAAATAGGCCGCCTGGCGCTGAAACTGCCGGTCGCTCGGCAGCACGTCGCCGGCCGAGGCGGGCGTGCGGGCGAACAGCTCGTCCTGGCTGAGCTTGCCGTCACGGTTCGTGTCGAGCTGCTTGAAGCGCGCTTCCTGGCCGGCGTCCCATTCGGCGCGATCGACGACACCATCGCCGTTGGCGTCGTAACGCATCAGTCCTCGGGCGGGCCGCGTCGGCTTCGTGCCGGCAGGGGAGGGCTGGGGATCGGGGGCTGCCCAGACGGGCTGGGCGAGAAGGGCGATGGCGGCAGCCAAGGGCATGATCTTCAGCATCGAATGGCATCCTATGGTTGTATCAGGATACGGAAAAACACGTTCCGGTTCCCTTACCCGCGGCTTTAAGGGCCGATATAGTCCGACCCGCGACCGAATTATGGCCGTGTTGAGGTTTTGTTCTCCGGGGTTTTCGCCATGGCGTACGACTACGACCTCTTTGTCATTGGTGCCGGGTCGGGGGGCGTGCGGGCGTCGCGCATCGCAGCCGGCCACGGCGCGCGCGTCGGCATCTGCGAGGACTACCGCGTTGGTGGCACCTGCGTGATCCGCGGCTGCGTGCCCAAGAAGCTCCTGGTGTATGGCTCGAAATTCGCGCACGAGTTCGAGGATGCGGCGGCGTACGGATGGTCGCTGCAGGAACCGACCCACTCCTGGGCGACGCTACGCGACAACGTCCAGAAGGAAGTCGATCGCCTGAACGGCGTCTATCTGCGGCTGCTCGACGGAGCGGGCGTGAAGCTGCACATGGGCCGAGGCCGCCTTCTCGATCGGCACACGATCGGGGTCGGCGCCGAGACCTTCACCGCCGACAAGATCCTCATCGCGACCGGAGGCCGGCCTGAAGTGCCGCCGATCCCCGGCCACGAGCTCGCCATCACCTCGAACGAGGCGTTCCATCTGCCCGACCCGCTACCCCGCCGCATCACCATCGTCGGCGGCGGCTATATCGCGGTGGAGTTCGCCGGCGTCTTCAACGGTCTCGGCTGCGAGGTCGATCTCGTGCTGCGGCGTGACCGGGTGCTGCGCGGGTTCGACGACGAATGCCGCACCTTCGTCCATGAGGCCTTGGCCAAGAGCGGCGTCCGCATGCGGACCGAGACCGAGATCGCGCGCATCGAGGCCACCGACGGCAAGGCACCGTTCCGGCTCCACACGCCGAGCGGCAGCATGTTCGAGACGGACCTTGTCATGTATGCGACGGGCCGCGCGGCGAACACGGCCGGCATCGGCCTGGAGAAGGTTGGCGTACAGCTCGACAAGGCGGGCGCGATCGCCGTCGACGAATGGTCGAAGACCACCGTGGAGAACATCTGGGCGGTCGGCGATGTGACGGACCGGATCAACCTGACGCCGGTCGCGATCATGGAGGGGCATTGCTTCGCTGACACCGTGTTCGGCAACAAGCCGCGCAAGCCCGACCATCGCAACGTGCCATCGGCCGTGTTCTGCCAGCCCGAACTCGCCAATGTCGGGCTGACGGAAGAGGAGGCCGTCCGCACGCTGGGCGAACTGCGCGTCTACACGGCTGCCTTCCGGCCGATGAAGTACACGCTGGCCGGCCGCGAGCAGCGGACCTTCATGAAGCTGATCGTGGAAGCCGCGACCGACCGGGTGGTGGGCGTCCATATGGTGGGCGACGATGCCGCGGAACTGATCCAGGGGCTGGCCGTCGCGGTGAAGGCCGGCGCTACCAAGGCGCAGTTCGATGCGACGGTGGGGATCCATCCCACCGCCGGCGAGGAGTTCGTCACCATGCGTACGGCGCGCGCTGAACCCGCTCCTCGGAAGGCGGCGGCGGAATAGGGCAGACCGGCGCCGGCGCCATCTGGCGTTTTATCCACAGCACGTATAGGTTCACCCACCCCAAATGACCGGTTTCCGGTCTTGGGAGCAGGAGGATTAGATGACCGCGATTCAGGGACCGTCCGCGGCGGCCGCGAAAGCGCAGTCCCGCAGTTCCAGCGCCGCCGACTGGACGCCGACGAGCTGGCGCAGCCGGCCGGCTCAGCAGATGCCGGTCTATCCGGACGCCGAAGTGCTGGCGAATGCCGAGGCGCGCCTGCGCCGCTATCCGCCGCTGGTGTTCGCGGGCGAGGCCCGCAAGCTCCGGGCGGCGCTGGCCAAGGTCGCCGCCGGCGAGGCCTTCCTGCTGCAGGGCGGCGATTGCGCCGAGAGCTTCCTCGACTTCAGCGCCAACAACATCCGCGACACGTTCCGCGTGCTCCTGCAGATGGCGGTCGTCCTGACCTACGGCGCCGGCGTGCCGGTGGTGAAGCTCGGCCGCATGGCCGGTCAGTTCGCCAAGCCGCGCTCGTCGCCGACCGAGAAGGTGAACGGCGTGGAGCTGCCGTCCTACCGCGGCGACAACGTCAACGGCTTCGAGTTCACGGCCGAGGCGCGCCGTCCCGATCCCGAGCGCATGGTGCAGGCCTACAACCAGTCGGCGGCGACGCTGAACCTGCTGCGCGCCTTCGCCCAGGGCGGCTATGCCGACCTGCACGAGGTCAACCGCTGGAACCTCGACTTCGTCCGCAACTCGCCGGCTTCCGCCCGCTACCAGGATCTGGCGGCGCGCCTCGACGAGACGCTCAACTTCATGGCCGCCTGCGGGCTCACGTCGGCGACGACGCCGCAGATCGCCGAGACCGACTTCTTCACCAGCCACGAGGCGTTGCTGCTGCCGTACGAGGAGGCGCTCACCCGCGTCGATTCGACGTCCGGCGACTGGTACGACTGTTCGGCGCACATGCTCTGGATCGGCGACCGCACGCGCCAGCCCGACGGTGCCCATGTCGAGTTCCTGCGCGGCGTGCGGAACCCGCTCGGCTTCAAGGCCGGGCCGTCGCTGTCGATCGACGACACGCTGCGCCTGATCGAGGCCCTCAACCCCGCCAACGAGCCCGGACGCCTCGTCGTCATCGTGCGCATGGGGGCGGACAAGGTGGCGGACAAGCTGCCGCCGCTGCTGCGGGCGGTGAAGCGGTCGGGCTATTCGGTCGTCTGGTCGTGCGACCCGATGCACGGCAACACCATCACCGCTGCCAATGGCAAGAAGACGCGCCTCTTCGACGCGATCCTGACCGAGGTGAAGGATTTCTTCGCCGCGCATCGCGCCGAGGGAACGCATCCGGGCGGCGTGCATTTCGAGATGACCGGGCAGGAAGTGACCGAATGCATCGGCGGCGCCGTCGACATCACGGTCGAGAATCTTGCGGAGCGCTATGAGACGCAGTGCGATCCGCGGCTCAATGCCAGCCAGGCGCTGGAACTCGCGTTCCTGCTTGCCGAGCAGCTCAAGGCCGAGCGGCTGGAAATCCAGCGGGCCCGCGCCGCCGTCTGAACGGCGCAGGTTCAAGGCCAGGGGAGGGCCTATGACGCATCCGAGAAGCATGGCGCATCCTCAGGCGCCCTGGGCACGATAGGTCGGGGGATTTGGCGATGGCACATCCCGCCAATGGCGAGATCGAGCAATACACCGATCACTACTTCAACCGTACGAAGCAGGTGATCAGCAAGTTCGGCGACTGCCGTGTCACCTATGCGATCTTCATGCGGCGGCCGGTCGTCTTCGCGCCGCGGCTGGCGCTCGACTGGCTGACGCAGACCGTCGGCGAGCGCGGGACCAAGGTCGAGATCGACTTGCGCTACATCGAAGGCAAGTGGGTCGGCGCGGGCGAGCCGATGATGTACGTCACGGGCTCGTTCTTTCACCTGGTCGATCTCGAGACGATCTTTCTGCAGAAGCTGGGGCCGGCCTGCGTCGCCGCCTACAACGCCTGGACCATGTGCGCCGACATGCCGAAGGCGGCCTTCCTCGCCATGGACGCCCGCCATTGCGCCGGCAAGGAGATGGCGGAGATGATGGCCTACGCCGCTTCGGTCGGCTCGGCTCGCGCCAAGCGCAAAGTGGGCGCCATCGGCTTCATCGGAAACGCCACCCATGCCACGGCGCATTTCTTCGGCCGCAACGAGGGCCTGGGGACCATGCCGCACGCCCTGATCGGCTATGCGGGGTCGACGGTGCGCGCGGCCGAGATGTTCCACGAGACCTTCCCCGACGAGCCGATGACGGTTCTCGCCGACTATTTCGCGCGCGAGATCTCCGACTCGCTCGAGGTCTGCCGGCGGTTTCCGGAACTTGCTGCCAGGGGGATGCTGTCGTTCCGCCTCGATACGACTGGCGGCCGCTACATCGAAGGCCTTGATCCGGCCTCGTCCTATGCGGTTCTCGAGCGCTTTTCACCGGAATCGATCCGCGGCTATCGCAGCGAGGAGGAGCTTCGCTATCTCGTCGGCACCGGTGTGTCGGCGGCAGCGATCTTCCATCTGCGCGACGAACTCGACCGCGCCGGCTTCAAGGCGGTCAAGATCGTGGCCTCTTCGGGCTTCGGGCCGGCCAAGTGCCGCGTCATGGCTGAAGCCAAGGCGCCCATCGACGTCGTCGGCACGGGCTCGTTCCTGCCGTCGAACTGGACGGAAACCTACGCCACCGCCGACATCGTCGAATATGACGGCCAGAAGCGCGTCAAGGTCGGCCGCGAATTCCTGCACCGCGTGCGGGACGGCAAGGCCAGCCTTCCACTCTGAGATCTCCGGGAGAGAGACATGCTCAAGCTCTACTACGCACCCGGCGCCTGCTCGACGGCGTCGCATATCGGCCTGGAGGAAAGCGGCACCAAGTACGATTCGCAGGCTCTCTCCTTCGCCAAGAGCGAGCAGAGGACGCCGGAGTATCTCAAGATCAATCCGCGCGGCCGCGTGCCTGCCCTGGTGACCGACGAAGGGGCCATCGTCGAGAACACGGCGATCCTCGACTACATCGCGGCCAAGTACGCGCCGCACCTCATGCCCAAGGATCCGCTCAAGCGGGCGCATGCGATCTCGCTGATGGCGTGGTTCTCCAACAACGTCCATCCGGCCTTCACCCATATCGGCCGGCCGGAGCGCTTTGCGACCGATCCCGCGGTCTATGAAAACCTCAAGGCCACGGGGCGCGAGAACTTCCTGGCCGCGCTGAAGGAGATCGACGGGCTGCTTGCCGGCAAGCAATGGATCCTGGGCGACGAGTTCAGCGTCGTCGACGGCTATGCGCTCGTCTTCTACGGCTGGGGCAAGCGTATCGGCCTGCCGATGGGCGAATTGAAGAACTACACCGCCTGGAAGGACCGTATGCTGGCGCGACCGGCGGTGAAGCGCGTCCTCGAACGCGAACAGAGCATCCTGCTCGCAGCCTGACCACGGCCTGACCACCGTGTTCCCGGCCTATCTTGCCGGGCTGGCCAGCTGGTTCGTGCCTCTGGGCATCCAGATGGTTCTGTTCCCGTGGCTGGTCGCCGTCGTGCTGCGCCTCGATGCGTTCGCCGTCGGCGTGGCGCAGGCCGCAATCATGGCGCCCTCGCTCCTGTTCCTGCCGCTGGGAGGCCTCGTGGCCGATCGGGGCAATCCCCGTCGTCTGCTGCTGCGCTATCATCTGGGCTACGCGGTTCCGCCGGTCGTGCTGGCGTTCGTGCTATGGGCGGGCGGCCTCAGCTATCCGCTGCTGATCGCCTATGCGCTTGCCGCGGGATCCATCAGTGCCTTTGCCGTGCCGACCCGGGACGCGCTGCTGCCCGTCGTCGCGGCGGGCGTCGGTTTGCCCCGCGCCGTAGCGCTCGCCACGGCCCTGCAGTTCGCCGGTCAGCTGACCGGCATCGCCTGCGCCTCGTCGGCCGACTGGCTGGGGCCCGTGCCGCTCCTCGCGCTTCACGCGGCGCTTGTGCTGGCAGGCATGGTCTTCGTGCGGCGGCTTCCCGATCCGCCGGCTCATCCGGTCGCGGAGAAGCAGGGGTTCTGGCGCAGCGTGGGCGAGGGCATCTCGGTCGCGGCCCGGTCGGAGCAGATCTGGCCGGTGCTGCTGCTCAATCTCGGTGTCGGGATCTTCTATGTGGGGCCGTTCATGGCGATCCTGCCGCTTGCGGTGCGGGACCACTACCACGGCGGCGCGTTCGACCTTTCGCTCGTCAATTTCGCCTTCTGGGCCGCGACGATCGTCGCCAGCATCACCTTTGCCGCGCTGGCGCGGCGTCTGACGCTGCGGGGACGCCTGATCGGATGTGCCGTGACGACCGGTGCCGTGGTGCTGGCGCTGCTGGCCACCTTGCCGCCGTTCCCGCTCTTCGCGGCGCTGAATTTCGTCTGGGGCATCGGTGCCGGTATCACGATGACGCAGAGCCGCACCGTCGTGCAGATCGTCGCCCCTGCCACGCACCGCGCCCGCCTGATGTCGCTGTTCCAGCTCGGGCTGGGTGGCGGCGGTCCGATCGGTGCCTTCCTCACGGGTGCCATCGGCGCCCTCTGGGGCCTGCGCGCGGCTCTGGTGATGCCGGCCGTGGGTATGGCCGTGCTGATCGTCGTCGTCCTCGTCCGCTCGCGTCTGTGGTCGATGCGGACGGTGGAATAGCTACTCCGCTGCGGCGCGGCGGCCGAGACCCAGCGTCTGCCACACGTCCTGGAGGGCCGAGATGAGGCGGGCGATATGCTCGTCCGAATGCAGCGGCGTCGGTGTCAGGCGCAGCCGCTCGGTGCCGCGGGGAACGGTGGGATAGTTGATCGGCTGGACATAGATGTCGTGCCGCTCGAGCAGCAGGTCGCTGGCCTGCTTGCACAGTGCCGCATCGCCCACCGATACGGGAACGATATGGGTCGTCGACGGCATGGCCGGAAGACCGGCCGCCAGCAGGCGCCGCTTCAGCGTCGCCGCGCGCTCCTGGTGCCGCACGCGCAGTTCCGGATGGCTGCTGACATAGCGGATGCTGGCAAGCGCGGCCGCCGCAATGGCGGGCGGCATGGACGTGGTGAAGATGAATCCCGACCCGCAGGAGCGGATGAAATCGACCGTGGCGGCGCTCGAGGCGATGTAGCCGCCGACGACGCCGAAGGCCTTGGCGAGCGTGCCCTGCACGATGTCGACCTTGTCGAGGACGTCGTCGCGCTCGGCCACGCCCGCACCCCGATCGCCGTACATGCCCACGGCATGGACCTCGTCGAGATAGGTGAGGGCGCCGTAGCGGTGGGCGAGATCGCAGATCTCGCCGATCGGCGCGACGTCGCCGTCCATGGAATAGACCGATTCGAATGCCACGATCTTGGGGGTCTTCGGATCGGCTGCGGCCAGCAACTCCTCGAGATGGCCGAGGTCGTTGTGCCGGAAGATCTTGCGGACGGCACCCGAATGCCGGATGCCGGCGATCATCGAGGCGTGATTGAAGGAATCGGAGTAGAGCTCGCAGCCGGGCAGGAGGGCGCCCAGGGTCTGCAGCGTGGTCTCATTGGCCACGTAGCCCGAAGTGAAGATCAGCGCCGCGTCCTTGCCGTGCAGCGCGGCGAGTTCATCTTCGAGGGCGGTGTGGAAGGTATTGGTCCCCGAGATGTTGCGCGTGCCACCGGCGCCCGATCCCTGGGCTCCGGCCGCCGATTGCATGGCCTCGAGGACGGCCGGATGCTGGCCCATTGCCAGGTAATCGTTGCTGCACCAGACCGTGACGTCCTTCGCGGGCGTTCCTTTGCGATGGAAACGGGCGCGCGGAAAGGCGCCGACCACTCGTTCCAGCTCGGCGAACACACGATACCGGCCCTCGTCGCGGAGGCGATCGAGGTGTCCGGTGAAAAAGGCTTCGTAATTCATTTTCTGTAGTGCCCCTGGCGTCAATCTTAGTGGGCTTCCAATTTTGCCTGCATTCGCATTTTCGTCGCGGAAGGGGCCGATGCCTTGACCGATGTCAACCTCGGCGACGGCCAATTGCGAATCGTTCGCGACTACGGTTTCGCTTAGGGCAGGGAGGCAAGGACCAGCGCGACGCTCAGGAACAGGGAAATCGTAAGCATTGGAAGCACTCCGAGCCATCGCGTCGGAGCGGGAAGCGCATCCCAGTGGCGCAGGGTTGGAAACGCGGCCGTAAGGGCCATCAGGACGCCCGCTCCCCAGAAGGCGAGGGCGAAGACGAAGGCGATGTTGACATGATCGCCCGGGGTCAGGGTCATCCCCACGCCGACGATGGTCGGAATGACCGAGGCGGCGAACAGCGAAACCGCCCACACCGCCCGTTTCCGGATCCGCCGGCTCGTGCCGGCCGGCGGGTCCACTTCCGGTGCTCCGCCGGCCTGTTCCGACGGATCGGCCACGTCAGCCCTTGAACAGGCCTTCCGAACGGAGGTCCGCCAGCGCGTCGTCGAGCGACTGGCGCAGCCGTCCGAACAGGTCGGTCAGCTCCGCCTCGTTGATGATCAGGGGCGGGCAGATGGCGACCCGGTCGCCCATGTTGCGGATGAAGAGGCCGTGTTGGACGGCATGGTTGTAGACGCGATTGCCCGCGCCCACGGTCGCTGCATCGAACGGTGCCTTGGTCTTCTTGTCGGCGACGATCTCGAGCGCGCCCACCATGCCGATGCTCATTGCCTCGCCGATCAGCGGATGGTCGGCGAAAGAGTCGATGTGCTTCTGGAACACCGGGCTCAGCCGCTTGGCGTGGCCGAACAGGTCGATCTCGTCGTAGATCTTCTGCGTCTCGAGCGCGACCGCGGCCGCCACCGGGTGTCCCGAGTAGGTGAAGCCGTGGCCCCAGGTGCCGATCTTGTCGCTTTCGCTCGCCAGCGCCTGATAGACCTTGTCGTTCACCATGACGGCGGAGATCGGCAGGAACGAGGCCGACAGCGCCTTGGCGCAGGTGAGGATGTCCGGCTGGATGTTCAGCGTCTGGCAGCCCCAGACATTGCCGGTGCGCCCGAAGCCGCAGATCACCTCGTCGGCGACGAACAGCATGTCGTACTTGCGGCACACGGCCTGGATCTTCTCGTAGTAGCCCTTGGGCGGCACGATCACGCCGCCGGCGCCCATCACCGGCTCGCAGATCATCGCCGCGACATGGTCGGCGCCGCCTTCCTTCAGGATGAGCTGCTCCAGCTCCTCCGCGCAACGCGTCGCGAACTGCTCCTCGGTCTCGCCGTCCTTGCCGAAGCGGTAGTAGTGCGGGCAGCTCGTGTGCAGGATGTTGGCGATCGGCAGGTCGAACGAACGATGGTTGTTCGGCAGACCGGTCAGGCTGGCGGCCGCGACCGTCACGCCGTGATAGCCCTTGGTGCGGGCGATGATCTTCTTCTTGTTCGGCCGGCCCAGCGCGTTGTTCATGTACCACACCATCTTCACGACGGTGTCGTTGGCCTCGGAGCCGGAGTTGGCGAAGAACACCTTCGACATCTCCACCGGCGCCATCGCCTTCAGCTTCTCGGCGAGGTTGATCGCCGGTTCGTGGCTGCGCTGGTTGAAGGCGTGATAGAACGGCAGCTGCTTCATCTGCTCGTAGGCGACCGTCGCCAGGCGTTCGTTGCTGAAGCCCAGCGCCGCCGACCAGAGGCCGGCCATGCCCTCGATGTACTCCTTGCCGTCGTCGTCCATCACATAGACGCCACGGCCGCGCACGATGGTCAGGGGACCGGTCGTCTCGTGCTTCCTGAAGTTGGTGTAGGGATGAAGGTGATGCGCAATGTCGCGGGCGGCATTGGAATTACCTCGGAAACTGCGCGAAACGTCGTTCATGGCTCACCCTCTGAAAAATACGCTGTCGCAAAACGATAGCGGGCTTGAGCGGCGCCTGTCCAACCCGCCGGACCCTATTGTTTCTCAAGTGCGGCCGCTAATGCGTGTCCGGCTTCGAGGACGTGCTTGGACAGGAGCTCGACAGCGGTGTCGACTTGCTTTGCCTCGATCGCCTTGAGGATGGCGCGGTGCTCGTCGTCGGAGCGCGGCTGCCAGTCGAGCGTCTGCCACGTAGCGAAAAGATGGCGTGCACTGGTGCGGTGGAGGTCGGCGATCGCCGCGTTGAGGCGGGGCAGGCCGCAGGGCGTCGTGATGGATTCGTGGAAGGCGCGATTGGCGGCCTCCCAGTCGGCGACCTCGGTCTTGCCGATGCAGTTCTCCAGCGCTTGGCGCGCGCGATCGAGGTCTGACGCCGCCAGCTTCGGGACGGCGTGACGCAGCGCCAGCGCCTCCAGCGAAGCGCGTATCTCGGCCACTTCCATGACATCGCTCGGGTCTAGACGGGCAACCCGTACGCCCCGGCGGGGTTCCGTGACCACCAGACCTTGCGCCTCGAGCCTTCGAAAGGCCTCGCGCACCGGTACATGGCTCGCCTTGAAGGCCTGCGCGATCTGGTCCTGGCGAAGCCGTTCGCCGGGCTTGAGCGCGCCGGAAACGATCTGCGCCGCCAGCGCACGTGCAATCCGGGCGGCAAGGGACCGGTCGTCCTCGGTTGACTCGTCTAGCATTGGCATTATTATAGATAATCTATTATTGATCGAGTTGAAGATGCACCATACACGTCCTGCCCGCTTGAAGCACGTCGCTGGTATCGGCGTGGACCGCATGGGGTCGATCGCTGACGCGTCCGGGCGCGATTTCCTGCGGCTGGAAAATCTGGATACCGACATTCCTCCCGATCCCGAGGCGGTGCAGCGAACGCGCCAGGCAGCGGCCGAGGATGCCGCCAACAGCTATCTGCCGTTCGTCGGGCAGGATGCGCTGCGCCAGGCTGCAGCCAGCCATGTCTCGGCGCTATCGGGCGTCTCCTACTCGTCTGACAACTGCGTCATCTCGGCGGGCGGACTGTCCGGCATCCTCAACGCGTTGCTGGCGACGATCGAGGTCGGCGACGAGGTGATTGTCACCGACCCGACCTATGCGGGGCTGCTCAATCGCGTGCGCGTGGCGGGAGGCATCCCCAGGCAAGTGCCATTCACCTTTACGCCGGAGGGTGAATGGCGGCTCGACCGCGAGGCGATGCGGAAAGCCGTCGGGCCGGCGACGCGCGCGATGCTCCTCATGTCGCCGTCGATGCCGAGTGGCGGCGTGCTCGATGCCGACGACTGGAATGTGGTTGCCGAACTATGTGTCCGCCAGAACTTGCTGCTGATCCTCGACAGCGCCATGGAGCGGCTGCTGTTCGACAACCGCAAGCTGATCCATCCCGCCGGGTTGCCGGGGATGGCGGAGCGTACCATCACTGTCGGTGCCGCGTCGAAGGAACTGCGGATGATCGGCTGGAGGGTCGGATGGACGGTTGCGCCGGACTGGCTGATGCCGGACCTCGTCGCCGTATCGCTCGCCAACGTGGTCGTTCCCGTGGGCATCGCGCAAGGAGCCGCCACAGTGGCCCTGACGCGCTCATATCAGACTCTGCCCGCATATGTCGGCGAACTCGAGCGGCGGCGCGACACGGTCGTGCGGGAACTGCGTGGCCTGCCGTTCGGTTTGCCGGCCGGTGGATGGTCGTTGCTGCTGCGGGTCAGCGATTACGGTCTCGATGGCGCGACGATGTCGGATCGCCTGCTCGAGCAGGGCGTCTGTGCCACCGCCATGACCGGCTGGGGCGAGATTCACGGCGCCGAGTACATTCGCTTCGTCTTTGCCAACGAACCGGTCGACCGGCTTCACGGACTGGGCGCACGCGTGCGCGCGGCGTTGCGCGCATGAGTGCAATGCCCAGCCGACTGGTACCGCAGTGGCGTGAGGGCCGCCCCTGGCTCGCAGAGACCATCGTATGCGATGGCCTGCTGCCATGGGCGAAACATCTTCTGCCCGATGGTGCGGATCTCGGCCAGCAGCTCCGCCGCTTCTGGCACAGCGGCGTCGATCATATCTCGCTCACGGCCGCCGCTGGCAACGAGGGGCCGCTCGAGGCGCTGACCCGCGTCGGCTTCCTGCGTCGCGAGCTCGCGGCACACCGGGACTGGGTGCGTGTGGTCGACAGTGTCCACGAGATCGAGACCGCGCGGCGCGATGGCGTCCTGTCGGTTTCGCTGCATTTCCAGACGGCGACACCGTTCGTGCCGAGCCTCGATCTGGTCGAGGCTTTCAAGGCGGCAGGGGTGGGACGGGCGATCCTGGCGTACAACGAGGGCAACGCCTTCGCCGATGGTTGTCATGAGCAGCGCGATGGCGGCTTGACCGCCTATGGCCGCAGGTTGATCGAGCGCATGGATGAAGTCGGCATGATCGTCGACCTCAGCCACTGCGGCGTTCGCACATCGTTCGAAGCATTGGAGGCGCCGCTCAGGCGTGCGCCCATCTTCTCCCACTCCAACGCCCGCGCGCTCTTCGATCATGAGCGCAATATCAGCGACGACCAGATCCGCACTTGCGCCGCACGCGGCGGATATATCGGCATCAACGGCGCCGGGATGTTCCTCGGCGCTGACGGACCCGGGATTCCCCAGGCTATCGCCGAACACGCGGCACATGTCGCCACCGTCGCAGGTGCCGAGCGCGTCGGGCTGGGCCTCGACTTCATGTATCTCGAAGGCAGTGACTACGGCTTCTTCCATACCGCGCGAGGCCGCTGGCCGCGCGGCTATCCGCAGCCGCCGTGGGATTTCTTTCAGCCGGAGCAATTTGGCGAGCTTGTCGCCGCGCTCGAGCGCCAGGGCTTCACGGGCGAAGCCCTCGCGGGTGTCCTGGGGGAGAACTACCTGCGGTTCGCAAACTGATCTGAGGTGAAGAGAGAAGTACTGATCAAGAGTTGTGCCAGTTCGGCGACAACTGGAGACACGGATGGCCTCCCGGCCGGGGAGGTCCGCGCAGTTATCGTGCAGATGAAGCGCGGTGCCGGGATCGGGTGCGTCCTTGGGAGTTACATGCGGACGTAGTGTCTCGGGAACGTTTGTGTAATTGACGGCCCGACACAGGCGGTGCAACTTGCAGTTATGCGTCGATGCATGGGCAGGTGTGAGGGGAGTCCGCCGTGCCGGTCATTGCTGACGACGCTCTGGAGGGGTTTTTAGGATGAGATTTCGTTTGCGGTATTCCGTGGCGGCGACGGCTGTCGTTCTCGCCAGCCTTACGCTTGCTGGCACGGCAGCGAGCGCCAAGACGTTCCGCTGGGCCAATTCGGGCGACGTCAGCTCGATGGACCCGTATGCGCGTCAGGAAACGTTCCTGCTGACCTTCACCGCCAACATCTACGACCCGCTGGTACGGCGCGACAAGAATCTCAAGCTCGAGCCGGCGCTGGCGGTGAAGTGGGGTCAGACGGACCCCACTCATTGGTTCTTCGACCTGCGCCCGAACGTGAAGTTCAGTGACGGCACGCCGTTCACCGCGGATGACGTGATCTTTTCGATCAACCGCGCCAACGGCCCGGGCTCGAACGTGAACGGCAACTTCTCGACGCTGAAGTCGATCAAGAAGGTCAACGATCTTCGCGTCGAGGTCGAGACCAGCGTTCCGGATCCGCTCCTCGTCGACAAGTGGGCATCGATCAGCATCATGTCGAAGGCGTGGTGCGAGAAGAACAACGCCGTCCATGCGGCGGACATGATCAAGAACGAGGAGAACTTCGCGACCCGCAACGCGATGGGCACCGGCCCGTTCATGCTCAAGGAGCGCCGCGCGGGTGAAAAGACGATCCTCGTTCCCAATCCGCTGTGGTGGGACAAGCCGGTACACAACCTGACCGAGGTGATCTTCACGCCGGTCCCCAACGCCGCCACCCGCATCGCCGCGCTCAAGGCCGGCGATATCGACATGACCTACGAGGTGCCGCCGGCGGACACCGACAACCTCAAGAAGGACCCGAACATCAAGGTCCTCGAAGGGCCGGAGACCCGCGTCGTCTATCTCGGCTTCGACGAGGAGCGCGACGAACTGGTCGAGTCGAACGTGAAGGGCAAGAATCCGTTCAAAGACAAGCGCGTTCGCGAGGCGATGTACCGTTCGATCGACGTCGATGCGATCAAGCGCACCGTGATGCGCGGCCAATCGTTCCCGACGGCGTTGATGGTGGCGCCCGGCATCAACGGCTACACCAAGGATCTCGACAAGCGGCCGCCGCTTCTGAAGCCGGACGAGGCCAAGAAGATGCTCGCTGACGCGGGCTATCCGAACGGCTTCGAAGTCGGCATGGACTGCCCCAACGATCGCTACGTCAACGACGAGAAGATCTGTCAGGCGGTCGTGTCGATGCTGGCCAAGATCGGCGTCAAGGTGAACCTGCGTGCCCAGACGCGTAACCTGTACTTCGCCAAGATCCTGCGCAGCACCAGCGACGGCAAGCCCAACAAGACCAGCTTCTTTATGCTGGGCTGGTCGCCGGGCACGACCTACGACGTGCACAACGTGTTCGAGCAGCTGATCCAGACGCCGGACATCAAGCGCAAGAAGGGCCTCTACAACGTGGGCGGCTACTCGAATCCGAAGTTCGACGCGCTTGCCGACAAGATCGAGGTCGAGACGGATAAGGCCAAGCGCGACGCCATGATCCACGAGGCCACCAAGATCTACGTCGACGACTATGCGTACATCCCGCTGCACCAGCAGGCGCTGGTCTGGGCGATGCGCAAGAACGTCGACCTGGTCCAGCCGGCCGACAACACCTTCCCGCTCCGCTTCGTCAACGTGAAGTAGAGCAGAGACCGACGATGATCGGCTCCGGCCAATTGCGGCCGGAGCCGGTTTCGTTTATGGCGTAATTCCGCCCGGGCTTGGCCCCGGACGGTCAGTTTTCCCGGAAATGCTTGCATTTATCCTCAGACGTCTCGCGCAATCCGTCGCCGTGCTGCTGACGGTCGGGTTGGTGTCGTTCTTTCTCTTCCGCTACGTCGGCGATCCCATCAACGCGATGGTTGGCCAGGATACCCCGGCCGTAGAGCGCGAGGCGTTGCGCCAGAAGCTCGGCCTCAATGAGCCGGCGCCCCTCCAGTTCATCCACTTCATCGCCAATGCGGCCCAGGGGAAGTTCGGGCTGAGCTATCGTACCTCGGAGCCGGTCAGCCGCATGATCCTCGAGCGCCTGCCGGCGACCCTGGAATTGTCGTTCTGCGCCGCCATGTTTGCCTTGCTGGTGGGGGTACCCATGGGGGTCTATACGGGCCTCTATCCCAGGCACTGGAGCAGCCGGGCATTCCAGGCGGTCTCCCTGATCGGCGTGTCCTTGCCGACCTTCCTGATCGGCATCCTCCTGATCCTGTTCTTCTCGGTGATCCTGCACTGGCTGCCGTCCTTCGGCCGCGGCGAGACCGTGACCATCGGCTGGTGGACGACCAACTTCCTGCGCTGGAAGGGCATCGAGGCGCTGATTCTGCCTTCGATCACGCTGGGCCTGTTCCAGCTCACGCTGCTGATGCGGCTGGTCCGGTCGGAGATGCTCGAGGTGATGCGCACCGACTACATCAAGTTCGCGCGCGCCCGCGGACTCTCCAACCGGGCGATCAATTTCGGCCACGCGCTCAAGAATACGCTGGTGCCGGTCATCACCGTCGCAGGCCTGCAGCTTGGCTCGCTGATTGCTTTCGCCCTGGTCACGGAAACCGTGTTTGCCTGGCCGGGCGTGGGGCAGCTCTTCATCCAGTCGGTGCAGTTTGCCGACATCCCGGTAATGGCGGCTTACCTGATGCTGATCGGGCTGTTCTTCGTGATCATCAACCTTGCCGTCGACCTGCTCTATTTCGCCGTGGACCCGCGCCTGCGCTCCCAGGTCGGCGGTCGCGCCGGAGCGCACTGACATGGCCGCCCGCAGCGTCTTCGGCCAGTGGCTCCATCATGCCGCCGACAGCGACATCTGGTGGAGCTTCAAGTCGTCCGCGACCACGATGGCGGCGGCCGTCGTGACCGTTTTCATCATCGCCATGGCGTTCCTGTCGCCGGTCATCGCGCCCCATACGCCGTTCGATCCCAGCACACTCAGCCTGAGTGACGGCCTGAAGCCGCCGGTTCTCGTGTCGCCCGATGGCGACTGGTCCTTTCCGCTCGGCACCGACGACCAGGGCAGGGATGTGCTGTCGTCCATCATGTACGGGACGCGCCTGTCGCTGATCGTGGGCTTTGCGTCGGTGATCGTCGCGATGACGATCGGCATTACGCTCGGCCTCGTCAGCGGCTATTTCGGCGGCGCAGTCGATGCGCTGATCATGCGCATCGCCGACGTTCAGCTGACCTTTCCCGCCATCCTCGTGGCGCTGCTGATCGACGGCGTCGTGCGCGGCCTGATCTCCGCGGAGCGCCATGACGAGATCGCCACGATCGTCATCGTCGGCGCCATTGGTCTCTCTTTCTGGGTCCAGTATGCGCGCACGGTGCGCGGCTCCGTCCTGGTGGAGAAGAACAAGGAATACGTGCAGGCGGCGCGGGTGATCGGCCTGTCGCCGATCCTGATCATGGTGCGTCACGTCCTGCCCAACGTCACCGGGCCGGTTCTGGTGATCGCCACCATCAACCTAGGGCTCGCCATCATCACCGAGGCGACCTTGTCCTTCCTGGGCGTAGGCCTGCCATCGACGGAACCCTCGCTCGGCACCCTGATCCGGATCGGCAACGAACTGCTGCAGTCCGGCGAGTGGTGGATCACCGTCTTTCCGGGCGCCACGCTCGCTCTGCTGGTCCTCGCCGTGAACCTGCTAGGCGACTGGCTGCGCGACGCCCTCAATCCGAAGCTGCGATGAGCATGACCACATATGGCATCGCCCTGGAGCCGAAGGCCGGGGCCGTCTCGGGCGATCGTCGGGACTTCCCGGTGGCGGCCGGGAAGGCGGGGAGCATCTGATGGCGGCTCGCTCCAGCAATGCGCCCCTTCTCGAGGTGAGGAACCTGCGCGTCGAGTTCCCGACGCGGCGAGGCACGTTGCTCGCCGTCGACGACGTGTCTTTCGATATCGCTCCCGGCGAGGTGCTGGGGGTGGTGGGCGAATCGGGGGCGGGCAAGTCGCTCACCGGCAACGCCATCATCGGCCTGCTCGAACCACCCGGCCGGATCGCCAGCGGCGAGATCCGCCTGGAGGGGAGGCGCATCGACAATCTGCCCTACGAGGAGATGCGCAAGATCCGCGGCGCGCGCATCGGGGCGATCTTCCAGGACCCGCTGACCAGCCTCAATCCGCTCTATTCAGTGGGCCGCCAACTCGTCGAGACCATCCAGACGCACCGGCCGATGTCGGCTGCCGAGGCCGGCAAGCGAGCCATCGATCTTCTGAAGGAAGTGGGCATTCCGGGCGCCGAGCAGCGCATCGACCACTATCCGCATCAGTTCTCGGGCGGCATGCGCCAGCGCGTGGTGATCGCGCTCGCCCTGTGTGCCGGGCCGCGTCTGATCGTGGCCGACGAGCCGACCACGGCGCTGGACGTATCGATCCAGGCGCAAATCATCTCCCTCCTGAAACGTCTCTGCCGCGACCACGGCACCGCGGTCATGCTGGTGACGCACGACATGGGTGTCATCGCCGAGACTGCGGATCGCGTCGCCGTCATGTATGCCGGTCGTGTCGCCGAGATCGGGCCGGTGCACAACGTGATCAAGCACGCCAATCATCCCTATACGCGGGGCCTGATGGGCTCCATTCCGAGCCTTGGCCATCGGGCCGAGAGGCTGACCCAGATCGACGGATCCATGCCGCGCCTGACCGAAATCCCGAAGGGATGCGCCTTCAATCCGCGCTGCACGGAGCGGGGGCAGCGTTGCATGGTCGAGCGGCCGGACCTGATCCCGGCGGGCCTCGGCTGGGCCGCGTGCTGGCTGCATGATGCCAAGGGCGTCGGCGCTGCCGTCCCGAAGGAGCTGGCCGATGCCTGATGGCGCGACCAAGCCGTTCGTCCGTATCGAGGGGTTGAAGCGCTACTTCGACGTCTCCGCCCCGTGGCTGGTGCGCAAGCTCGAGGGCCGTCCGCGTCAGGTCGTCCAGGCGGTCGACGGGATCGACATCGAGATTGCCCAGGGCGAGACCTTTTCGCTGGTCGGGGAGTCGGGCTGCGGGAAATCGACCGTGGCGCGGCTCGTCGTTGGCCTCTATCCGCCGACGGCCGGCCGGATCGAGTTCGACGGCCAGGACATGGGCGCGCGCCGGGTCCAATCCGAAAGCATGGCCCTGCGGCGGCGGCTGCAGATGATCTTCCAGGATCCCTATGCCAGCCTCAACCCACGCTGGCGGGTGTTCGACATCATCGCCGAGCCGATCCGCGCCTTCGGCCTGTCGACCGACAAGGCCGATCTCGAGAAGCAGGTGGCCGATCTGCTGCGGCAGGTGCGGCTGACGCCGGCCGACGGCCGCAAGTATCCGCACGAATTCTCGGGTGGCCAGCGGCAGCGTATCTCGATCGCCCGCGCGCTTGCCAGCCGGCCTGAATTCCTGGTCTGCGACGAGCCCACCTCGGCGCTCGACGTGTCGGTCCAGGCGCAGATCCTCAACCTGATGATGGACCTGCAGCGCCGTTTCAGGCTGACCTACCTGTTCATCTCGCACAACCTCGCCGTCGTCTATCACATCTCCACGCGCGTGGGCGTGATGTATCTCGGCCGGCTGGTCGAGCAGGCGCCGACGGACACGCTCTTCAAGCGTCCCAAGCATCCCTATACGCGGATGCTGCTGGACACGATCCCCGATCTGGAGATGACGGGCCGTCAGCGCACGCCGGTGGGGGGCGAGGTGCCGAGCCCCATCGATCCGCCGTCGGGGTGCTCTTTCCATCCGCGCTGCCCGTTCGCCAACGAGCGCTGCAAGGCGGAGCGGCCCCAGGCGCTGCCCATCGAGGGCGGCACCGTCGCCTGCCACGCGATCGAGGAGGCACGGTTGCCGATCGAAGAGCGCAGCTACGCGGGCGCGCCGTAGCGGCGCCGTCCGCAACAACTTGCACGCGAGGTGATCTGCGGCGGCGCATACTCGCGGTGCTTGACCCCATGCCGCCGTCGCTTACGATCCGCCCCATATTTTTCGGAGAGTTTCATGCCGGTCATCAACCGCATTGCCTCGTTTCACAAGGACATGACGGCCTGGCGCCACGACATTCACCGCCATCCTGAGACGGCGTTCGAGGAGGTTCGGACGGCCGACGTCGTGGCCTCGAAGCTCGAGGAGTTCGGCATCGAGGTCCACCGCGGCCTGGCCAAGACCGGCGTGGTCGGCGTTCTTCGGTCGGGGACCGGCAAGCGGGCGATTGGGCTGCGGGCCGACATGGATGCGCTCGACGTGCTGGAGACCAACAAGTTCGGTCACGCTTCGACGATCCCGGGCAAGATGCATGCCTGTGGTCATGACGGCCATACCGTGATGCTGCTCGGTGCTGCAAAGTACCTTGCGGAGACGAAGAACTTCGACGGCACCGTCTACTTCATCTTCCAGCCGGCCGAGGAGAACGAGGGCGGCGGCCGAGTGATGGTGGAGGAGGGACTGTTCGAGAAGTTCCCCTGCGAAGGCGTGTACGGCATGCACAACATTCCAGGCATTCCGGTCGGCAAGTTCGCCGTGCGCCCGGGCCCGATGATGGCGGCTTATGACATCTTCGAGATCGTCGTGCAGGGCGTCGGCGCCCACGGTGCCATGCCGCATCACGGCATCGATCCGGTGGTGATTGGCTCGCATATCGTGACGGCGCTGCAGTCGATCGTCGCGCGCAACGTGGATCCGATGGACACCGCCGTGGTCTCCACGACCCAGATCCATGCTGGCGACACCTGGAACGTCATCCCGCAGGAATGCGTTCTGCGCGGCACCGTCCGAACCTTCAAGAAGCCGGTGCAGGACATGATCGAGCGCCAGATCGAGAAGATCGCGCGCAACGTCGCCGCGGGCTTCGGCGCCGAAGTGACGAAGTGGCGCTACGAGCGGCGCTATCCGGCCACCGTGAACACGACGCAGGAGACCGAGTTCGCCGCCGCGGCTGCTGCCGCGCTGGTCGGCGCCGAGAACGTCAACCGCAATCCCACGCCGGCCATGGGCAGCGAGGATTTCGCCTGGATGCTGCTGAAGAAGCCTGGTTGCTACATCTGGATCGGCAACGGCGACGGCGAGGGAAGTTGCATGGTCCACAACCCGGGCTATGACTTCAACGACGAGGTCCTGCCGCTCGGTGCGTCCTACTGGGCGACGCTGGTCGAGCAACAGCTCGCTCGGCAGGCCATACCTCAAGCGGCGGAGTAAGCGGCCGGCCGGATTTTCCTGACCGTGTCGAAACATCCCTACGCCGGCACGCGGATCGGCCTGGCCACCATCCACTCCAAGGAGCGGGCCATCGCGCCTCCGTTTCGGCGTCTGCTCGGCGCCGAGGTCGTCGCCGCTCCTGATGTCGACACGGATACGCTCGGAACCTTCTCCGGGGAGGTCCCGCGCCCCGACGCATTGGTCGAGACGTGCCTGCTCAAAGCCGAGCTCGCCTTCGCGACGATGGACGTGGACTGCGCCATTGCCAGTGAAGGCAGCTATGGCCCGATCGACCGGCTGCCGTTCCTGCCGTCGGGCGTCGAGATCATGGCCTTCGTCGATCGTCGGCGCGGGCTGCGCTTGATCGAAACGCTGAGTACGCACCGCACCAACTGGCGGCTGATGCAATTCGGCGCCGGCGAGCCGGGCGTCCCGGAAGCGCTCGCGGCGATGGGATTTCCCGAGTACGGGGTGTTCGTGATCTGCGGAAGCGACTCCAGCCGTCCGATCAAGGGGCTGGCGTCGGTCGAAGAAGTGATCTCGGCGATCGATCAGGAGGCGCGGCGCTCGGAGGACGGCAAGGCGATCCTGATCTCGGACATGCGCGCCCACCGCAATCCGGCGCGCATGAAAATCCTGAGGGCGCTGGCATGGAAGCTGGCGAAGCGCCTGTCGATGCTCTGCCCCAGATGCGGTTCGCCGGGCTTCGGCCACGTGGATTCGCGCCGGGGCCTGCCTTGCGAACACTGCGGCGAGCCCACGCACTGGATCGACTTTGAGATCGACGGATGTGCGGTGTGCGGCCACGCTGTTGCCCGGCCGCGCGCCGACGGGCGGCGCACGGCACCGAGATCTGCCTGCCGAGCCTGCCGGACCTGCCGTATCTGAAACGTCAGTAGGTCGCGCGGCCACCCGAAATGTCGAACGTGACGCCGGTCGAGAAGCTGCAGGCCGGCGAGGACAGCCAAAAGGCGAGGGCGGCGACTTCGTCTGGCCTGACGAATCGCCCCATCGGAACGTTGGCGATCAGGCGGGCCCGATAGGCGTCCGTAAGTTCGCCGAAGATGGCCGTCTCGGACGCCGACGGCGCGATTGCGTTGACGAGAACCCCGTGCTTGCCTAGTTCCTTGCCCATCGACTTGGTGAGGCCGATGACCGCGGCCTTCGAAGCGACGTATCCGGCAACGCCGGGATTGCCGTCCTTGCCAGCAATCGAGGCGATATTGACGATGCGGCCATAGTCTGACGCCACCATGTCCGGAACGGCGGCCTGGCAGCAGTGGAATGTCCCGTTCAGGTTGATGTCGAGCACTCGTTTCCAGGCATCAGCCGGATAGTCCGCGAACGCGGCACTGGGGCCAAGGATGCCGGCGCTGTTGACCAGGATCGACGGCGTTCCCAAGCTCCGCTTCGTCTCTGCCCAAGCGGCACGCACACTCACCGGATCCGTCACGTCGACTTCGAGCGCGAGGGCTTGGGCGCCGATGTCGGCCGCGACGCGGCGAGCGCCGGTGAGGTCGCGGTCCCAGAGCGCGACACGTCCACCTGCGGCGGCGAGGCGCTGGGCGATCGCTCGTCCCAAGCCGCTTGCGGCGCCGGTGACGACGGCGGTCTGGCCGGTAATCGACGCGTCGTTCGTCATGTCACAGTCTCCGGATCGGGTTGCTGCCATCCCAAGTGGCGGCTTCCCGGGCGATCTTCTCGAAGAACTTGCCCTTGTTGCCGGCGATCTCGGACAGCTCGATCACGGTGCCGGGGTGGCCGTCGCTTTCGAAGTAGAGAAACCGTCCGCGGGCGCCGATCTGCCCACGATGGCCGATCCGGTAGCCGGCGGCGAGGCATTTCGCCAGCGAGGCGTCGAAATCGGTCGTCCAGTAGGCGATGTGCTGAAGGCCTTCGTGGCCGGCCTCGAGGAAGTCCCGGTACATGGAGGGAGCGTCGTTGCGCTGCTGGATCAATTCGATCTGCAAGGGACCGGAATTGGCAAGCGCGATCGAGATGTCCGGCTCCGACGGCAGTCCCCTGTACTCGAAGGATTCGATCGGCGGCTTGGCGATATAGTACCAGGGGCCGACGCCCATCACCTCGGCCCAGTATTTCATTGCCTTCTCGATGTCGCGCACGACATAGCCGTTCTGGCGCACCGGCCCGAGCAGGCGGCTCATTTCCGGATCCCCGCATCGCGCGCGAGCTTGGCCAGGCTCTCGATGTCGCGCGCCGTCTGGATTTTGAGGTCGGCGGGGCTGATGGTCGATGACGTCATCCCGAATTCGGCCCAGCGATCCCTGATGTCGGGAAGGGCGAGCACCTTCATGAGTTCCGCATGCAGGCGCTCGACGATCGGCTTGGGCGTGTTCGCCGGCGCAAGCAGGGCATAGCGCCACACGAAGTCGAAGTTCACACCCTGCTCGACATAGCCCGGCACGTCCGGAAAGTTGATCGAGCGACGGGCGCAGGCCGCCACCACCTTGACCTTGCCCGACTTCGCCATCGGCACGACCGACTGGACGTCGGCAAATCCCAGCTTGATGTTCCCGGCGACGATGTCGTTCAGGACCGGCGCGGCGCCCTTGTAGGGAACATGGGTCCACTCGATGCCGGTGGCGGCGCGCACCATCTCGGCGCACATGTGACCCGTCGAGCCGAGTCCCCAGGTCCCATAATTCAGTTCGCCAGGCTTTGCCTTTGCGAGCGCGATCACGTCGCGCAGATCCTTGGCCGGAAAGTCCGGGTGGGCCACCATGGCGATCGAAGCGGAGCCGACATCCCCGATATATTCGAAGCTCTTCACGGAGTCGTAGGGCAGGTCGGGCAGGACGGCGGCGTTCACGACGACGGTGCTGGCCGAACCGAGGACGAGGGTGTAGCCGTCCGGTTGGGCGCGGGCAGCGGCTTCCATGGCGATCACGCCCGAGGCGCCGGGCTTGTTGTCGACGACGACGACCTGGCCAAGCGCCGTGCCAAGCTTGTCGGCGAGCGAGCGTGCGACCAGATCGGTGCCTCCTCCCGCGGCGAAAGGAACGATCAGCCGCAGTGGCTTGCTGGGCCAGCCGGGCGTGGCCGGCACATCGGCAGCTTGGGCGATGATCGGCGCTGCCGCGATTCCCGCCGCCAGCGCGAGCACAAAAAATCTCCGATCCATGATTTCCGTTTCCTTCCCTTCATGTCGCTCTCAGGTTCTCGTTGGTGGTGCGCAGGATTCCCGCAGCACAAGATCGACCGGCAACAGGGCGCGCGGCGGAGCCGTCGTTCCGTCGCCCTTGAGTCGTTGCAGCAGCAGTTCCGCCGCGGCACGGCCGACATCCTCCAGGCTCCAGCGCAGCGCCGTGATCGCCGGTGTGTGGACGGCGGCGATATCGGTATCGCCGACGGAAACGACGGACAGATCCTCTGGAATGGAAAGCCCAAGCGTGCGGGCGGCGCGCAGCGTGCCGGCCAGGATACGGGTGCCGAGTGCAATGACCGCGGTGGGCCGCGCCGGCGCTTCCAGAACGGCGAGCGCTGCGCTGTAGGCGAAGTCCATCGACGATTCCTGCGGGCAGACAAGCGCGCCATCCAGGCTCCTGCCGGCGTCCGCAAAGGCTTGGCGAAATCCCGCGATGCGCTCGCGTCCCGGCCGCATGCGGGCGCCCGGAGTCAGCAGGGCAATCCGCCGATGGCCGAGCCCCAGCAGATAGCGGGTGGCCGCCACGGCCCCGCCGCGGTGATCCACGAGAACGCTTGGGAAAGGACCATCGTCACTGGACGGCGGGTCGCGGTCGAGAATGACGACGGCTGTTCCGGCCTCGGCGAGGGCGCGCCAGCTCTTCTCGTTCGTGTCGCTGCCGGGCGCCACGAGGACACCATCGAGACGGCGGCCGCGGAATTCGGCCACCGCGTCCTGCTCGCGTTTGGGGTCATTGCCGGTACTGGCGACGACGAGCAGGCATCCGGCCTCCCGCAGCCGCCCTTCGGCCGCCTGGACGATCTCGGCGTAAAGCGGGTTTGCGATGTCCGACACGAGGCAGCCGACCATGCCGCTCGAACGTGTCCGCAGGCTGCGGGCGAGGAAGTCCGGCTGGTAGCCAAGCTGCTTCGCCGCCTGCGCCACTTCCTCGATGACGCGGGCGCTGACATTCCGCCCGCCGTTGAGGGCGCGCGATGCCGACCCGACGGAAACCCCGGCAGCGTGGGCGACATCGCGGATGGTGGCTCGCGTTAGTCTGGAAACGTTTTCCTCCAATATTGTGGCGATATAATTGAATCTAAATGGCATAATGACAAGAGGAATTGGAAACGTTTCCAAATCCATCCAAGGCGAGATAATCAAGGAGTGCTCCCGAATGTCACGTTTGCCGCCGCGGCAGCGTCCCTATGAAGCCGATCTCGAGAAGATGATGGACGGCATGCGGTTCGAGGGCCCGTCGCCTCGGCACCTGATGCAGGCTCTCGCCCATGCGCCGAAGTTCCTGATGCGCTTCCAGGCGCTGGGCGGAACGATCCTGTTCAGCGGCAAATTGCCGGCGCGCGAGCGGGAAATCGCGATCATGCGCACGGGCGCGCGGACGCGGTCGGAATACGAATGGGGAATGCACGTCGCGCTCTATCAAAAGAGCTGTGACCTCAGCGAAGCCGAGATCCGGGCGACGCTGCACGGATCCTGGGACGATCCCGTCTGGTCGGCGCGCGAGCAGCTCATCATCAAGACCGTCGACGAGCTGCATGACACATCCACGGTGTCGGACGCGCTGTGGCGGAAGCTGGCCTCGGAATGGCCCGAAGAGCAGCTTGTCGAGCTGATCCTCGCCATCGGCTACTATCACATGGCGGCATTCTTCCTGAATGCGACCGGCGTCGCTCTGGAGGATGGCGCGGCGCGCTTCCCGGCGGCGCCCGCCTGATCCGGCCCGGCATCGATCTTGAATGGAGTCGGCGTCTGTTCTGCCGACAACAGGGAAGGCAGGAGCGTAGGGATGAGCGACAGCCTTCAGATCAGCAGCCCTTTGGCCGGTGCCCGCTACGGCGCGACGGTCCGGTTGGACAAGCCTCTGACCGAAGCGATGCCGGATGGGCTGCCGGAGGCTCTGGCGCAGGCCGGCGGCCTGTTGCTGATCCCCGGTATCCATGAGATCGGGCGCGCCCCGGCTTTGCTCGTCGAGCTCAGCCGCCGCTTCGGGCCGGACGTGGAGGACTACCGCCATCTCCTGATCGGCCGGCACATGGTGCACGAGACCCAGCCCGAGATCCTGCTGGTGACCAATACCGTCCCGGGCGCCCGGCCGCCGCCGGCGCTTCCCGATCCGCCGCTCACGGCCGACGGCAAGCTCCCGGTGCAATATCCCCATCGCCGGGGCTGGCACACCGATCAGAGCTATCGCCGGCCGCCGCCCGACATCTCGCTGTTCTATGCGGCCGTTCCGGTCGACCCGACGCGCGGCCAGACGCTGTTCGCCAGCGGTATCCTCGCCTATGAGGCGTTGCCGGAACGGCTGAAGGCCCGCGTGGAGACGCTGCAGGGGCTGCACGCACAGCCGGGGACGGGGCGCGGACGCAAGGAGGCGCTGGCCGGCGTCGCGCCGCGCGCCTTCGCGCCGCACGAACGCTCGCAGCCGCAGCCCGTCGTGCGGACGCATCCGGTCACGGGGCAGCGCGCGCTGTATCTCTGTGAATACAGCCAGATGGACTGGTTCGAAGGGCCGTTCGTCGGCATGCAGCCCGGCCCGCATGGCGACGGCGCCGCGCTTCTGGACGAGCTGATGAGCCACTACACCCGTCCGGAGTTCGTCTACGTCCACGAATGGAGCGAAGGCGACCTGCTGGTGTGGGACAATCGCTGCCTGATCCATACGGCAACCTGGTACGACCCGGAGAAGGATCGCCGCCTGATGTGGCGAACGACGGTCGGCGGCAATCCGGGGCCGATCTACGCCGGCGAGCGCAGGAGCTGGATTCCCGCCGACCCGCCGGAGATCCGAGCAGGCTAGAGCCGGCGGTCGCTGCGCGGATCCAGCGCTTCCTGCAGCCCGTCGCCCACGAAATTGAAGGCGATCACCGTCAGGAAGATCATCAGTCCCGGCCACAGCGCGAGCATGGGGGCATCCCGCAGGAGTTCCTGGGCGCCGGTCAGCATGTTGCCCCAGCTTGCGGCCGGCGGCTGCGTGCCGAGGCCGAGGAACGAGAGGGTCGATTCCAGCAGGATCAGGCTGCCGATCGACATCGTGGTGGCCACCACGAGCGAACCGGCCGCGTTGGGCAGGATGTGGCGGAACATGATGCGCGCCGGGGAGGCGCCGAGCGCCCGGGCCGCGCGGGTGAAGTCGCGCGCCTTGAGCGACAGCGTCTCGGCGCGTACCAGCCGCGCGGCGGTCGTCCAGCCGGTCAGGGCGACGATGGCGACGATGCGATAGAGCGAGAAGGTCTCCGACTGGGCGATCTCGGGCGGGATGCCGAGCTTGCGCGGGTCGATTGCGGCGAGGACGATCAGCAGGGGCAGCAGCGGCAGCGCGATCACCCCGTCGGTGACGCGCATGAGGAGATCGTCGAGCCGGCCACCGAGATAGCCGGACACGACGCCGATGATCGCCCCCAGGAAAGCGGAGAGCAGGGCGCCGGCGAAGCCGACCAGCAGGGACACGCGGCCGCCGTCCAGCAGCCGCTGGAACAGGTCGCGCCCGAGTTCGTCCGTTCCCAGCCAATGCGCCGCCGAAGGCGGCTGCAGGCGCTGGAACAGATCGGTCACCGTCGGGTCGACCCCGCGCCATTCGGCGATCAGCGGCGCGCAGAGGGTGAGCGTCAGAAGCCCGACGAGGAACGCCAGCGACAGCTCGGCGAGCCGGTGGCGCCGCAGGCGGCGCCAGACGAGGGCGCGGGGGCTGGCGGCGACCGTCATCCGCGGTCCGACAGGGAGACGCGGGGATCGACCCATACCAGGGCAAGATCGGCGAGGAGATTGCCGACGATCGTGGCGAAGGTGCCGATCAGCAGGCCGACCAGAGCCAGATTGTAGTCGTTGTCGAGGATGGCCTGGTAGATCATCTTGCCCATGCCCGGCCAGGCGAACATGGTCTCCGTGATCAGCGCCCCCGAGAACAGCCCGCCGAAGGAGAGCGCCAGGATCGTCAATACGGGCGGCAGCGCGTTGATGAAGGCGTGGCCGAGCAGGACGCGCCGCTCCGACGCGCCCTTCGCCCGGGCGGTGCGTACGTAGTCCTGGCGCAGGACCTCGATCATGGCGCCGCGCATGAAGCGCGTGTAGGTGCCGAGCTGCAGGAGGCCGAGGGTGAGCACCGGCATCACGACGAAACGAAGCTTCTCTGCGATGCCCGGTATCCAGCCCGTGCCGGGACGGAGATCGGCCGTTCCGCCGGCCGGCAGCCAGCCCAGCGTCACCGAAAAGAGCGTGATCAGAAGCAGGGCGAGCCAGAAGGGTGGCATCGAGATGCCGGCGAAGGACAGCAGGTTGATGACGTAATCGGTCCGGCTGCGGGGTCGGGCCGCAGCCCACATGCCGAGTGGCAGGGCGATGGCGGTCGAGAGCAGGAACGCGAGGCCCGCGAGTTCGAAGGTGTTGACCAGCCGCGGCCACAGGACGGTCAGCACCGGCTGGCTGAACGAGCGGGAATAGCCGAAATTGCCGAGCAGCGCCTGGTGCGCCCAGGCGAAGTAGCGATCGAGCAGGGGCTTGTCGATGCCGTAGGCCGCGCGCAACCGCGCCGCGTCGGCACTGGTCATCTTGGGATCGCCCGAGATCATGAGGTCGATCGGATCGCCCGGCATCAGCCCGATCAGCAGATAGACGACGAGGCTCATTACCGCGAGGGTGACGACGATCTCGGCCGCTCGTGAAGCGAGATAGCGACCCACGCGCTATCCCTCCCAGTACCACTGCTCGACCCAGAGAGGTGAGCTGTTGAGGTGGCCGGTCGGCAGGACGCCCTTGAGTCGCTTCGGGATGACGAAGGGATCGACGCGGAAATAAAGCGGCAGTACCGGCAGGTCGTCGGCATAGAGGCGCTGGATCTCGTCGAAGAAGATCCGGCGCTTTTCCGGATCGAGTTCGCGCTCGGCCGCGTCGAGCATCTTGTCCATCTTGGGATTGGCATAGGCGGGATAGTTCTGGCCGCTCCAGCCGTTCTTTTCCGAGGGGATTTCTTCCGAGTGAAGGGTGCTGCGCGGCACGCCCTCGGGGCGCTCGACCCAGGCATACATCGCCAGCGCCGAGAACCGCCGATGGTTCAGGGCGTCGGAGAAGACGCGCGGCGGCTCGGCCTTGATCCGGAGATCGATGCCGACCTGGCGGAGCTGGCTCTGGATCACCTGAGCGACCAGTTCACGGACGCGGTTGCCGGCTGTAGTGATGAGTTCGAGGGAGAAGCGCTGGCCGTCGGGCGCGGTCCGCATGCCGTCCTTGGCCAGCGCGAAGCCCGCCTCGTCGAGCAGCTTCCGCGCAGCGGCCGGGTCGTAGCGGTATTGCCGGGCCGCCGGGCTGTACATCGGATCGAGGGGGCTGATGCTGCCGTTGGCGACCGGCTGCTTGCCGCCGAACAGTTTCTGCGAGATCGCGGCGCGGTCGATCGCCATCAGGAGGGCGCGCCGGACGCGGCGATCCTTGAGCAGCGGATTGTCGAGGTTGACGTCGATGTGCTCGTAGATCAGGGCCGGCTTGTAGATGACGTTGAAGCGGTCCTTGTGGCGCTTCTCGATCGCCAGCGCCTGGTCGAGCGACAGCCCGAGTTCGCCCAGGACGTAGTCGACATTGCCGGACAGGAGATTGGCCTCGAGTGCCGACGTGTTCTCGATGAACTTCACGACGATGCGCTTGAAATGGGACGTCTCGCCGCTCCAGTACCGGTTCTGCTCGAGCACCAGCCGGTTCCCGGGCACCAGCTCGGAGATCCGGTAGGGGCCGAAGCCCAGACCGGGATTGGTGGGATCGGTGTCGTACGCCGTCTTGTTGCGGTACTCGGCCGGATTGGCGTCGAAGATCGGCTTCTCGATGTGCGCCGGCAGCACCACGAAGTCGAAGCTCTCGTAGTCGAAGGTGATGCGGTCGATGGTGACGGTGAAGCGGCTCTCATCCTTGATGTCGAGCTTGATGATCCGCCTGTAGCCTTCGGCGGAAGTCACCCCGGAGAGCGGATGCTGGCCGACGGCCAAGGTGAAAGCCATGTCCCGGGTCGTGACCGGCGTGCCGTCGCCCCACTTGAGCGGCTTGATCTCGATGTCGATTTCCATGCCCTTTGCACCGTCGGGCAGATCGACGACGCGGGCCGTGCCTTCCTTGAGATTGGGCACGCGCGTGCAGGCGAGGGGCACCAGTTTCCAGTTCGGGTCGTAGGCCGTGAACGGACGCAGCGTCATGTCCTGGATCAGCGCCTTGGCCAGCATGGAGCCGATGAGAGGATTCATCGTGCCGGGCGCCTGGGTCGTGCCGATGACCAGTTCCTCCTTGGCGGCGGCACGGGCAGCCGTGGCCGCGGCCGAAGCCAGCACCAGACCCAGAAGGGAGCGCCTGCCAAGGGACGCGGACGCAAGAATCGGACGGAGGATGCTCATCTGCAGACGGTCGTGCTCCCGATGGGACGTGAGCAATCCTCCATTAAATAAACGGCAAAAAAACGGGAGTGGTCCCGAATCGGCCGCTTTTTCCCTCTCCTCAGCCTGCCATCGTAGAGCGGAAAGGGGTGCGTCGGCGATTCCGGTCGCCAACGCGGCGGCCGGCCCTGATCGTCGCGATCGGGCGCGGCGCCGGCCGGGCGCCGTTCAGCGGCCGAGAGTGGGGCGGGGGGCGGGAGGCCGTCCGCCGTGATTGGCCGACCACTGCTCCGGCGCCTGCAGGAACGCGCGGGTCTCGGCCAGACCCTTCTCGTCGAAGTACTTGTGCTTCTCGGCCGCTTCCAGCGCGTCCCACCAGGTGGCGAGCGCATGGAGCTTCACCCCCGCCACCGCCAGTGTCTCCACGCTCTGCGGGAAGATGCCGTAGTGGAAGATCACGAAGCAGTCAGTGACCTTGGCTTCGGCCTTCTTCAGCGCGTCGATGAAGACGAGCTTGCTGCCGCCGTCGGTTGCGAGGTCCTCGACCAGGAGGACGCGCTTGCCTGGCTTCAGGTCGCCTTCGATCTGTGCCATGCGGCCGAATCCCTTCGGCTGCTTGCGGACGTAGATCATCGGCTTCTTGGCGAGCGCCGCCAGGAAGGCGGCGAAAGGGATGCCTGCCGTCTCGCCGCCGGCAACGACATCGATCTTGTTCCAGCCGATTTCCTTGTCGATGGCCTTGAGCGCGTAGCCCATGATCTTGGCCCGCGCCTCAGGGAAGGAAATCAACTTGCGGCAGTCGATATAGACTGGGCTCGCCCGGCCTGAGGTGAAGATGTACGGATTGTCGGGCCGGCAATGGATGGCCTCGATCTCGAGCAGAAGACGAGCGGTCTCGCGTGCCTCCGGCGTGCCCGTCGTGCGACTTGGTTCAGCCGCTCCGTTCAAGCCCTTGGCAGGTGCCGACGATGTAGTTTTCTTCTTCGTCGCCATGCTGCCTTTCCCCCCGCCGCTTGCGACAAAACGACGGCCGTGTGTTTAGCGTTCATCCACAAGACCGGCAAGGGCGAGGGTGCCCGATTCGCTGGCCATGTGACCTAAAATTTGTCAGTCTTTTATTAGGACTGATTGTGCTCTCGGCAGTAGCAGTAGCCCGGCCGGCTGCACTGGCCGGTGGCGGGGACTGGAGGTGTGGGTATGGCCAGGAACGCTTCGACGGAAGGTCGCCTTTGGCGTCTCCTCATCGTTCGCCGGCGTCTGCTTCTCGCCGCTGCGGCGGGCGTGCTTCTCTTTCTGCTGTTGCCTCCGTCGATGCGGCTGGTCACCCGCGTGCTGATGTCTTGGGATCTGATGGCCGCGATCTACGTGGTCTCGGCGTTCGTGATGATCGCACGCTCGACGGTCGAGACCTGCCACAGGCGCGCCGCCTGGTACGACGAGAGCGAGTGGGTGATCACCATGGTCGTCGTCTGCAGTGCGGCCGCGAGCCTCGGCACCATCTTCACCGAACTCGCCGTCATCAAGTCGGCCTACAGCACGCCCTGGGCCAGCTTGCTGGTCACGGCTGCAACGGTGGTGCTGTCCTGGACCTTTACCCACCTGGTCTTCGCGCTGCACTACGCCAACATCTACTACCGGCCGGAGCCGCGCGACGCTGGTGGGCTGGAATTTCCAGGGAACCGGCCTCCGGACTATCGCGACTTCGTCTATTATTCCTTCGTCGTCGGCTGCGCGGCCCAGACCGGCGACGTGAACACCACGTCAGCTGCGATGCGCCGGGCGACCTTGATCCAAGGCATCGTTGCCTTCGTCTTCAACACGGCGATCCTGGCTCTCACGATCAATGTCGGAGCCAGTCTCCTCTCATGAGAGCGGTCATGTCGATGCGTCGTCGTTCGGTCGATTTTGCGGGGCTGCTGGCATTCCTGGCCGTCTGCCTCGGCATCGGGGTGCTGGGAAGCTGGATCACGGCGGGAAGCGTGAACAGCTGGTATCCGACGCTGAACAAGCCCTCGTTCAATCCGCCCAATTGGGTGTTCGCGCCGGTCTGGACGACGCTCTATGTCCTGATGGCGATTGCCGCCTGGCGCATCTGGCGCTCGGCCTCGTGGCCGGCGGCATGGCCCGCGCTCCTCCTCTTTGCCGTGCAGCTCGTGGTCAACCTCGGCTGGAGCTTCACCTTCTTCGGCCTCCGTAGCTTGGGAGGCGCCGTTGCCGTGATCCTGGTGCTCGATGCCTCGGTGGCGGCGACGCTGTATGTCTTCGGTCGGCGGGATCGGCTGGCGGGCTGGCTGCTCGGGCCCTACCTGCTCTGGATCCTGTTCGCCACGATGCTCACGGTTTCCCTCTGGCGCCTAAACTAGCTTCTTGCCGCTGATGGCGCCGCCGTCGTTCTTGCGCAACTGCATGAAGACGATGGACGAGGCGATCGTCATGAGCCCCAGGACGATGAAGGCCTGATGCACGCCGTGGATGAGGGCAGTCGGATCTGAACGCAGGGTCTCGGGCACGAACAGGGCGGCGATCAGCGAGGCGGAGGCGACCCCGAAGCTGATCGACATCTGCTGCCCGGTGCTGGCGATCGTGCTGGCGGCGCTGGTCTGGTGGGCCGTGACGTCGGCATAAACGAGAGTGTTCATGCTCGTGTACTGGGTCGACGTGAAGAACCCGAGGATGAAGGCCTGCAGCGCGATGCGCCAGGCGGGCGTGCCGACCCCGATCGTCGCGAACAGCATGATAAGCACGCCCAGGATCATCGTGTTGCCGACCAGCACGGTACGGTACCCCAGGCGGCCCAGGATCTTGGGAACGATCACCTTGATGCCCATGGCGGCCATGGCCTGCGGCATCACCAGAAGGCCGGACTGGATCGGCGAATAGCCCAGGCCGACCTGATAGAGCAGCGGGAAGAGGAACGGGATGCCGCCCAGCCCCAGGCGGCTGAAGAAGCTGCCGCCGACGGCGGCGCGGAACGTCCGCAGCCGGAACAGACCGAGCTGGAGCAGCGGGAAGGTCGTGCGTGTGGCCTTGAGGCCGTACGTTGCCAGCAGGACCGCCGAAAGCGCCAGCAGGCTGACGATCTCGACATCACCCAGCCTGTGATCGCCGAACACCTCGAGGACATAGGACAGCAGCGCGATGCCGGATCCGAACAGGATCAGGCCGAGGATGTCGAGGCGGTGGGTGTCCTCTTCCCGATAATCCGGCAGGAACCGGTAGACGAACAGGAGGCCGGCGATGCCGACCGGGATGTTCACGAAGAACACCACGCTCCAGTGGAGGTAGTGCACGATCAGGCCGCCCATGATCGGGCCCAGCATGGGGCCGATCAGGCTGGGAATGGATACGAAGCTCATCGCCCGGATGAGCTCCGACTTGGGGAACGTGCGGACCATCGTCATGCGTCCCACCGGCACCATCATGGCGCCGCCCACGCCCTGCAGGACGCGGCAGGCCACCAGCATGGTGAGGTTCACCGACAGACCGCAGAGCAGCGAGCCCAGCGAGAAGAGGCCGATTGCGCCCGCGAAGACCCGGCGCGTGCCGAAACGGTCTGCCATCCAGCCGCTGATCGGAATGAAGACGGCGAGGCTGAGCGTGTAGCTGGCGAGCACCGACTTGATATCGAGCGGCGTGACTTCCATCGCCTCGGCGATCGCCGGCACGGCTGTATTGAGGATGGTCGTGTCCAGCGATTGCATGAAGAAGGCCACGGCGACGAGCCATGGAAGCAGCCGCTTGATTGTCTCGGTGGGATTGTCGGTGTCTGTCGCGCTGACCATCACGACAGACCGGCGCCTGAATGCGGGACGGTGTCCATTGGGATTGAGAATCGTCCCAAAACGGGCGACGCGCAATTGCCCGTCGCCCTCCGAAGCTCGCCATGAGGGGCTATCCCTTCACGCTCCGGTGAAGGTCCCCACTTCGCGAGAGGAAATGGAGCGCCTTCTACTGGGCCGCGCCGCCGGCCCAAGGCGACATGACCTCGTTCATGCCGACAAGCTCTCCCGTCGCGGGATCGCGCATGATGCAGGAAGGATTGGCGAAGCCCAGCGGCTGGATCTGGTTCGCCACTTCAACGGTCGGCAGCTTCGCCGCGATCGCCTTCTTGACGTCGTTGGCGATGTCGCGATTGACGCGGATCGGCCCGACCCCCGAGATGTCGAGGCGCGGCTGATGGAAGGCCGTCTCGACGTCGAGGCCGCGGTCGATCAGCATCAGGGAGAGCTGGGTCACCGCCGGCACGATGCGGCGGCCGCCGGAAGCGCCGATGCAGAACCACGGCTGGCCGTCCTTGACCACGACGACGGGGCAGATGTTGCACAGCGGGCGCTTGCCGGGCGCGATCGAATTGGGGCGATTCGGCTCCGGATCGAACCACAGCATGCCGTTGTTCATGGTGATGCCGGTCTTCGGCAGCATCACGCAGGATCCGAACAGTGACATCAGCGTCTGTGTCAGCGCCACCATGTTGCCCTCGCTGTCGGCGGCGCAGAAATGGGTGGTGCAGGTGTTGGTCGGCTTGTCGCCCAGGGTCTTGAGGCGCTCCTGATACGCCTGGTGCATGCTCTCGGCGATCGCGACGAAGAAGTCGGGTCCGGGTGCACCCTTGCCCAGGGTGCGCCCGCCGGCGAGTTCGATCGTGCGCCGCAGCGTCGGGCCCGCGGTGAGGCCGCCGGCGACGTTGATCGTCACGCCGTGGTGTTCGAACGACAACGGTTCGACGATCTGCGCTTCGTAGGCTTTCAGGTCGTCATAGGAGATCGCCGAACCGCCGGCCTGCAGGTCGGCGACGATGTCGCGCGCCAGGCTGCCCTCGTAGAATTCGCGCGGACCGCCCTCGGAGAGGCGGCGCATCGTCTCGCCGAGATTGCCGAGCTTGATGTAACGCTTGTTGCCCTGCCAATCGTTGGTGGGGACACGGCCGTCGTCGCAGAGATAGCTCGCCTTGGACGCCGGGAACTTCGCGAGATGCTCCGCGCCGTTGGCGATCATGAGCTGCATGTACCAGTCGAGTTCCATGCCGCGCTCGGCGAGGGCGACGCCAGGGGCGAGCACGTTCTTCCACGGCATGGTGCCGAACCGCTCGAGCGCCTTGGCCAGGCCGGCGACCATGCCGGGGACCGCGATCGAGTGGTAGCCGACCTCGTTCCTCTGTTCGAGGATGTCCGGCCAGGCGAAGGGATTGGCCGGGCCGGGGCCGACGATCTTGTACACGGCCGGATCGAGCTTCGCGGCCGAGATGGGGCCGTAATCCACCGTCCAGGCGCGACCTTCCTTGGCGCTCCAGATGGTCATGAAGCCGATCCCGCCGATGCCGCTCATCCACGGCTCGAGGGCGCCGATCGCCATTCCCGTCGCGACGGCGGCGTCAATGGCGTTCCCTCCCTTGCGCAGGATCGTGGCGCCAACCTCGGCGGCGCGGCTGTTCTGCGCCACCACGACGCCTTTGCCGCGCACGGCCTGCTTCCTGATTTTCATTTGCTGTGTAAGCGACTCGCTCATCGATACCCCTTTGCCTTGCGGAAGGACTGTAGCGGGGCCTGATTTAGCCACAAACACTGATAAACTGCTGTGCGGAGAGACATGGGCGGAATGCGCGGGTGACGGACCTGAACCAGATCGACCTGCGCTCGTTGGCAGCGGGCCACAAGCGGACGTGGGATGCGTTTGTCCTGGCAGCATCGCCTTTGATCAATGCCGTGGCCCGTAGGGCCTTGAGTACCCATCGGCTGAGCGAGGACGATGTCATGGACGCCGCCCAGGACGTGTTCGTCCGGCTGTGCGCGAACGACTTTCGGCTCCTCAAGACCTACGATCCGGCCCGGGCGGGCCTGTCGACGTGGCTGGCGGTCGTCGCGCGCTCCGCGGCAGTGGATTTCGTCCGGCGACGCCGGCAGGCGACGGCTCCCATCGACGAAGTGCCCGAGACCGCCCTGGCCGTGGAGGACCGGCACGTCGAGAAGCTCAGGATCCCCGACGGGTTGCTGACGGAGCGGCAGGCCCTGATCCTGAAGTTTCTCTATGACGAGGAGCGGGACGTTTCCGAGATTGCGCAGATGCTGAAAATTGATGCCCAGACCGTGAGGAGCACGCACCACAAGGCGTTGATACGCTTGCGTGAGCATTTCCGTGAAGAATCTTCCTAGAATGAGGGATGCCAGCGGTCGGTATGGCGTAAGGTACAAAAGGAGAGCGCCATGAGCACGCAGCGTACCCCGAAGAGCGACAAGGAGCTGTGGCAAAGCCTTGCCTTGGGGCAGGAGGCTGCTCCCGCTGCCATTTCCGACAACGCGTTCGCGGCCTGGCTGGAAGGGCGACTGCCGGAGGCGGAGGCTGCCCGCGTCGAGGCGGCGGTTACGCGCGATGCCGCGCTCCGCACCGCCGCCATTGAACTGGCGGATATTCTTGGCAAGCCGCTGCCGCCGCCGCCGGCACGCATGGCCGCCCGCGCCCAGGCTCTGGTGGGAGGAGGGGCAGCGGGCCGTTCGGGTGCGCCCCGCGGCTCGTGGTGGCCGACAAGCCTGCTGTCTGGCCTGCTGCCTTCCTTCGATTCGGGTTTTGCGCTGCAGCGTGGCGTCATGGCCGGCGTGGCCGTGATCGTCGCGGCGGTCGGGTTCACGATGGGCGGCGGTCTCGGCAAGTCGTTTGTCGAACGGCGGTACGCCTCGGCGGAACCGTCGGCCCTTTCAAGGTCTATCAGCGACACATCCCAGCAACTGAACGACCTCTTCGCGGACAGCATCTGAGATGTCCTCGCGCCTGACCCAGGTCCTGCTCGGCCTGTCGCTTCTGCTGAATTGCTTCGTTCTCGCGGGCTTCGTCTATCGGAGCTGGATCGCGCCGCCGCCGTTCGTCCATTCCGGGCCGCCCTTGCCGGGGCGGGGTGGGCCGCTCGAAATGCTGTCGCAGGATCTCAACCTCGACGACTCGCAGCGCGGCGCCCTGAAGGACGTGTTCGACCACTATGCCAACGAACGGCGCCAGCGCTTCCGGGAAATCCAGAAGGTCCGTGAAGAGATGGCTGGCGAGCTGAAGAAGCCCGAATTCGACATGATCCGGATCGACGCGCTCGTCGACCAGATGACCAAGCTTCGGGCCGAGCAGCAGAAGGAAAACCTGGCGGCGATTTCGCAGCTCGCCACTCAGCTCAGGCCGGACCAGCGCGATCGGCTGCATGTGATCCTTGCCGAGCGCTTCGGCCCTCCGAGGCATCCGCCGGCACCACCCGAAGGCGGCCCGCCGCCACGGCCCGGTCCCGCTCGTCCTTCGCAATAGGAGAGTCGTCATGATGGCTCGTCTCGGTCGACGTGGTTTCGTGGGCGGGGCGGCGGCGATTTCTGCGGCGCTGGCAGTGCCGCGGCCGATATGGGCTGCGTCGGCGATGGGATTCGACGATGCGCGGCATCTGTTGTCGCGCGCCTCGTTCGGGGGCACGCCAGCGGAGATTCAGGCCTTCGAGGCGATGGACTTCGGTGCCGCCGTGGACCGTCTCCTGTCGAGATCGCATCCGGCCGTCACGCCCGTGCCGGGCTGGGTGAACGAGGCGCCGTCGTTCTATCGCCAGCAGCGCGAAGCCGTGGCCGCGAACAAGGGCGCCGAAGGGAAGCCCGTAAACGTGGTGGCGCGTCTTGTGCGTGAGCAGGGGCGCGACCTGCGTGCTTGGTGGGTCGAGGAGATGCTCGTCACCGACCAGCCGCTGGTCGAGAAGATGACGCTGTTCTGGCACAACCACTTCACCTCCTCGATGCAGAAGGTGCGGTATGTGCCGTCGCTCTACCGGCAGAATGCGCTGTTCCGGCGTGAGGCCCTGGGTAATTTCGCGACGCTCCTGAAGGCCGTCGCGCGCGATCCGGCGATGCTGATCTATCTCGACGGCGTGCGGAACATCGCGCGGCAGCCCAACGAGAACTTCGCGCGAGAGCTGCTCGAGCTCTTCACGCTGGGCGAAGGCCACTATAGCGAAACCGACATCAAGAACGCCGCACGCGCGTTCACCGGCTGGTCGATCGACCGCGACAGCGGCCATTTCCTCGATCGCATGCAGCAGCATGACGCCGGACAGAAGACCTTCCTCGGACAGAGCGGCAACTTCGACGGAGACGACATCCTCGCGATCCTGCTGCGCCATCCGCGGACGGCGGAGACCATCGTCGAGAAGCTGTGGCGCGAATTCATCTCGCTGCAGCCCGATCCGGCCGAGGTATCGAAGCTGGCCGGCGTCTTCCGTTCGGCCGGCTACGAGATGAAGCCGCTGCTGCGGGCGATGTTCCTGTCGCCGGCCTTCCGCGCTCCGGCCAGCCGCGGAGCCCTGATCAAGTCGCCGATCGAGCTGATCGTCGGCACCGTTCATCTTCTCGGACTGCCGGTGCCCGAGAAGACGCCGCTTGTGCGCATGATGGCGGGGCTCGGCCAGTCGCCCTTCGACCCTCCGAACGTGAAGGGGTGGCCGGGCGGTGAGAGTTGGATCACAACCAACACGCTTCTCCTGCGCCAGCAGTTCCTGCGGCGCATGATCGAGGCCAGCACCGTTTCGTCGCTGGACGGCAACATGATGCCGATGGGGGCGGGGCGCCGCGCCGACCGCCGTCAGCAGATGGGGCCGGGCATGGCGGACCAGCATCCGATCGAGGGCCGGAGCCTGCGCAACGCGGGAAGCGAGGCGCGACTCGGCCCGACGCTGCTCGGCGTCGACGCCGGCCGGCTGGTGCGGACGCTCCTGCCGCGCAAGCCGGTCGATTCCATCGACGTCTCAAGCCTCACGGCCGGCGGCCTGGTCGCCGCGGCCATGCTCGATCCCGCCTACCAGCTGAAATGAGGAGGACTGCCATGGATCGCCGCCAGTTCCTTTTCGGTGCCGGCACCTTGTCGGTGATGCTTGCGGCCCGGTCGGCGTCGGCCGACCAGCCGGCACGGCGCGTTCTCGTCCTGGTCGAATTGAAGGGCGGCAACGACGGCATGAACACCGTCGTTCCCTATGCCGACCCGCTCTATCGGCAGTTCCGGCCGGGTATCGCCGTGCCGCGCGAGCGCGTCATGCAGCTCGACGAGCATGCCGGTCTGCACGACAGGCTTGAGCCGCTGATGGATTCCTGGAAGGCGAGGGAGCTCGCGATCGTCCAGGGCGTCGGCTATCCCTATCCCAATCGCTCGCATTTCCGGTCGATCGAGATCTGGGACACCGCGTCGGCGTCGAACCAGACGCTCAGCGAAGGGTGGGTATCGCGTGCCTTCGACGGCATCGCGCTGCCGGCGGGCGCCGGCGTCGACGCGATCGTGGCCGACACCAATGCGCTGCCGCTGACGGGACCGGGGCTGCGCACGATCGTCATGCAGGATGCGGAGAACTTCCTGCGTCAGGCCGAGGCGATGAAGGGCATGAAGGACCCGCGCGACGGCAGCAATCCTGCGCTGCGTCACCTGCTCGAGGTACGCCACGAGGTGAACGGCGCCGCCGCCGGCCTGCGCGAGAAGCTGCGGAACGGTCCGGCGCCTGCCTTTACGTTTGCGCCCGATGCCGGGTTCGGACACCAGCTCGATCTGGCAACGCGGCTGCTCCTCGCCCGCGTACCCGTGGTCGCGATCAAGGTGGCGCTCACCGGCTTCGACACGCACGCCAACCAGGTGCCGACGCAGGAGCGGCTTCTGGGCGTGCTGGCATCGGGGCTCGCGGTCTTCCGCAAGAACCTGATCGCGGCCGGCCAGTGGAACGATGTCGTGGTGATGACCTATTCGGAGTTCGGCCGGCGGGCGCACCAGAACGCGAGCGGCGGCACCGATCATGGCACCTCGGCGCCGCAGTTCGTCATGGGCGGCACCGTCAAGGGCGGCCTGCACGGGCGCTATCCGTCGCTGGCGGACCTGCAGGATGGCGACCTCAAGTACACGGTCGATTTCCGCAATGTCTATTCAGCTCTTGCCCGGGCCTGCTGGGGCCGTCCGGCCGACTTCGGCCAGCGGCCCGTCCGGCCGCTCGATCTGCTGGCCTGACGCTACGCCTGACGCCGGAATTCGTCGCGCACCGAGCCGCGATCGGGCTCGACGTGGATGAACCAGGCCAGCACCGCGGCGATGATTTTGATCACCACGGGCACGATGACATAGACGACCACGAGGGCGAACGTCCCGTAACGGCCGCGCGCGGGGTCGAAGCCGAGCAAGGCGGACACCGGCAGCGATCCCGCCGCGCCGATGGCCGTCGCCAGCTTGGTCGCCAGCGCCCACAGGCCGAAATAGGTTCCGGTCTTGCCCTGCGTGTCACCGCCTTCGGGAGCATTGATGATGTCGGCCAGGATCGAGGGCGGCAGGCCGTAGTCGGCGCCCAGACCGATGCCGGTGAAGACCGAAATGACGAGGAACGGATAGAAGTTGCCGGGCCCGATGAAAATGGCCAGCGCCATTGCGACGGCCGTGAGCAGCATGCCGACGAACCACGCCGCCATCTTGCTGATGCGGCGCGACAGCAGCAGCCACATCGGCACGCTGACCGCGCCGGTGACGAAGTAGACGAGCAGGATGATGCCCGCCTGCACCTTGCTGCCTTCGAGCACGTGCTCGACGTAGAACAGCATCACGGTCACCGCCACGCCGAGCGCCGAGCCGTTGACGACGAAGATCAGCAGCAGGCGGCGGAACAGGCGGTTCTTGAGTGGCGCAAAGAAGGCGAAGAAGGCGTTGCGTTCGCCGTGGACGACCGGCGGGTGGATCGACGGGCCCGAGGCCAGCAGCGTCGGCACGGCGAAGATCACGATCACCGGGATGAACAGAATCCCCAGCATCGTGTAGCCGCGGCCCTCTCCCAGGAGGGCGGTGAGGGTGGTCGGCAGCACCACCGCGATGGTCATGCCGAGCAGGCCGAACACCTCGCGACCGACGGTCACCTTGGTGCGCTCGTTGTAGTCGTCGGTGAGTTCCGCGCCGTGCGAATGGTAGCTGATGGACACGCCGGAATAGCCGAGATGGACCAGCAGCAGTGCCGCCATCAGCCAGATGGCCATGATTGTCTGGTTGCTGTGCCATGCCTGCGGCGGAGCGAACAGCATCAGGAAGCCACCCGCCAGAACCGGGACCATCAGGGCGACGAAGACGAGCCGGCCGCGGGGGCCGCGATGGGTGAAGCGGTCGCTGATCAGGCCGATGAGCGGATCCTGCACCGCATCGACGATGCGGGCGATGATGAAGATCGCCCCCATCAACTCTAGCGAAACCTTCAGCAGTTCGCCGTAGAAATGGCTGACGTTGAGCACCACGGGCAGAGCGGCCATCGCCAGCGGCAATTGCAAGGTCGAGTACGCGACCAAGCGCTCAAACTTTACTTTCACGGAGCCGGCGGTGCCGTTCCCGGTCGATCCTGCGTGCACCCCGAGGCCTTCCCGCGACGCGTCGCGCGTTCGTTCGAACGACGTCTGTTGGTTCCCTTATATATGCTTGAAGTGCGGCTGCAAAACATCTGTACGGCCTGCGACAAAGCCTGTCGGGTGGCCGATCGGGAAATATCGCCGCGTCGCCCCCTGTCATGGCGGCGAGGCAATGCATCAGCAATATATGCATGATCCAAGCCGAAACCGCTTGTTCGACAGCATCTGGGTGTCGTTCGACGCCGCACGGCAGGAGTCCTAGCGCGATGGCTTGAGCGTTCGAAAAGCCTGCAGCGCGCGCGAGCGGGCGGCGGCGTGGTCGACGATGGGAGACGGATAGACCTCGGCCGAAGGGGGCGTCTTAGCGCTCCACGGACGATGGATCACGTCGGCCGGCAGGCTCGCCAGTTCAGGAACCCAGCGGCGGACATAGTCGCCGTCCGGATCGAACTTCTCGCCTTGCAGCACTGGATTGAACACGCGGAAGTAAGGCGCTGCGTCCGGACCGCAGCCGGCGACCCATTGCCATCCGGTGCCGTTGTTCGCAGCATCGGCGTCGACCAGCGTGTCCCAGAACCATCGCTCGCCGCACCGCCAGTCGATCAGGAGGTCCTTCGTCAGGAAGGAGGCGACGATCATCCGTACGCGATTGTGCATCCAGCCGGTCGTCCACAGTTCGCGCATGCCCGCATCGACGATCGGATATCCCGTCCTGCCGCGATGCCAGGCCGCGAGCGCCTCCTTGGTCTCGATCCACGGAAAGGCGTCGAATTCCGGACGGAAATTGCGTTGCGTCAGGTTGCCGAAATGGAAATGGAGATGGTAGGCGAACTCGCGCCAGCCGAGTTCGGAGAGGAACTTTTCCGTCGCGGTGGAGTCATCTCGGGAGACCACGGCCTGCCAGACCTGCCGCGGGCTGATCTCACCGAACGCAAGGTGGGGCGACAGGCGGGACGTGGCCTGCGCGGCAGGCCTGTCGCGGGCGTCCCGGTAACGGCCGAGTGCTTCATCGACGAACGTTGCCAGACGACGGGCGGCGCCGGCCTCACCCGGAGTCCAGGCGGCTCCGAGGCCGCGGGACCAATCCGGGCCGATCGGCAGAAGGCGCCAGTCTTCCAGCCGGTCGCTGTCCGGCCAGACGACCGGAGCGGGCAGCCTCTCTGGGGCAGCCAGGGCGGCCGGGGGCGATGGCCGCGCGCGGCAAGCCTTCCAGAATGGCGTGAAGACCTTGAACGGGCCACCGCTGCCCGTTGTCACGTCCTGCGGTTCGAACAGGACGTTGGCCTTGAAGCCCTCGGCGACCACTCCGTGCTGCTGCAGCGCCTTCTTCAATCGCGCCTCGCATTCGCGCGAAGGCCCCTCGTAGGCATTGTTCCAGCAGACGGCGGAAGCATCACACTCGGCCGCCACCGCCTGGATCACCTGGTCGGCCTTGCCGTGGCGCAGGACAAGGCGGGAGCCCAGAGCGTTCAATGAAGTCGCGAGCGCCGCGAGGCTATGGTGCAGCCACCACCGCGAGGCGGCCCCGCGGCGCCGGATGCCGACGGTCTGCTCGTCCAGCACGTAAACCGGCACGATCGGCCGCCCCATCTGCAGTGCAGCCGTCAGGGCCGGATTGTCGGCAAGACGAAGGTCGTTGCGAAACCAGACAATCGATGTCGGCAAGGTCCACCCGCTGCCGCCAGCTCCGCCCGGCGCGCTGCCCGGAGGTCGATGACGGCGAAATCAGGACCCGGGGCAGGTCGGCGCCTTGTGCATCTCCAGCGACTGAAGATCGGCCGTCACCTTGAGCAGCCCGGTATCGACGGTCAAGCGGTCGAGCACACCGGTGTTGAACACCTTGGCGCTCACCGAGAACAGCGGCCTCTGGTCCTGGTTGCGACCGGGCGTGAAGGTCATGAACACCGGCCACGACTGCGAGGCGGGAACGGCGACCGGCTTGTCCGCCGCCGGAGCGGGGCGCAGGCCCTCCGGATCGAGTTCCGTCACGTCCACCAGGAAGGCATCGCCCATGACTTCGGCGTCGAACATCAGTGCGGGAAACGAGGCGGCCTTCGCCTTCAGGCGATCGACCAGATGGCTGATGGCGGCGACGGGCATCAGCGTCGGCGGCGGCAGGACGAACTGGGCGGGGCCGTTGGGGGAAACTATCTCGGCCCTCAGTTCCTTGCCTGCACGCTGAACCTTGCCCTTGGTGTCGCGCTCCGCGCCGTTCTGTATCTGCACGGTGTGATAGCGGAATCCGTTGCCGCTGCGGGCTTCCTCGCCGTCGAGCCTGGAGGCGACGCTGAATTTCCAGGTCGAGGTCAGGGCAATCTCGGAGGAGATGTCGCGCTTGATGTGCCAGCCGGAGCAATCGAGCGTGATGTCCTGCAGGGCCGTCCCGATCCGCGGCGCATTGGGAGATGTCCCCAGCCGCAAGGCATATTCGGCGCGATGCGGCTGCATCTGCGCCGAGGCCCAGTGAGGCACCAGCAGCAGGGCGGCCGCGAACAGGCAGACAGCTCGACTCATCGCTTCACCTTGCGTAGAGGACCCGGGTCGGTCAATCGTTCAGGCGATGAATTGGCGTGATTTCGTGGCGCTGCGATGGCGGCGATCGGTCAGACTGCCGGCCATGGCGGCGGCAGCGGAGCAGGCTGACCTGATCGAGATCCACAAGGGCGAAAGGCGCATGGAGCTGAAGCGCGATGGCGTGGCGCTGCGGACCTATCGGATCGCCCTCGGTTTCGCGCCGACGGGCCACAAGGAGCGCGAGGGAGATGGGCGGACGCCGGAGGGCTCGTACCGGATCGATGCCCGCAATCCCCGCAGCGCCTTCCACCTGTCGCTGCGGATCTCCTATCCCGACCCGAGCGACGAGGCACGTGCCGCCAGCCTGGGCGTGTCGCCGGGCGGCGACATCTTCATCCATGGCCAGCCGAACGGTCTGCGCAAGCTGTTCGTGCGACACCCGCGGCAGGACTGGACCAGCGGCTGCGTCGCTGTGTCCAACAGGGAAATCCGCGAGGTCTGGTCGCGCGTGCCGACGGGCGCGCGGGTGGTGATCCGGCCATGACGCCGCTCGAGTTCCTCTGCGCGGGGGAGCGCCTGGAGGCATGGCCGTCGGGCGCCCTCCATTGGCCGGCACGGCGCCTGCTGACGGTCGCCGATCTCCATCTCGAGAAGGGGTCGTCCTATGCCGTCAATGCACTCAAGCTCCTGCCGCGCCACGACACGCGCGAGACGCTCTCGGCGCTGGCACGACTGATCGAGGCACTGCGACCGGAGACGGTCGTGTGCCTGGGCGACTCGTTCCACGACAAGGAGGCCGTCGAGCGGTTGCCGCCGGCGGAACGGGCCGAGATCGAGCGGCTCACGCGACTGGCACGCTTCGTCTGGATTGCCGGCAATCACGATCCCGCGCCGCCGCCGCCGGGCTGGGGGCACGTCGCTGAGGAGATCGCAGACGCCCCTCTCGTCTTTCGCCACGAAGCGCAGTTCGGGCCGGCCCGAGGCGAGATCTCCGGACACTATCATCCCGTCGCCGCGCTTTCGGTGAGGGGGCGCGGGCTACGACGACGCTGCTTCCTGACCGACGGCGATCGCGTGATCCTGCCCGCATTCGGCGCCTACACCGGCGGCCTGAATGCGCTCGATCCCGCGATCACGCAGCTCTTTCCCGACGATTACGATGCGCTGGTCGTCGGCCGGGACGCCGTGCGCCGCCTGTCATGGCGGCAGTTGCGTCCCGATATCTCCCTGGCGGATCTCGCCCGGGTCCGCGAGCGACGCTAGCCGCTATTTCGGCAACTCGTACTTGAGCGTGACTTCGCCCAGGCCTTCGATGCGGCCTACCGCGGTGCTGCCGGGCGGGACGAACTGGCAGGCGACCATGCTGCCCGTCGAGACGATCATGCCCTTCCTGAGCGTCTTGCCGTGCTCGCCGAGCTTGTTGGCGACCCAGGCGAGAGAATTGTAGCAGTGGCCGAGGACATCCCCCGAATGACCGGTGCGGACCACCTTGCCGTCGAAGGAGATCGAGCCTTCGAGGTTGCCGAGATCGAGGTCGCGCCAGTTCCTGCACGGCCTGGCGAGCAGTGAGCCGCCGTTCCATCCCAGATCCATGATCAGCGCGTAGGCGGTCAGGCGGCTGTAGTCGGCGCCGCGATCCTCGATGAGCTCGAAGCCGGCACGCGCGTCGCCGACATAGGGGGCGATGGTCTCCTTGTCGTACGGCTTGCCCTTGGGCTTGGGCACGTCGGCGTTGAGCGTGAGGACGATCTCGAGCTCGACGCCGAGACGGGTCCAGCGGTCGGCACGGACCGTTGTCTTCTCCTGGAACACACGTTTCTTGCGGATCGGTCCGTAGGCAGGGCTGCGCAGTCCCGTCTGCTCCCAGATCTGCGGCGCGGTGAGGCCGATCTTGTAGCCGACGACGGGGCCCTGCTTGGGGATGACCTTCTTCAGGAAAGCATCCTGGATCCGGTAGGCCGTGCGCTCATCCTCGGGCATGTACTGGGCGGGCCACCAGCCGACGACGGCCCGTGCCTTGTCGACCGCATACAGCCAGTTCGCCACCTTGCCGACGCTGAGAGCCATTGGCGTCCTCCCCTTGCTTGTCGTTCAGCGCTTCGCATAGTGCCACCATGAAGGTCAACGCGCTCCGCACTCTCGGGCCGGTCCGCGCCGCGGCGCTGGTCGGCGTCGTTCTTGCCGGCGGCGAGGGACGGCGGATGGGGCCGGGTGTCCCCAAGCCGCTGCGTCGTCTTGCCGGCAAGCCGATGGTCGCGCACGTGGTGGCGCGCCTGCTGCCGCAGGTACTCGACGTGGTCGTCGTCGCCAACGAGCCGCCGGCAGCACTCGGCTTCCTCGGGGTGCCGGTCGTGCCGGACCTGCCGGAGGTGCAGCGGGCGGCGTCGAAGGAGGGGCGCAGGCTCGGTCCGCTGGCCGGAATCCTTGCCGGCATGGAATGGTCCCTGAAGCACCATCCGGAGGCTGGATGGATCGTGACGGCGCCGGCAGATGTGCCGTTGCTGCCGCTCGATCTCACGGTACGGCTCTGTGGCCACATGCACGTGCCGGAGCCGGACGTGCTGATGGTGCGCCACGGTCAACGCCGTGAGCATACGGTGGGCGTCTGGTCGGTGACGCTCGTGCGCGACCTGCGGCGGGCGGTCCTGGAGGAGGGCGTTCGCAGGGTTGAAGAATTCGCGCAGCGGTACCGCTTCGAGGAACTGGCCTGGCCGGGAGCGGGTGAGTGTTTCCTGAACGTCAATACGCCCGAGCAGCTTAAGCTTGCGGAGGAGCATCTGGCCCGGCATCGGCCGGCACCAGTTCGACGACGTTTCCGTCGATGAGGACCTTGCCCGCATTCTCGAAGTTGACGGTGATGCGATGGCCGATCATCGACTGGATCTGCCCCAACCCCCAGTCCGGGCGACCGGGATGGCGCACGAACTCTCCCGGGGCGAGCATGGCATTTCCGGCTTTTTCGGGCATGCGATCGTCACCATTCCGTGAGAGAGGGGTGTGGAAACAGTAGCCCGTGTGTGAGCCCAGGATCGGACGATATCCTGTATAAAGCCATCATACCTCTTCGGATGGAGCATCATATGACCACACGTCGGATCGCGATCGGTGCCGCTCTGGCGGCGGCCCTTACCCTGCCGGCGGCGGCCCATGCGCAAGGCAACACGGAGAAGTGCTACGGCGTCGCGAAGGCGGGCAAGAACGACTGCCAGACCGATCATTCGTCGTGCGCCGGCACGTCGAAGACCGACGGCCAGTCGGACGCCTGGATTGCCGTCCCCAAAGGGGCCTGCCAGAAGATCGTCGGCGGCAAGCTGACGTCGAGCTGAGCATGCGTTCCGTCGCGGGTATCGGGCTGCGGTCCCCGCATCTCGCGCAGATGGTGCGGGAGCGGCCGGCGACGGGTTTTCTCGAAATCCATGCCGAAAACTATCTCCTCTCGTCGCCGGCGCTCGCAGCCGTCGAGGACTTGCGTCGCGACTATCCGTTGTCGGTCCATGCCGTCGGGCTTTCGCTGGGATCGGCGGAAGGCCTCGACGCCGCCCACCTGGAGCGGGTCGTCGGCCTGGTGAAGCGGCTGCAGCCGGCTTTCGTATCCGAGCACCTGTCGTGGAGCAGGAGCGGTGGGCGGTATCTGAACGACCTGCTGCCGTTGCCCTACACCGAAGAGACACTGTCTGTCGTCGCGGACAATGTGGACAGGCTGCAACAGGCATTGGGCCGACAGGTGTCGTTGGAGAACCCCTCCTGCTACCTTGCGTTCGGCCATTCGACGCTGTCGGAGCCGGAGTTCCTGTCCGAGCTGGTCGATCGCACCGGCTGCGGGCTTCTGCTCGATGCCAACAACATCCACGTCACGGCGCACAATCTGCGCCTCGATCCGCAGGATTGGCTCCGGACACTGCCCGGGACGGCGATCACGCAATATCACCTTGCAGGCCACGCAGTGAACGACGCCGATGGCGAGCCGATCCTGATCGACGACCATGGCAGCCGTGTGAGCGATGTGGTCTGGCGCTTGTTCGCCGCGAGCATCGCCCAGTTCGGACCGAGGCCGACGCTCGTCGAGTGGGACACCGACATCCCGCCACTGCCGGTGCTGCTGGAGGAGGCGGCGAGCGCGGAGCAGGCGCTGCAGGATGGGAGGCAGCATGGCGCCCGGGCTGCGTGAACTGCAGGCCGCCCTTGTGACGCAGCTGCTGTCGGCATCCTGCGGCGAATCGGAGCTGCCGATCGCTGGCGACTCGATCCCGGCGGCGGCGCGGCTGCGCATCCACCGCCATCACGTCCTCTCCAGCCTGAGCAAGGCGCTGGCTGGTACCTTCTGCACGGTCCACCGCCTGGTCGGCGAGGATTGCTTCAAGTCTCTCTCCCGCGACTTCGTCCAGGCCGAGCCGCCGTGTGGGCCGGTGCTCGCCGAATATGGCGCGACCTTTCCCTTCTATCTCGACGCCCATCCCCTGGCGCGGGAGCTGCCTTACCTCGCGGATGTCGCCCGCCTCGACTGGGCGCTGAACCGGGCTTTCCACAGTCCCCTAGAACGCCCGTTGGCTGGAGCCGATCTCGCCCATGTGCCGACCGAGGAACTCCCCCTGCAACGGGTCCGGCTGACGGCCGGTGCGACCGTCGTCCGCTCGGCCTATCCGCTCGCCCGGATCTGGGCCGCCTGCCAGCCCGACGCGCCGGAAGACGACGTCGAACTCGGCGTGGAGGGGGCCCGGCTGCTGGTATTCCGACGCCCCGACGATGCGGGCTTCGTCGGGTTGGGGGAGGGGGAAGCAGCCTTCGTTTCGTCCCTGGTACCGGGCTGCTCGCTGGAGGAGGCGGCCATTGCCGCGATGGGCGTGGAGCCAGGCTTTGATCTGCCTTTGGCCTTCGCCCGCCTGCTGGCGCTGGGGATTATGTTGCGATGCAGCAAAGACGATTTGGTTACAGGCTAAGAGGGGCCATTGTGAAGGGCTTTCGCCGGCCTGGTTCTTGCTGCAGTGCACGACAAGAGTCCGCGGGGTGGCATGAACGAACTTGCGGGACAATCGACCGCCCCTATACTCCGCGCGCCTTGAGGTCCGCCTCCCCCCAGGCGGACGTGTAGTCGCTGCGAGTGGAGTTGCCGACGATGTCGATTACGTTGCCGCAGAATTACCGGCCGACCGACCGCGAACCGTTCATGAATGCGATGCAGCAGGAGTATTTCCGTCAGAAGCTTCTGAAATGGAAAGCCGAGCTGATCGAGGAATCCAACCAGACTTTGCAGAACATGCAGGAAGAAAGTCTCGCCCAGCCCGATCTGGCCGATCGTGCCACGGCGGAGACCGACCGATCCCTGGAACTCAGGACCCGCGACCGCTTCCGCAAGCTGATCTCCAAGATCGATTCGGCGCTGAAGTCGATCGATGAAGGCACTTATGGCTATTGCGAGGAGACGGGAGAGCCGATCTCGCTCAAGCGCCTGGAAGCCCGCCCGATCGCGACGCTTTCCGTCGAGGCCCAGGAACGCCACGAGCGCCTGGAGCGCACGCGCCGGGACGAAGGCGCCGACTGAACGGCAAAAGGAAAGGGCCTTGCGCAAGCAAGGCCCTTTGTCGTTTTGCGGGTCGCGCTGGAGCCTCGGCTACGCTGAAGCCTTCGCTTCGGCCTGGAGGTCCTGGCGCTTGAGTGCGCGGCCGGCGCGGCCGGCACCGGGCTTGCCGTCGCGCCACACGATCTCGCCGTTGCACAGCACCGTGTCGATGCCCTTGGCCGCCGAGATCGGCTTCTCGAAGGTCGCCGTGTCGATCACCGTCGCCGGATCGAAGATGCAGATGTCGGCATAGAAGCCGGGCTTCACCTCGCCGCGCTTGGTGAGATGGAAGCGCTGCGCGGAGTAGGAGGTCATGCGCCGCACGGCGTCCTCGAGCGGGAACAGCTTGAGGTCGCGCGAATAGTGGCCGAGCACGCGGGGGAAGGTGCCCCACAGGCGCGGGTGGGGATGGGTGTCGAAGGGAATGCCGTCGGAGCCGATCATGGCGCCGGGATGCGACATGGCAGCCTGCACGTCCTTCTCGTCCATCATGAAGTAGATGGCGCCGGCGGGCTGGAGCCTGTCCGCCGCCTCGTAGATGGAGCAGCCCATCTCCTGGGCGATGTCCTTGAGGTCGCGTCCGCTCACGCCCTTCACGGTATCGGACCAGCTGATCAGCACCTTATCGGCGCGATCGAGCATCTCCTTGCGCAGGATCGTCGAGCCGGCGACGTAGGGATAGACGTCGAACGCGATCTGCTGCTGCTTCATCGCTTCCGTGAACTTGGGCAACGTCTCCTTCATGCGGCCGAAGTTGGTGCGGCCGGAGCACTTGTGGTGCGAGACGATGACCTCGGCGCCGGCGCGGCGGCCGATCTCGAAGGTCTCGTCCATCGACTTCAGGACATCATCCCCTTCGTCCCGCATGTGGGCGGTGTAGACGCCGCCCCACTTGCCCAGTGGCTTGGCGATCTCAGCCACCTCGTCGGTCGAGGCCGCCATTGCCGGCGGGTAGAAAAGGCCGCTCGACATGCCGATGGCACCCTGCTCGAGGCTCTGGTCCAGCAGGTCGCGCATGACGCCGATTTCCGCTGCCGTCGCCTGGCGCGCGAGATCATCGCCCATCGCGTTCATGCGCAGCGTCGAATGACCGATCAGAAAGGCACCGTTGATCGCGGGCTTGGCCACCTCGACCTTGGCGGCGAATTCCGCGAAGGTCTTCGAGACGTTCTCCACCCTCTTCACGATCAGGCTGAGGAAGTGGCCGTAGTCGTCTCGGATATAGGGCGCGGCCGAAGCGCCGCAGTTGCCGCAGACGACCGTGGTCACGCCCTGGCTCGCCTTCATCGCCATGGTCGGATTGTCGATCAGGGCCGTGTCGTCATGCGTGTGCACATCGATGAAGCCCGGCGCCACGACCTTGCCTTGGGCATCGATCTCGTTGTTGCCCTTGAGGGAGCCCGGCGCTTCGACTGCGGCGATGCGGTCACCTTTCAGCGCCACGTCGGCGGCGAACAGTTTCTTGCCCGTTCCGTCGGCGACCTGGCCGTTGCGGATGACGGTGTCGTAAGTGGCCATGGACGTACTCCTACGCTTCGTTGCGGCCCAGCCGCATGTCGGGGTCGAAAGGATAAAGCGGACGCTTGATCCTCGTGTACTTGAAGAGCTTCAGGTCGGACGCGGTGCAGCCGTCACCGTCGCACATCACGATATGCTTGGCGATGGGCTCGAAGCCGGCGCGGAAATGCTGGCGTGACTTGATGAGCACGAACTTCTTGCGCCGTGGGTCGATGCCGCAATGGGTGAAGCAGCCGAGGTCGAACGGCTCGCTGCGCCGCTCCGAGACGACGATCTGCATCTTGCCGGTGTCGAGGACGGCCGTGCGGCCCATCCGGATGGTGGTGCCGGTGGCCATCGGGCCCGTCACGACGAACTCGCCGTCGGTGATGGCCTTGACGCGGCCGGTGATCTTGAGCGGCTTGCCCTTCAGCCCCATGGCCGGCATGTCGATCTTGCCGCCCAGTTCCAGCGTCACTTCCGCACCCACGCCCGCCTTGACCATCTGATCGACGCAGGCCGGGTCGCAGATCGGGCCGGCGCAGGCATCCTCGAGGTCCTGCTTGATGGCTTCCTCGATCACGCTCATGACGTCCTGCGTGCCGCCCGATGCGGTGTTGTCGCCATGGTCCGCCATGACGACCGGTCCGCCCTCCAGGGACTTCGCCCGCGCCACCTGCACGGAGAGCGGCTCGGGGTGGAAGAGGAAGCCCTCGCGCTTCTCCCAGGCCGTGTCGAGGATCTTGTTCAGCAGGATTTCGCCCTCGGCCGTACGCTTGTCGCAGACGATCACGGAGGAGAGGGCGAGATGGGGGATGTCGGCCTGAGGGAAGCCGCCGAAGACCGAGGCGTTCAGCACCTGTCCGGAATCCTCAGCCTGGCTGGCCATGCCCATCAGCGCCTTCATGGGCTCCCGCGACGGGGTATGGACGAGCGAGCTGCTCATGATCGGCCGGTTGCCCCACACCATCCGGGGCTCGACCTCGCCGGCCAGGGTGCGCATCAGCGTGCGGCCGGCGCGGCGGGCTGTGTCGGCCATGTCGACGTGTGGATAAGTGCGGTAGCCCGTCATGACAGTTGCCCCGCGAACCATGGCGTCGGTCATCTGGGTGTGGAAATCGAGCGCGACCGCGATCGGCACGTCGGGCGCGATCTTGCGGATGCGGTTCAGGAGCTCGCCCTCGCCGTCGTCATAGTGCTCGGCCACCATGGCGCCATGCAGCGCCAGGAGAACGGCGTCGCAACCCTTCCGGATCTCGTCGACGATGGCCGTCGTCATCTGCTCGTAGGCTGCCTTCGTGACCAGGCCGGACGGGTTGGCCGAGGCTGCCATGGGGACCGTGAATTCCGCACCCGCCTTGCGGGCGACTTCGATGAAGCCGCCCAGGGAGGTGTTGGTGCCCTCGGCCTCGGCAATGGCCTTGGGACCGCTCAAGGTGCCGGAGCGGGCGAAGGACTCGATAGGGGTTGGAAGGGGCGAGAACGTGTTCGTCTCATGCATCATCATCGCGACCACGAACTTTTTCGCCACCATACCCTCCTGAAGTAGCTAAGCCCTTGAGCACCTTATAGAAAATTCAAGCTGACGCAGGTGTCATAGCTTTGCAATTGATGCAGGGCTGCATCGCATATTCCTGTTGCGTTGCAGAAAAGACACACCGAAATGCCAGCGGACAAGATGCGTAAGCATGTGAACTAAAAGGCTCTTTTTGCCTCTTGCATTCTCTTCGCAGGTGCACCATTCTTAGCCCACAGCAAACGCCGCCTCGGCGGCCTCTTTGTTTGCTGTATGCCCGTCTTGGGCGTTTCCTCCCTAAACTTGGGCCGTGCTTGTCACGGCCCTTTTTTTTGCCGGCTGTTCTCTTTTGCCTGTATTTCGGGCCTGCCTATTCGGCGGCCAGAGGGCGCGGCAGCAGCATTTCCAGAGACTGCCGGCCGATCTCGTCGAGAAGGCCGGTCATCAGGCGCCGGATCACGCCGGCTGTCGGCAGCTTCTCATGGCGCGCCTCGTCCATGTAGAGGGCGCGGTTGATCTCGATCTGCAGGGCGTGCCGTCCGGCCGCGGGCCGGCCGTAGCGCTGGGTCGTGAACCCGCCAGCATAGGGCTGGTTCCGCAACACACGCAGGCCCTGGGCGTCCAGCCATCGCTCGGCCAGGTCGACGAGCAGGGGGCTGCAGGCGTCGCCGTGATTGTCGCCCAGCACGATGTCCACACGCTGGTCCCGGTCGCGGCTGCCCATACTGGAGGCCGAGGATGGCATCGAATGGGCGTCGATCAGCAGGACGGTGCCAAAGACGTCGTGGGTCAGCTCGACCAGCCGCGACAGGGCCAGATGATAGGGCCGCCAGCAGGTCTCGAGCCGCCGTTCGATCTCCCCGGCCGGCACCCGGCCGCGATAGATGGCCTCCCCGCTCGCCGCCACGCGCGGGATCATCCCCAGGCCCGCGGCGACGCGTGTCGTGCGGTGATTGAGGGGCCGCGGCAGCGGTCCCTCGAACATGCCGGGGTCGAGTTCGTAGGGTTCGCGATTGGCGTCGACGTAGGAGCGCGGGAAGCGCGCCGCGAGCAGGGGCATGCCGAGCCTTGGCGCCTCGCCGAAGAGCTCGTCCACGAAAGCGTCCTCGGCCCGGCGCAGGGCCGCCAGCGGAACCGCCGCGAGTTTGAGGAAATCGGCGGGATAAATGTCGCCGCTATGGGGTGAGGCCACGACCACCGGCAGGGTCTGCCGTTCCGGCCGGCGGCAGCTGAAGGCCTCATGCTCCAGTAAAGGCGCCGCAAGATCCATCTATGCTTCATAGCGCGCGCGAGATGGGACGTCACGTCTCGTGCACTTGCCAAGCGGCAAGCGGCGATGTAGACGACCGCCCTCCGGTGATGGGCGCGTAGCTCAGCGGTAGAGCACTGTCTTGACATGGCAGGGGTCACAGGTTCAATCCCTGTCGCGCCCACCATCGCCGAACCACAATACCTTGAAATCCGATTTCTTTTCCCTCTACTCCCACGACTTCGTGCGCGTTGCCTGCTGCGTTCCGCGCACGCGTGTCGCCGATGCCGCCTATAACCTGGCCGAAACCCTGCGACTCGCCGAACTCGGCGACAAGTCGCGAACGGCGGTCATGGTCTTCCCCGAACTTGGCCTATCGTCCTACGCTATCGAGGACCTGCTGCTGCAGGACGCCCTGCTGGACGAGATCGAGGCATCTGTCGCCACGGTCGTGGAGACGTCGCGCCGCCTGTTCCCGGTCCTGATCGTCGGCGCGCCGTTGCGTCTTGCCGGAAGGCTCTACAACACCGCCATCGTCGTCCATCGCGGCAGGATTCTCGGCGTGGTCCCCAAGACCTACCTGCCCAACTACCGCGAATTCTACGAGAAGCGCCATTTCGTCTCCGGCGCCAACGTGATCCGGCAGGAGATCGAGCTGGCGGGCCAGACGGTGCCGTTCGGGACCGACCTCCTGTTCCGGGCGACTGGCATCGATCTCACCTTCCATGTCGAGATCTGCGAGGACATCTGGGTACCGGTCCCGCCTTCGGCCCATGCGGCCCTGGCGGGTGCTGAACTGCTGGTGAACCTGTCCGCCAGCAACATCACCATCGGCAAGGCGGAGGCGCGCCAGCTCCTCTGCGGCAGTCAGTCGATGCGCGCGATTGCCGCCTACGCCTATTCGGCGGCGGGGCCCGGCGAATCGACCACCGACCTGGCCTGGGACGGGCAGGCGGCAATCTATGAAGTCGGCGATCTGGTGGCCGAATCGTCGCGCTTCCAGAAGGACTCGACCATCGTGCAGGCCGACATCGATGTCGGTCGCATCCGCCAGGAAAGGCTGCGCAACAACGGCTTCGCCGATTGCGCGCTGCAGGAACGCGAGCGCGTGGCCCGTTTCAAGCGCCTCACCTTTTCGTTCGAGCCGCCGGCGGAGACCGTCGCGCTGGAGCGTGCGATCGAGCGCTTCCCCTATGTGCCCTCGGATCCCGCGAAGCTGCGCGACAATTGCTATGAGGCCTACAACATTCAGGTCCAGGGGCTTGCCCAGCGCCTGAAGTCGAGCGGCGTGCAGAACGCCATCATCGGCGTCTCCGGCGGCCTCGATTCGACTCATGCGCTGATCGTCACCTGCCGCGCCATGGACATGCTGGGGCTGGATCGCAAGAACGTGAAGGCGTTCACGATGCCGGGCTTCGGTACCTCGGACAAGACCTACGCCAACGCCTGGCGACTGATGAAGGCGCTCGGCGTGTCGGCGGATGAAATCGACATCAAGCCGGCGGCCAAGCAGATGCTGGCCGATATCGGCCACTCCTTCGCCAAGGGCGAGAAGCTCTATGACGTCACGTTCGAGAACGTGCAGGCGGGGCTGCGCACGGACTACCTGTTCCGGCTGGCAAACCAGCATCGCGGTCTCGTCGTCGGTACCGGCGACCTGTCCGAACTCGGCCTGGGATGGTGCACCTACGGCGTGGGCGATCACATGTCCCACTACAATCCCAACGGCTCCGTCTCGAAGACCCTCATCCAGCATCTGATCCGCTTCGTCGCGGCCTCGGGCGACGTTGACCAGGAGACGGCGTCGGTTCTGCTCGACATCCTGAACACGGAGATCTCGCCGGAGCTCATTCCTGCCGATGCCGGCGGCGCCGTCCAGTCGACCGAACAGTCCGTGGGCCCGTATGCGCTGCAGGACTTCAATCTCTTCTACCTGACCCGGCTCGGCTACCGGCCGTCCAAGATCGCCTTCCTGGCCTGGAACGCCTGGCACGACGCCGAGCGCGGCGCCTGGCCTGCCAACCTGCCCGAGGGTACGAAGCGCGCTTTCTCCCTCGAGGAGATCCGGCGCTGGCTCGAACTCTTCCTGCGCCGCTTCTTCGGCAACCAGTTCAAGCGTTCGGCGCTGCCCAATGGTCCGAAGATCTCGTCGGGCGGGTCGCTGTCGCCGCGCGGCGACTGGCGCGCGCCGTCCGACGGCAGCCCCGATGTCTGGCTTGCGGAACTGAACGCATCGATTCCGAAAGACTGAGTTCTTCTCGCGTCGACATACGCGTGCGCGTTCGATGACTGTCCGTCATCGAAGCGCTTCCGTGCTTCATCGTCTGCAAGTACAAATGGGGCATCGTCCGGGAGGAAAGCCGATGCCGTTGAACATCAAGAAGACCGTGCAGCAGATGGTCGATGAGGCCAGCAAGGAGATCGAGACGGTCTCGGTGGCCGACGCGATGAAGCTTGTCGGCCAGTCGGACGTCACCTTCATCGACATCAGGGATCCGCGCGAGCTGTGGCGCGACGGCACGATCCCCGGCGCGATCAACGTGACGCGCGGCATGCTCGAGATGTGGATCGATCCGCAGAGCCCGTACGCCAAGGACTATTTCCAGACCGGCAACAAGTTCATCTTTTTCTGCGCCGGAGCCTGGCGGTCGGCACTGGCGACCAAGACCGCGCAGGACATGGGGCTGACGCCGGTTGCCCATCTGGAGGGCGGCCTCAGCGGCTGGAAGAAGGCCGGCGGGCCGGTCGAGACGGTGGAGCCGAAGAAGAAGTAGGCGCCGGGACATGCCGGCCGATCAGCCGCTGGTGCCGCAGCCGACCGGACAGGATTTTCCGGAGTTCGTGTCGATTCCGGCCCGCATCGCGCGCAATGCGAAGCTCCATCCCGCCGGGACGGCGGTGAAGTGCGACGGCGAGGCGCGCAGCTGGCACGACTTCGACCGGCGTGTGAACAGGGTGGCCCGCACGCTTGCAGGCATGGGGATCGGACGCGGCGACAAGATCGCGATCCTGGCGGCCAATTCGATCGAGTATCTCGAGACCTTCATGGGCGGCCTGCGGGCGGGCGCCTGCGTGGTGCCGCTATCCACCATGGCGGCTTCCGACGCGCTTGAGAAGATGCTCGACGACTGCGATGCCAAGGTGCTGTTCCTGTCGGACCAGTATCGCGGACTCGTCGAGCCCTACGAAGAGAACTTGCCGAAACTCCTTCCCGGCGGGCGCATCGCCTACGATTTCGAACGGCCGGGCTGGCACGACTTCGAGCATTGGATCGCGGAGGCCAGCGACCTGGCCTTCGATCTGCCCATTCATCCGCTCGACGACTTCAACATCATCTACAGCTCCGGCACGACGGGGCTGCCGAAGGGCATCCTGCACAGCCATGTGATGCGGGACATGCTGGCGGTCCGCTTCACGGCCTTCGACTACGGCCCGGATGCGATCTCCCTGGCGTCGACGCCGCTCTATTCCAACACGACGCTGGTTGCCGTCCTGGCCACGATCGGAGCCGGCGGCACCACGATCCTGATGCGCAAGTTCGACGTCGTGCAGTTCCTGGAGATCGCCCAGCGCGAGCACGTGACCCACGCGATGCTGGTGCCGGTGCAGTACCAGCGCATCCTGGCCCATCCGGATTTCGACAAATACGACCTCAGCGCCTTCAAGGCCAAGCTGTCGACGAGTGCGCCGCTCAGGGCCCAGGTGAAGGCCGACTGCCTCAAGCGCTGGCCGGGCCGGCTGATCGAAATCTACGGCCTCACCGAAGGCGGCGGGAGCTGCACGCTGGAGGCCAATCTTCATCCCGACAAGCTGCATACCGTCGGCAAGCCGGCGCTCGGCAGCGAGATCGTGGTGCTCGACGAGCAGGGAAGGGTGTTGCCGCAGGGCGAGGTCGGCGAGCTGGCGGGCCGCGCTCCACTGATGATGAAGGGCTACTACAAGCAGGACGACAAGACCCGCGACCTCTTCTGGCACGACAAGGATGGCCGCCTGTTCTTCAAGTCGGGCGACATGGGCAAGATCGACGAGGATGGATTCGTCATTCTCCTCGATCGCAAGAAGGACATGATCATCTCCGGCGGCTTCAACGTCTACGCCGCCGACATCGAGTTGCTGCTGCTGAGACATCCCGACATCGTCGACGCCGCCGTGATCGGCGTTCCAAGCGAACAGTGGGGTGAATCACCCCTGGCGCTGTGCGTGCGCCGCGCCGAGGCGACGATCACCGAGGACGACGTCAGGGAATGGGTCAACGCGCAGCTCAGCAAGACGCAGCGACTCGTCGGCGTCGAATTTCGCGACTCGCTTCCGCGAAGCACCATCGGCAAGATCATGAAGCGTGAATTGCGCGAGCCGTACTGGGCGGGCCGCGCCGCGAGGATTTGAGGGCGTCATGGCCGAACCGACACTGCTTTCGTCACATCTCTTCACCCTGTCGCTCGAAGTCGACTCCAACATGACGGATATCGGCGAGACGCCCTACGGACGTCGCCGCATCGCCACCGTCAAGGGCGGCCGTTTCGAGGGCGAGGAACTGAAGGGCATCGTCCTGCCCGCGCCGGGCGGCGACTGGCTGCTGCAGCGGCGCGACGGCATCCTCATGCTCGACGTGCGGCTGAGCCTGAAGACGCACGACGATCATCTGATCTACATGCACTATCGCGGCATGCGGCACGGGCCGGCCTGGGTGATCGAGCAGCTCAACAAGGGCGAGAAGGTCGATCCGAGCCAGTATTATTTCCGTACCACCCCGTGGTTCGAGACGGCTTCGGAGAAGTACCGCTTCCTCAACCGCATCGTCTGCGTCGCTACCGGCCGCCGCGATCCGACCGGGCCGGTCTACGAGGTGTTCCAGATCCTCTAGGTTGCAGCCCGATCAGGCCGATGCGTCCCAGCCAATCCGCCCGTCCGGCCGAGGTACACGCAGCCGGGCCGCCGTCCCGGTGCGAAAGTCATTCCTGCAGGATGTAGTCGATCATCGAGCCGTCCGGCGCGGCGAAAGCCGCCTTCACCCAGCGGTTCCGGTCGTCGAACCACTGGCTGAAGCGTAACTCGCCGGTGTAGTCGTAGCGTGTCGAGGGCAGGGTTCCGGTCACTGTCTTCACCGGTTCGCGACCGGCGTTGACTACCTTGATCTTGGAAAGTGTTCCGTACTGGGTATTGAGCAGGGCCGATTGCTCCACCTGTTCACGGTTCCAGTGCGTGGTGGGCAGGATCGCCGAAGGCAGTGTGTCGCGCACCGTCGGCGTGCGTTGCAGCCCGTCCTGTCCGGCAGGAGAGGCCACGGCGGGGAGGGGATCGAGCCGGTCGACGATCACGGCCTCCGGGGAGCGCCGAGCCTTGACGGAATATTTCGTGCCGTTGTCGTTGGTCTCCGACTCCAGATGGAGGAAGGAGGGGCCGTCCCAGGTCTCGTAGCAGCGATAGTTATAACGGTAGAGCGTGACGCCCAGCGCCTTGACCGCGAGATCGAGGGATGTGCTCGCGTGCTGTTTGCCGTCCTCCGGCCGGAACCGGAGGGAGTGATGTCCGATCAGGTCGCCCTTGCGGTAGACGGCGAAGATGTGGCTGCGGCCATAGGGAAATTCCGACGCACTCGCCGCATGTCCGGTGCCGGCGGACAGCATAGTTGCGAGGAAGAGGCGTCGCTTCATCGGTCCCCGTGTCGTCTACGAAGGCGTGGGGATCATGGTTCGGCCACGCTCGGTCAGACTACTCGGCTCGCGCGCAATCTTGCGATGGCGGCGGCGTCGTAGCCGAGCTCTTGCAAAATCTGGTCCGTATGCTCGCCGAGCTTCGGGGCACGGCGGCGGATGGTCAGCGGGGTGCGGGAAAGCCTGACAGGCTCCTGCAGCACGGGCACCGGCTTGGCAGTGCCGGGGAAGTCCATCTCGTGGAAGAATCCTGCCTCGCGGACATGCGGATCGTCGAGTGCCTGCTGCGGCGTATAGACTGGCCCGGCTGGGATGCGGTTGGCCTCCAGTTCGGCCAGAGCCTGGGCCACGGTCCGCTGCTCGCACCATTTCTGCATGATGGCGGACAGAGCCTCGCCGTTATCGCCGCGGGCGAGGTCGTCCTTGAAGCGGGGATCCTGCGCGAGGGCCTCGTCGCCCATCAGCCTGCACCAGCGCACAAACAGCGGCTGCCCGATCGTCATGGCGTAGATCCAGCCGTCCTGGCACTTGAAGGTGTCGGAGGGGCCGGCGGTGAAGCCGCGGTTGAGCGTGGCGATGCGGTTGAGGTTGAGCATCGCCTGCTCGATCAGATGGCCGTTGGCGATATTGATCGCGGTACGCAGCAGGGCTGTCTCGACCTTCTGTCCCTTGCCGGTCTTCTCGCGGTCCATCAGCGCCGCCAGCACGCCCACGGTGCTGAGCAGCGCCGAGCTGAAATCGACATAGGGCGCGTTCATCCTGGTCGGCACTTTGCCGTCGCCCGACAGATGCATGGCACCGGACATGGCCTGGCCGATCGTGTCGAAGCCCACGCGGGTGGCGTAGGGGCCCTCCGAGCCGAAGGTCGAGTTGGTGGCCAGAATGATGCGGGGATTGACGGCCTCGAGCGACTCGTAGTCGATCCCCATCTTCTGCAGGTCTTCGTAGGGGAGGTTGGCGATCACCACGTCGGCTGCGGCGACCAGCTTCCGGACGATCTCGCGGCCCTCTGGCTTCACCGGGTTGAGGGTCAAGCCGAGCTTGTTGCGACCCATCTGGAGGAACATCGCGCCTTCGCCGCCCTCGGCGACCGGAGTAACCCAGCGGTCTTCGCTGCCGTCGAGCTTCTCGATGCGGATCACCTCGGCGCCGAGGTCGGCCAGCATGGTGCCGCAGAAGGGGCCGGCGATGTAGCGGCCGAAATCGAGGACTCGTATTCCTTCCAGTACGCCTGCCATCACTCTCTCGTTGTCATTCGGGTCGGTCGAAGAATCTGTTCGGCTTCAGGAAGATCGCGAGCACGAGGCAGCCCTCCTCGGTCCAGGCGTCGTGCCGGCTGCCGCCGCGGCGCAAGACATAGTTCCCGGCGGTGCAGACGCCGTCGCGGTCGATCAGCGATCCCTCGAGGATGAAGCTCTGCTCGACCTCGACATGCTCGTGATCGGGCAGGTGGGCGCCGGGGGCCCAGCGCATCAGCGCCGTCGACATGCCGGTCGCGGGATCCTCCATGAGGACCTTGCACTCGACGCCGGGGAAGCGGGTCGGCTTCCACGGCATGGCTGCGACGTCGACGTAAGTCGAATCCGGTACCGGGGCGGCTGGCCTCGGCTCGGCGTTCATGCCGCGGCTTTCTGCGCCGCCCGTTGCTTGGCCGCCTTGAGCGTGCCGCCCCGCATCACATGCCCGGGAAGCGGGCGGCCGACGATCTGCTCGGCGAGCTTGGCCACCTCGATCAGGCGCTCGACATCGAGGCCAGTTTCGATGCCCATCTCCTCGCACATGTAGGCGAAGTCCTCGGTGCAGATGTTGCCGGCCGCGCCTTCGGTGGCGGCGAAGGGGCAGCCGCCGAGCCCGGCGACCGAGGCGTCGAACTTGGTTACGCCCAGGCGCAGGCCGGCATAGGCGGAAGCCATGCCGGTGCCGCGCGTGTCGTGCAGATGGAGCGAGATCTCGAGTTCCGGCCACTTGTTGCGGATGGCGCCGATCAGGCGTTCGACCGAGAGCGGCGTCGCCCACCCCATCGCGTCGGTCAGCTTCATGCCCTTGAGCTTGAAGCCGGCCAGTTCGGCCTCGTCGAGGACCTGCTGGCAGCGCTGCAGGATCAGCTGGGCGGAGAGCTCACCTTCGTAGTTGCACCCGAAGGCACCCAGCACCACGCCCCATTCGACGGGCATGCCGCGATCCTTGAAGGTCTGGAGCGACATGCGCTGCTCGACCAGGGAGTCG
>JAFEFG010000109.1 GCA_018240685.1 Pseudomonadota bacterium | reverse complement strand
TGCCTGTTACCATCACGCATCTCGAACTCGCCCCCGCCGACTGGACAAGGCGCGGGCAAGCGCCGGCGTCGGCGATCGAGACCACGCATGAAACGGCACCGTCCGTTTCCCTCTACCGCGAGCTCTATGACCGCGTCGGCCGGCCGTGGCTGTGGTACGAGCGCCGTCTCCTGTCGGACGAGGCTCTTGCGGCACTGCTGGCTGAACCGGGGCACGAACTCCACGTCGCCCGCGAGGGCGGCGCTCTGGCAGGCTTCTTCGAGCTGGCCGGCAACGAGATCGTCTTCTTCGGACTGACACCCGACTATATCGGCCGCCGGATCGGGCCGTGGCTTCTCGATCGGGCCATCGAGCGCGGCCTCGCCAGAGGGGCGGCGCGGCTGATCCTCAACACCAACACCCTCGACCATCCGCGCGCCCTGGACACTTACTGCAAGGCCGGTTTCCGCATCATCCGCCGTGAAACGAAAGAACTGCAGGACCCACGGATCCTCTGGCCGCACCTCTATCGCTGGCCGCCAGCTTGAAGCCTATGCAATAGTGAAGATCATGACCGCAAAGAAAACTTATACCAACCCCGACACGCTTTTGGCCGTCGTGGGCCGCGACCCGGACAACAATTTCGGGATCGTCAATCCGCCCGTCTATCACGCCTCGACCATTCTCTCCCCGACGATGGAGAAGTTCGAGAACCGGGTTCCGTTCGAAGGCTTCGGCTATGGCCGCAACGGAACGCCGACCCAGAAAGCCCTCGAGGATGCCGTTGCCGCGATCGAAGGCGCGCATCGCTCGATCGCCGTCCAGTCCGGACTGGCCGCCATCACCGGTGCGATCGTCGGATTCCTGAAGGCCGGCGACCATATGCTGGTGACGGACAACGCCTATGGGCCGGCACGGCGCTTCGCCAACACGACGCTCAAGGGCTTCGGGGTGGAGACGACCTTCTTCGACCCCATGATCGGCGCCGGCATCGAGAAGCTGATCCAGCCCAACACCAAGGTGGTGTATCTCGAGGCACCCGGTTCGCAGACCTTCGAGGTCCAGGACGTCGATGCCATCGCCGCCGTCGCCAAGAAGCACGGCGCGACGGTGATCATCGACAACACCTGGGCCACCCCGCTCTACTTCAAGCCGTTCGAGCATGGCTGCGATATCTCCGTCCATGCCGGCACGAAGTACATCGTCGGCCACTCCGACGCGATGATGGGCATCATCTCCTGCGCCACGCGCCAGTTGTTCGAGATCGCCAAGACGGCCTGCCAGAGTTTCGGCTTCCATGCCGCGCCGGACGATTGCTATCTCGCCCTGCGCGGGCTGCGCACCATGGGCGTGCGGCTGCGCCATCACCAGAAGAGCGGCCTCGACATCGCCAACTGGCTGAAGACCCGCCCCGAAGTCGACAAGGTGCTGCACCCGGCTCTGCCCGACTGCCCTGGGCACGAAAACTGGAAGCGCCAGTTCAAGGGAGCGTCCGGCCTCTTCTCCTTCACGCTGCGCGACGGCTACAGCCGCAACGCTCTCGCGGCGATGCTGGACGGCATGGACATCTTCGGCATGGGCGCGAGTTGGGGCGGCTACGAGAGCCTCATGATCCCGGCTCATCCCGACCAGTACCGTACGGCCGTGCCCTGGCCCGCTGGCAAGCATCTGCTGCGCGTCAATATCGGGCTCGAAGCCGTCGAGGATCTGAAGGCGGATCTCGCCGAGGGGTTCGAGCGGCTGAACCGGGCGCACAACGCCTAGGCGTCGATCGATTCGTGAAGGGCGTTTCCGCCTGGAACGGGCGGTCGCCCTCTCATGCAACGCTGGCGCTCATCCATAGTATCCTGCGGCGGGTATTCCCGCCCGGATACACGGCAAGGTTCGGACTTCCCGACTTCCGGCAGCCTGAAAGACAGCGTCGCTCTCAGCTCTCGCGTCGGCAGTCGGCGCAGGTGCCGGTGACCTCGAGGGTCATGTCCCGAGGGGCGAAGCCGCGGCGGCCGGCGCTGGCTGTGATCGCCTCGGCGACGGCAGTGCTTTCGAGCTCTTCGGCGTTGCCGCATTTGCTGCAGATCAGGAAGAAGCCGCGATGCGCCTCCCCGGGATGGCTGCAGCCCACGAAGGCGTTCATCTTCTCGATCCGGTGGATGAGACCGTTCTCGATCAGGAAATCGAGGGCGCGATAGATGGTGGGCGGGGCCGACCCCAGATCCTCATTGCGCAACTCGTCGAGCAGCGCGTAGGCGCCGACCGGCTTATGGCTCGACCACACCAGCTCCAGAACGCGCCGCCGCAGCGGCGTGAAGCGCAATCCCTTCTCGGCGCACAGTTTCTCGGCCGCAGCGAGGGCATCCTCGATGCAATGGTTGTGATCATGGCCGTTGTGGGCGGGGGCTTTGGCCGGCTTTTTCACGCAGTCCCGATTTGCCAAGCGAGAAGGTCAAGATTATACGCCCCGTTTCTCTCCGGGGCCAAGGCAGACCAGATGTCCAAGCCGACCACCTATCCGCAGGCCGCAATCGACAAGATGCTTGCCGCCATCCAGTTCGACGCCCAGGGGCTCGTTCCCGCCATCGCGCAGCAGCACGGCAGCGGTGAGGTCCTGATGATGGCCTGGATGGATCGCGATGCGGTAATCGAGACGATGCGCACCGGCCGCGTCTGCTACTGGTCGCGGTCGCGCAAGGCCGCGTGGCGCAAGGGCGATACGTCCGGCCACATCCAGAGCCTCATCGACCTGCGTGTCGACTGCGACGGCGACACGCTGCTGGTCGAAGTGGAACAGACGGGCGTCGCCTGTCATACGGGCCGGCACAACTGCTTCTTCCGGGCGATCCGGAACGGCGAGCTCGAGATCATCGCGCCGGTGGAGGTCGACATGTCCCCCGCCGGGAACGGCTGAGCTTGACCCAGATCCGCCTCGCGCGCCGCGCGTTCCTCGGCGCCGCCGTGGTCCTTCCGGTCGGAGCCTGCTCGAAGCCGGGATGGCACAATCCGTTCGCGGCGCTGATGCCGTACAAGCCCTTCACCTTGTCCGAGCGCGGCGACCGCATGGTGCGGTGGCTGTACTACAAGGGCAATGAGGTCATGCTGGCGCCTGACGCGCTGACGCTGATGGGCCTCGAGAACGGCGGCCGCTACATCCCGGCCAAGCAGATGGCGGAAGACGGTCCGGATGGCCGCTATGTCATAAGTCTGGTCAATATCCGCAAGATCCACGAGTTCGTCCTGCACCGGCGACAGAGCGATCTCCTCATCCTTCATCAGTGCGACACGGCGTTCCGTCGCATCACCTCGGTACGCTTCCCGCGCAATGGCAAGCCGACGATCATTACCGATACGGCTTTCGCCGAATACGACTTCCAGCAGCAGCTCGCCTTCTGGTTCGCCCGCATGCCGGCCGAAGGTAACGCAAGGACGAAATGACAGCCGCCGCCGCATCGCCCGCTGCCGCCCGCAAGACGTTGCTGGTCTGCGGCGGGGCGCATGCGCTGCATGACGGCTTTACGGACCTCCTCAACGTTCTCTACCCGCTGCTGCAGGCGCAGTTCGGCCTGACCTATGCCGCCATCGGCGTGCTCAAGGCGGTCTACTCGGGCGCGATGGCGAGCGGACAGATCCCCGCCGGCTGGCTGTCCGGCCGGCTCGGCGGCGTGACCGTGCTGGCCCTCGGAACGGCACTTGTCGCGGTGGGCTATGGCTGCGCGGGTGTCGTCGGCTCGCTATACGGCGTGGCGGCCGGTCTCCTTCTTGCGGGTCTCGGAGGCAGTACGCAGCATCCGGTCGCCTCCAGTCTCGTGTCGGCCGCCTTCCCCGGGCTGCGGTCGCGGAGCGCGCTCGGCACCTACAATTTCACCGGCGACGTCGGCAAGGTAGCGCTGCCTGCCCTGTTCGCCTTCATCGCGGCCTCCCTCGGATGGCGACAGGCGCTCCTCGCAGCGGCGGTGATCGCCGTGCTGGGGGCCGGCGTCATCCTCGTTACCCTCAAGTCGCCCGCGGCAGGCGCCAAGGCGGAGGGCAAACAGGTCGTCGGCAGCAACCGGCCGTGGGCATTCCGGCTGCTCTTCGCCATCCACATCGCCGACAGCGCAGTGCGCAGCGGCTTCCTGATCTTCCTGCCGTTCCTGCTTCAGGCCAAGGGGGCCGACCTGCCCACGGTCGGCCTTGGCCTGTCGCTGGTCTTCGCCGGCGGCGCCGCCGGCAAGCTGTTCATGGGCTGGATCGGAGCGCGCCTGGGCGTGGTTTCCTCGGTCGTGCTGACGGAAGTGGCGACGACCGGCCTGATCCTCGCAGCCCTGCCCTTGTCCCTGCCGCTGACGCTCGCCGCGTTGCCTCTGGTCGGATTGATGCTGAACGGGACGTCGTCCGTCCTTTACGGGACGGTTCCCGAATTCGTCACCGCCGAGCGGCGCACGCATGCATTTGCCGTCTTCTATACCGGCGGATCGATCGCCGGCGCCGGCAGCCCTGTCCTGTTCGGCCTACTCGGCGACGCGATCGGCCTCAATGCCGCACTCGCCTGCGTGTCCTGCGTCGCGCTTCTGACCGTTCCCCTTGTCGTGGCGCTCCGCCCCGCCTTGCGGGCGAGCTAGGCGCCTTCCCAGACGGGTCCCATCGGCTTCAGGCGGATGCCCTTGCGCAGGTGCTTGTAGGGCATCTCCAGCGGATCGGTGATGTGCGCACCGGGAGAACGGACGACCAGGATCGTCTCGGCGATGGGCTGGAAATCGGCCCGGAAATGGACGGTCGACTTCAGGGCCAGGATCGGCACCGTCGACGGCTCGACGCCGACATGGCGGAACATCTCCTGATCCGCCGCCTGCACCCGCCGACAGGCGAGCACGACTGAAACGCCGCTTGCCTCGTCCGTCACCAGGGCCATCGGCCCGATCTGGAACCTGGCGCCGCCGTAGAAGGGACCGGTGCCGGTGAAGATGCCGTCGCCAAGCTTCACCACCCGCCAGTCGGCCACGACCGGCGTTTCGCCGGCATAGCCGACCGCCGCGCCGATGCCGCGGCGCATGATGTTGCCTTCTCCGGTCTCGACGGCCGCCTGGGCTGCCGCCTCGTCGACGATCATGCCGATCACGGCCCCCTTCGCCTTATGGCGCATCAGCGCCGACAGAAGACCGACCGTATCGGACGTTCCGCCCGCGCCGGGATTGTCCTGCACGTCGGCGAGCACGACAGGCTTGCTCGCCGTCCTGGCGAGTTCCAGAGCGCGCAGCGCCGCCGCGTCGGGGTCGAACATCTCGCCGGCAAAGGCCGCCTCCTGTGCCTTCACGGCCTGCGCAAGCCTGTCGGCGGCAGCCTCCACGGCTTCCTTGTCGTGGCCGTAGACCACCAGCGCCGGACCGCACTGGGCGATGTCGGCCGGCGGAAAGCCCGGCGTGTGCGTCACGCTGACGATGCCCTGGTTGTGGCTCTTCTCGCCGGCTTCGAGCTCGCCCACGAGGTCGAAGATGCTCTTGGCCGGCTCGATGAAGGTGCACTGCCAGACCAGCGGGATCAGGAAGTCGAGCTGGCGATAGGCGCGGTGGACCGGCCGCCTCTCCTTCAGCAGCTGGTCGAGCAGCTCGGCAGCACGCCGTCCGGTCGCCGCCATGTCGACATGCGGATAGGTGCGATAGCCGACCAGTGCCGTCGCCAGCCCGGCCATGTCGGGTGTGAGATTGGCGTGATAGTCGAGGCTTGCCACGATCGGCAGCTCCTCGCCGACGATGGCGCGAATGCGCCGCAACAGTTCGCCTTCGCCGTCCTGGGTGTGTTCGGCGACCATGGCGCCATGCAGGTCGAGATAGATCGCGTCGAAGGGCCCATGGGCGCGCAGGTCGGAATCGAACAGCGTCCACATGCGCTCGTAGGCATCTTCGGTCACATAGGAAGCCGGCGGCGCCGCTGCCCATGCCAGCGGCACGAGTTCGTGGCCGAGTTCGCGCAGGCGCTGCACGGCGCCCGCGATCGGGATGTTGAATCCTTCGACGCCGCCGATGAGCTCCGGGCCGCGCAGCAACGGCGGCCATGCGTCGGCGCGTTCGAAATCGGCCCACGTCGCCTGCTGCGGCGCAAAGGTGTTGGTTTCGTGCTGGAATCCCCCGACGGCGATACGCGCCATGACGCTGCCCTTCTCCCCCGCTGAACGCGGCACCATATCATCGGCATGCGCAAAGTCCCGCCCCTCCTGCTGCTTGCGCTCGCCTCGGCCTGCTCCTTTCCAGAGACGCGCTGGGAAAAGGCCGGCTCCGACGAGAAGGCGACCGCGGCCGACCTGTCCGACTGCCGGCGGGCGGCGCGGCAGGAGGCTTTCGACGCATGGCCCTACTTCGTCTACGGGCCGCCCTACTGGGGCTGGGGCCCTCCCTACTGGGGGCCTCCCTATTGGAGCGGAGTGAGCAGCGACCGTTTCTACAACGAGGGCCGCCTCACCGACTTCTGCATGCGCAACAAGGGCTATCGGCTTGTCACCGTGACGCCGCCGCGGACCACGGTACCGGCGCCGACGATCGACAAGTAGCCTCGTTCAATCCTTCTTTCCGACGGCGTCAGCGATGGCCCTGATCAGAACCGGCCAGTATTCCTTGTCGTAGCCGAGCTCCCGGGCGCGCTCCATCAGCTCCCGTGCCACGTCGGCGCCGAGCGCCGGCACGCCCTTCTCGTCCGCCATCTGGATCGCATAGCCGAGATCCTTGAGCGCATAGTCGGTCGAGAAGGCGCGCTCGGGGAAGATGCTCGGCAGCATGGCCTTCATGCCGTGATTGCGCAGAGCGAACGAATCGGCCGACCCCTTGGTCAGGGTATCGAACAGGATCTTGCCGTCGACGCCGTACGCGCGTGCGATGGTGAGCGCCTCGGCAAGCGCGACGCCGGTCTGGAACAGGATCATGTTGTTCAGGATCTTCACCGCCTGGCCCGCGCCGGCCTCGCCGCAATGCGTCACCTCGCTGGCCATGTGACGCAGCAGCGGCTCGATCCGCGCGAAGGTCGCAGCCGTCGCGCCGACCATGATCGACAGCGTTCCGTCGATCGCAGCCTGCCTCGTGCGGGCCACGGGCGCATCGGCGAAGGCGGCTCCCCTACCTTCGAATTCGGCGTAGAGGCGCCGCGCCAGGGACACCGGCGCCGTGCTGAGGTCGACCACCGTCCATCCCAGTCTGGCCTTGGACACCAATCCATCCGCCCCGAGGCAGATCTGTTCGACCTCCTTGCCGCCCGGCAGGGACAGGAAGATGGTCTGGCAGGTCTGGGCGATCTCGTCGATCGAGGCGCCCTTCACACCGTCCGCTGCCAGCCGCTCGAGGGGCGCCTTGTCGCGGTCGGCGGCCAACACGGGCAGGCCGCTCTTGCGCGCCAGGTTGCGGCACATCGGCTCGCCCATGGTGCCGACCCCGATGAATCCGATCTGGTCCGTCATGCTCAATCCACGATGAAGAGTTTCGCGCCTATGTCGGTGCGCGAGCGATGCCCGAGCGTGCCGTCGGCAACCTGGTAGCTCTGCCCCGGCTTCAGAACGACCGTACGGCCGTCCGCGAGCTCCGTCTGCAGCTCGCCCTCCAGCACCAGCAGCACGTGGCCCTTCTGGCACCAGTGATCGGCAAGGTAGCCCGGAGTGTATTCGACGATCCGCACCCGGATGTTGTTGAAGGTGCGGGTGCGCCAATAGGCCTTGCCGGTCTCGCCGGCATGCTCCGTGCGCTCCACGTCGTCCCAGTTTGTCGTCCCGAACGGGATATCGAACATCAGCATGACTCAGAACCTCTTTCGTCGTCCCTTAGCACGGATTTCAGCCCCATTGGGCGAGAGTCCTTTCCAGGCTTTCCGGTCCGCGATAGAGCATCGCCCGCCAGCCGCAGATCCGCGCGCCGTCGACATTCACGGCCCGGTCATCCACGAACAGGATCGACTGCGCCACAGTGACGCCCATCCGGGCCTGGGCGTTGGTATAGAAGACGCGGTCCGGCTTGCAGACGCCGAGCGCCGCCGAATAGATGATCTCGTCGAAATGCGCACCGAGGCCGACGGCATCGCGCAGATAGGCGATGCGGTGATGTTCCTGGTTGGTCGCCGCGAAGCAGCGGCCGCCGGTCCGCTTGCGCCAGGCATCGACCAGGGACAGAAGGTTGTGGTCGATCACCGCGTCCTTCTCAAACCAGTAGGACACGAACTCCTCGAGCCGCTCGGCGAGCCCCTTGGTCTCAAAGTACTCGTGCAAGGCGACGAAAAGATCGAGCCGGCCGCACAGCACTTCCTGGAATACCGGCGTCAGGAAGAACTCGGGTGCAAGCTCCTCATCGTGGCTGAGGCCCCAGTCTTCCCGCAGCGAGGCGTACCACGGCCGCGGCGCCCCCGGCTGGGCGAGTGAGACGACGCCGTCGATATCGAGCACGAGAACGGGGTTCGCGGACATGCGGCGCCAATGCTACAGCAACGGCATGAAGCTGGTAGTCCCCGCGCTCCCCTATCTCGACGCCTGTGCCGATGCGCTCAAGCGTGGCTGGTCGGCCGACAATGTGCGCCTCGAGGCGGCGGCACAGGAGGAACTGGCGGCGATTGCGGTGGATCCCGCCGCCTTCGTCGCCTCGCTCGACGACCGCGCCGGCAAAGGCCCGCCGATTCTTCTGCCCGACGGTTCGCGCGTCCCGCGCCTTCCCGGTTTTCGCCGCTGGATGTGGGACGGCGACTTCTGTGGCTCGATCAGCTTTCGCTGGCAGCCGGGCACGGCCGCACTGCCGGCGCATGTCCTCGGCCACATCGGCTACGCCGTGGTGCCGTGGAAGCGCCGCCAGGGCTATGCCACGCGCGCCCTCGCGTTGATGCTGGACGAGGCCCGGCGCGAAGGCCTGCCCTATGTCGAACTCACGACCGACCCGGACAACGAACCGTCGCAGAAGGTAATCCTCGCCAATGGCGGCGCACTCCTCGAGCGGTTCCGGGCGACGACCTACGGCAAGGACGAATTGCGCTTTCGCATTCCGCTCGCTCCAGGGGGGGCGGGCAGCTCAAGGATGGCCGGCTAGGGCTCGCCGCCCGCCCGCAGCACCGTTTCGACCATCGCGGCCAGCATCGACACGCCACGGGATTTGAGCGCCCGGGGCGTGTCGCCCTCGCCGATCTGGCCTTCCAGCACCAACGTGATGAAGCCGTGTACCGACGCCCAGGCGAAATCGACCATGCCCTGCTTCACGTCGGCCGAGGCTCGGGGGATGAGGGAAGCCACGGCGGCGACCTGCAGGTCGTGGGCGCCCTTGGCGGCGGCGGCCAGCGCCTGCGATTCGAACCGGTTGGCCTCACGGCTGAACATGAGCTGGAACAGAACCGGATTGGCGGCGGCAAAGGCCATGTAGCCCACCCCCTGCGCCACAAGGCGTGCGGCCGGCGCATCGGTGGCACGCCGGAGCTCCGTTTCCATGGCGGCGGTCAGTTCCTGGTAGCCGCGGACCGCGATCTCAGCCAGCAGATCGTCCAGAGACGCGAAATGATGGGCTGGCGCGGCGTGCGAGACCAGTGCGCGCCGGGCGCATTCACGCAGCGTGAAGCCGCGGATCCCCTTCTCCTCGAGGAGCCTGCGGCCGGTCGCGACCAGGGCCTCTCGCAGCTCGCCGTGATGGTAGGGTCTGGTGGATTTAGGCCGGCCCATGGGAGCCATCCCTTCACGCGCACAATGCCCTGTCAAGATCAACTTGGCACTGTCAGGACGCGGGCCTGTGTGGCTTCATGTGCCCTCAACGGAGGTAATCATGACATTCGAGGCGTGGCTCGCGTTCACGGCCGCTTCGGCGGTGCTCCTGATCATGCCGGGGCCGACGGTCCTGCTGGTCGTGTCGTACGCGCTGGGACAGGGCTGGCGGACGGCGCTGCCGATGGCGCTCGGCGTCGCGCTCGGCGACTTCACCGCGATGACCCTTTCGATGCTCGGCCTCGGCGCCCTGCTCGCGACCTCGGCCACGCTGTTCACCGTCCTGAAGTGGATCGGCGCCGCCTATCTCGTCTGGCTCGGCATCAAGCTCTGGCGGGCCGGCGGTACGCTGAACGCGGCGCCGCGGACCGACCGGGTCTCGGGGGCAAGGATGCTGGGTCATGCCTGGCTGGTCACCGCCCTCAATCCCAAGAGCATCACCTTCTTCGTCGCCTTCCTGCCGGCCTTCCTGGACCCCGCCGCCGACTTCCTGACCCAGATGACAGTCTTCGAGGCGACGTTCCTTGCGCTCGCCTTCGCGAACGCCTTTTCCTATGCGCTGGTCGCGAGCAAGGCGCGCCGGTTCGTCGCCAGCCCGCGCGCGATCGGCATCGTCAACAAAACAGGCGGCACCCTGCTGGTCGGAGCCGGCGTGGCAACGGTCGCCCTGGCCGGATCACGAACCTGAAGGATCGTGCCGCAACACCGCCAGCAATTGGTCCCTGAGCCAGCGATTGGCCGGATCGGCGTCCATCGTCTCGTGCCAATAGAGATGGACGTCGAGCGTCGGCATCTCGATCGGCATCGAAAACACCCGGGTCCGGCTGCCGCTTGCCAGCAGGCCGGCATAGCGCTCGGGCATGGTCAGCACGAAGTCGGTCTGCTCGACGATGCGGAACGCAGCCGCATAGCTGCGGCATCGCAGCCGCACGCGGCGATGCCGGCCGTCCTGACCGAGCGCCAGATCCTCCGGTGCCGGTCCCAGCCGGCGCGACGTCACCATGACGTGCTGGAGGGCAAGGTACTTCGCGAGGGTAAGACGCTTGCCGAGCGCGGGATGGCCGTGCCGCGCCACGACGACGAAGCCGCCGGAGGCGACCTTGGTCCGCCGCACCCGGTCCGAGAGCAGCAGCGGCACGTCGATCGCCGCGTCGAGCGTGCCGTCGGCAAGCGCCGCCTCCAGGATCCGCCGCCGCGCCTGGATCGAGCGTAGTTCGACCTGCGGCGCGGTGCGCGCAAGCCGGCGGGCCAGCGCCGGCAGCACCACCAGCTCCATCGGGTCGCGCATGGCGACGGTGAAGCTCGCCGGCGTCTCGCCGGGCTCGAAGCGTCCACCCGCTGACAGGAGGCCGGACATCGCACCCAGGGCCGCCCGCAGCGGCTCGGCCAGACTGCGCGTTAGCGCGGTCGGCACCAGCGAGCGGCCGCGGCGCACGAACAAGGGATCGCCGAACAGGTCCCGGAGGCGCGCCAAGGCATGGCTGATCGTGGGTTGCGTGAGGTTGAGCTTGGCGGCCGCCCGCCCCACGCCGCCTTCGGCGATGATGGTATCGAGCACCACCAGCAGATTGAGGTCGACGCGCGATAAATTCACCATGTCGATGGATTATCATTCAGATCATTCAATTTTCCAATGATTTGAGTGCGCCTAAGGAGGGGGCAGCACAGGAGCCCGTCATGTACTTCGCCCCCAACGCCAAGGTCGCCGCCCTGCAGGAGAAGCTGCAGGCCTTCATGGATCGCCACATCTATCCGAACGAAAAGCGCTACGCGGCCGAGGTCGAGAGCGGCGACCGCTGGCAGCCGCCGGCGGTGATGGAGGAGCTCAAGGCCAAGGCCCGCGACGCGGGGCTTTGGAACCTCTTCCTCGCCCATTCGAAGCATGGCGCCGGCCTCACCAATCTCGAATATGCGCCGCTGTGCGAGATCATGGGACGCTCGCCGATCGCTCCCGAGGCTTTCAACTGCTCCGCGCCCGACACCGGCAACATGGAGACCATCGACATCTATGGCACCGAAGAACAGAAGGAACGCTGGCTGAAGCCCCTGCTGGAAGGCCGCATCCGCTCGTGCTTCGCCATGACGGAGCCGGCGGTCGCCTCGTCGGACGCCACCAACATCGAAAGCACGATCGTGCGCGACGGCGAAGACTACGTCATCAACGGCCGCAAGTGGTGGATCACCGGTGCGCCGGACCCGCGCTGCGGGATCGCGATCGTCATGGGCAAGAGCGACCCGGGCAATCCCGATCGTTACCGGCAGCAGTCGATGGTGCTGGTGCCCATGGATACGCCGGGCGTCAAGGTCGTGCGCCCCCTCACCGTCTTCGGCTACGACGACGCGCCGAACGGCCATGCCGAGGTGCTGTTCGAGAACGTGCGCGTGCCGCGGTCGAACATCCTGCTCGGCGAGGGCCGCGGCTTCGAGATCGCGCAGGGACGCCTGGGACCGGGCCGCATCCATCACTGCATGCGTTCGATCGGCATGGCCGAGCGGGCGCTCGAGGACATGTGCCGGCGCGTGAAGAGTCGCGTCGCCTTCGGCAAGCCGCTCTCCGAGCAGGGCGTCACGCTCGAACGCATCGCCGAGGCCCGGATCGCCATCGAGCAGGCGCGCCTGCTCGTGTTCAAGGCCGCCTACATGATGGACACCGTCGGCAACAAGGTGGCCCGGGCCGAGATCGCCATGATCAAGGTTGCGGTCCCCAACATGCTGGGCAAGGTCGTCGACATGTCGATACAGGCCCACGGTGCCGCCGGCCTGTCGGACGATTTCGGGCTCGCCAAGCTCTATGCCGCCGCCCGGACGCTCCGCTTCGCCGACGGCCCCGACGAGGTCCACCGGGCGCAGATCGGCCGGCTGGAACTCAAGAAGTACAATTAACTGCCGGCCCCTGCCGTGCGCGGCCCGAGCCGGGCCGCGCACGAAGACTTCTATTTTGCCGGTTCAGAGACGAAGGCAACCTTGCTGAGCCCGGCCTTGGCGGCATCGGCAAGCATTTCGGCGACATAGCGATAGGGCACGTTCTGGTCCGCCCGCAGGAAGATTTCCGGCTGTGGCCGCTTCTGCCCTTCCGTCACGAAGCGCTGCGCGGCATCCTCGCGCGTCAACTGCTCGCCGTTCCAGTACAGGCTGCCGTTGGCGTCGATCGAGAACTCCACCTTGTCCGGCTTCTGCACTTCGGGGTTCGAGGTCGCCTTGGGAAGGTCGAGCGGCACTGCATGCGTAAGCAGCGGCGCCGTGACGATGAAGATCACCAGCAGCACCAGAACGACGTCGATCAACGGAACCATGTTGATCTCGGCCATGGGCTGCGAGGAGGACTTGTTGTCGAGACTGCCGAAAGCCATGGTGCTTCTCCTATTTGACCGCGGCCAGCGGGACATTGCCCGGCTTGACGGCGCGGCCCTGCGAGGAGGTCTGCAGCGTCCTTCCCATCAGCAGGAAGGTCAGCAGCTCGAATGCGAAGGCATCGAGCCTGGCCGTCAGAACGCGATTGGACCGGGTAAGCCAGTTGAAGCCCATGACTGCCGGCAGAGCGACGGCGAGGCCGATACCGGTCATGATCAACGCCTCGCCGACCGGACCGGCGACCTTGTCCAGCGAGCCCGACCCGGTCAGGCCGATCGCCACGAGGGCGTGATAGACGCCCCACACCGTGCCGAACAGACCCACGAATGGCGCTGTGGCGCCGATGGTCGCCAGCACCGTGAGCCCGTTCTCGAGCGACGTCGTCTCCTCGTCGAGGACCTTCTTGATCGTTCGCGTCAGGAACTCCTGCTGGCTGCCGGCCTCCTCGAGCTTGGCGGCGCCGAACTTCTCGTGGTGGACCTGGGCATGGAGCGAATGAGCCGTCAGATGCCCGAAGGGTTCCTGCACCCCATGGGTCGTCAGCTCGTTCTGCACCGCTTCCAGCGAACTCGCGCTCCAGAAGAAGTTCAGGAACCGCTTGCTGCGGCGTGACCGGACGATCTGGCTGATCCCCTTCATGATGATCAGGTACCAGGAGATCGCCGACATCACGGCCAGGATCGCCAGCAGGCAACGGATGACCAGATCCGAGTCGACGAGGAAGTGGGCAAAGCCCAACGCTTGTGTGTCAGCCATACGGACCTCTGCTACTGCAACACGAATCGGATAGGGACCAGGACCCACACCGGCTGCGGCACGCCGCCTTCGCTGTAGGGTCGGAACTGCGCGGCACGGACGGCCTTGACGGCCGAATCGTCGAGCGCGGGGAAGCCGGATGATGTCTGTAACGACACCTGGCTCGGACGGCCGGCGGCATCGATCAGCACGCGGACCATCACCGTGCCCTGTTCGTTGGCACGCCGCGATTGGTTCGGATAGATCGGGCTCGGCCGCACAAGAAACGTCACTTGTGACACGCCGACGGTCTTGGGTGCCGCAGCGGCAGCCGGCGGTCCGGGCTGGCTCTGGGCGCCCGCGGGCGCACTTGCCTCCTGGGCAGGCCGCGGCGGGGCCGGATGCGGGTGTGGCGGAGCCGGCTTGGGCGTCGGCGGTTTGGGCGTCGGCTTGGGCTGAGGCGGCGGCGGTGGGGCCTGTACCGGGAAAACCGGCGGCGGCAGGTCGGGCGGCGGCGGCTGGATGATCGATTCCATCTCAGGCTCGGGCGGGAACTCCGGCGGCGGCGTGTCTTCCGGTACCGCCACGTCGATCTGTGCTGCCGGCGCTGCCGTCTCGGCAGCGACCATGCGCACTTCCATCGACGCCGCCTCCCCGGCCATCAGCTTGGGGGTCGGAACCTGTGTAAGTGCCCAGCCGCACCCTACGTGAAAGAAAACGACAGCCGCCGCCAAACCGGCGCGGGCGGCAGGCGACAGCGGTTCGCGTCGATAGGGCAACTCCCCATCGTTACATGATAACGTAGCAGACACGTCGGACACGGCAACCCTTGAAATTCGCTACGCTTGGAGCGGCCACATGGCCAATCCCACCGTAACAACCACAGACACCCCGAAAATGGCAATGCCGAGTTGGCGGCGACGATTTGTCTCCCACCACAGGATGAGCCCGCTCACCGACAGGAAGATCAGACTGCCGGCCATCGTATCGACAAGGAGAATCCAGGGGATCGGCATCGCCACGCCCTTGTGCAGGTTGGTCAGGGTGGCGATGAAACCGTTCGAGACCGTGCGCACGCTGATCGACCGGTTCCCTCGCCAGTACTCCACCTGCACGAGGTGATCCGGGCCGCCCAGCGCGAAACTCCACCGTTCAGGTTGTGTCAGCGGTCCCGTCCCGCCTTCCTCTGCTTCCTTCCTGTCGCCCCACGGCACCGGACGCGCCCGTTCGATCCGCACATTCTTGGGCGTCGGATCCATCTTCAGCCTGTCGGCCAGCCACGCGGCCAGCATGTCGACACTCTCCGGCGCCGGAGCCGGAAGTTGCACCTGCGCATTCGAGATCTTCTGGGCCGGCAGATCGAGCTTCAGCACCGCACGGTGGTTCAGCCACACGCCGCTCAAGCCGAAGATCAATCCGAGCAGCGCGCCCCAGAGTCCGAACCATCCATGCGTACGGCGCATCCAGCGCACGAAAACGGCACGCCGATTGACCCTGCGCGCAACGACGCCGATCGCCGAAGCATCGGTCGTCATGTCTCGCTCCATTCGCGCACGAGGTTGTGGTAGCAGCCGATCAACGTTCGCCGGGCTGCCTCGTCCGCATTCGTCTGGTTGAGGCGTTGAATTGCTCCATCCATCTCGTAGAGCGTCACGCGCTGCCCGTCGTCCCGGATCAGGCTTTGCGTCCAGAAGAAACAGGAGACGCGCGCGCCCCTGGTCACCGGCGCGACGTGATGCAGGCTCGTTGCCGGATAGACGACCATGTCCCCCGCCGCCAGCTTCACGCTGTGCTGGCCGTAGGTGTCCTCGATGCAGAGTTCTCCGCCTTCGTATTCGTCGGGGTTGGTGAGAAAAAGAGTGCTCGAGACATCGGTTCTGATCTTGCGGCCGTTATGCGGGTGGATGCGCACGCTTCCGTCGACATGCGCCCCGAATTTCATGCCGGTGCCGTAGCGATTGAACATCGGCGGGTAGATCACGTTCGGCAGGACGGCACTGATGAAGAGCGGATTGCGCTCGAGCGCCGACGTGACGATCCGCTGACAGGCCATCGCGACCTCGGACTGCTCGTCGATCTGTTCGTTGAATTTCACCGGCGCGCCCTGGTAGCCCGCTGTTACTCTCCCATCCACCCAGGAATCGCCGGCCCTGTCGAGACGCTCGCGCAGGCTCACGAGCTGCGCGGCGTCAAGCACATTGGGAATGCAGACAAGCATCGATCCATCCGCACTTACAGGCGAACGTTGAATGTCAGCATCGCGGTCAAACCTGATCCGGGAACGGCGCGACCGCCGTCCGATGCGATCACCTGCTCGTAGTTGAGCGTGTTCGCCAGGTTGTAGACGTTCAGGCGGATGTCGTACTTCTCCAGCTTGTAGGCGGCGGTCGCATCCCACCTGACGAAGCCCGGCACCGTCACGGTGTTCGTGTTGTTCGCGTAGCGCTGGCCGATATACGTCGGGCCGCCGCCGATCTCGTACTTCTTGGCGAAGGTATAGGTGGTCCAGAGCGTCGCCGAGTCTCTCGGCGTGTTGAGGGGTACGTTGCCGGCCGTATTGGTTCCGATGCCGTTGACGATGCGGCCGTCGAGGTAGGTATAGCCGCCGAAGACCTGCCAGCCTTCCGCGATCTGTCCGGCCACTCCCAGGCGTGCGCCCTTGACGCGGACATTGCCGGTTGCCGAGTAGGTGCCGTCGCCGTTCGGCGACCGCGCATTGTATTGCGTGATCTGGAACAGCGCGCCCGTCAGCGACAGGTTCTTCTTCAGGAGGTCGTACTTGACGCCGACCTCGTAGGACTCGTTCGAGGTCGGTGGAAGGATCGAAGAGCCGGTGGTCGATGTCAGCTGTTCGAGAGA
>JAFEFG010000108.1 GCA_018240685.1 Pseudomonadota bacterium | reverse complement strand
GTGCCCGGCGCATAGGCCGGATCGAGGCCGTCGACGTCGAAGCTGACATAGGTCGGGCCGTCGCCGACGACATGGCGCGCCTCGGCGATCACCTGCTCGACGCCGAGGTCGAAATATTCCTCGATGGTGATGACACGCATGCCCTGCGCGATCGCCCAGGCATTGTCGTCGCGATTGTAGAGCGAGCCGCGGATGCCGATCTGCACCACGCGCTTGGGATCGAGCAGGCCCTCCTCCACCGCGCGCCGGAACGGCGTGCCGTGGGTGTACTTGTAGTCGCCGAAATAGGTGTCCCAAGTGTCGGAATGGGCGTCGAAATGCACCAGGCCGAGCGGCGCCCGGTTCCGGGCGATGGCGCGCATGATGGGAAGCGTCACCAGGTGGTCGCCGCCCGCCGACAGCGGGATCGTGCCCGCGGCATGGACCCTGGCGTAGAACTTCTCGATGCGCGCCAGCGAATCGTCGACGCTGGCCGGGTTCACCGACGCATCGCCGAGATCGCCGCAGCGGGCGAGTTCGTAGGGCGCGATGCCGGTGACGTGATGGATGCGCCGCATCATCGTCGACAGGTCGCGCATCTGGCGCGGGCCGTGGCGCGCGCCCGGCCGGTTGGTGGTGCCGCCGTCCCAGGGCACGCCGATCAGGCCGATCTCGACCTCGGCGGGATCGCGGAACACGGGCAGCCGCATGAAGGTGGCGATGTCGCCGAAGCGCGGCGTGACGATACCCGAGACGGGCTGCGGGAATTTCTGGGTGTCGGTCATTCCTGCCTACTCGTACTCCTTGCCGAAATTGCGCCGCTCCCGGTCAGCCGGGCTGCAGCAGGGCCTTGCGCGCGGTGACGAATTCCTCGACCGCGGCGACGAAGCGGTCGCCCTCGGCATCGCCGATCATGATGTTGAGGGCGGCGAAGCCGCGGCGGGCGATCCAGATGCCGGCCGCCGACATGTCGAAGAAGAACAGCTCCTTGGCGTCCTGGTTGGAACTGGCGATGTCGGCCGCCGTGCGGATCGGGCGCGTCGTGGCATGCGCGGTCATCATCGAGCCGATGCCGGAGAACTGGAACGCGACACCGTTCTTCGTGCAGATCGCGTTCAGCCGCTCGCGGATCTTCTCGCCGCGCGCGTTGAGCGTGTCGGCGGCCTCAGGCGTGTAGACTTCGCCGTAGCCCGCGGCGCCCGCAGCCATGGTCAGCACGTTGTTGTTGAAGGTGCCGGCATGGGGCAGCGAATCGGGCCGGGTCGGGTCGAACAGCTCCATGATGTCGCGGCGGCCGCCGAAGGCGCCGAACGACATGCCGCCGCCGATATACTTGCCGAGCGTGGTCATGTCGGGAGTGATGCCAAGCTTCGCCTGCAGCCCGCCCGGTGACAGGCGCGAGGTCATCACCTCGTCGAAGATCAGGGTGATGCCGCGCGTGCGGGTCTCCTCGCGCAGCGCGCGCAGGAAGTCGGGATCGCCCGGCAGGCAGCCATGGCTGCCCTGCATCGGCTCGACCAGCACGGCGAAGATCTCCTCGCCGTGCTGCGCCAGCAGCGCACGCGTGCCCGCGATGTCGTTGTAGGGCGCGACCACGTACTCGTAGGGCATGTTCACCGGACAGCCGCCGCTCACGAAATAGAGCACGCCGCCGTGATAGCCGCCGTGGAACACCATCACCTTGGTCGCCCTGGCGCGGCCGGAGCGCTGGGCGAACACCTTCGCTCCCGCCAGCGCCATGACGTTGCCCTCGGTGCCGGAATTGGTGAAGCGTACCAGGTCGATCGAGGGGATGCGGTCGACGATCAGGCGGGCGAGCTTCGCCTCGTGGGTGTTGCGGCCGGCATAGTTCCAGCCGTGATCGAGCGCGCGGTCGATGGCGGCGCGGATCACCGGATGGGAGTGGCCGTAGATGCCGGCGGTATATTCACCCAGCACGTCGATATATTCGTGGCCGTCGGCGTCCCACAGCCGGCAGCCCTCGCCGCGCACCACGGTGAGCGGGAACGGCGCGTTGTGCAGCGTGGTGCGCGTGTTGCCGCCCGGCATCGCCTGGCAGGCCTCCTGATGACGCGCGAAACTCTTCGGATTGCGGTCGACATAGGCCTGCCGCGCTTCGACAAGCGCAGACTGCAGGTCCGAGTTGACCAGGGTTTGATCGGGCACGTTACTCTCCCTCGGCTCGCTGGACCCTATCACACGCCGTCCGCCGCGATACGCGCCGGCCTGCGGATATTGGCTCATAACTATCCCAAACTGAGCTCACTCTATGCTGCGTCTCCCCCTGTCGGGGAGTCCGCGGCGGAGAAGCATCGGACCGCGCTATACGACGTTCAGCTCCCGCACGGGACGGCCGGCCGCGATGCGGTCGTAGGCGAAGGGAGAAAGATCGAGCGTGCGGTAGCTGCCGTGCACGATCAGCTCGGCGACGGCACGGCCGACGGCCGGCGACTGCTGGATGCCGTGGCCGGAGAATCCGGTCGCGAACAGGAGGTTCTCGATCGTGGGGTGGCGGCCGACGATGCCGTTCTGGTCGAAGGTGTTGTACTCGTAGTAGCCGGCCCAGGAATTCACCACCTTGGCCGCCTCGAAGGCCGGCACGCGCGCGGCGAGCGCCGGCCACACCATCTCGTCCCATTCCTGATGCTGCACCTCGAGCGGCGCGCCGGCCGGGTCGTTGCCTTCCGCCGGTGTGGTGCCGGCGATGTAGAAGCGCCCTTCGGGCCGGAACCATACGCCGGACGGGTCGATGGTGAGCGGCGCCGAGCGCGGAGACGGGGCATCCGGCGGCTGGCGCACGTCGAACACGAAGACGGAGCGGCGTCTGGGCTCCACGGGCAGTGCGATGCCGCCCATGGCCGCGACCTCGCCCGACCAGGCGCCGGCGGCGATCACGATCATCCTGGCCTTCAGGCGCCCGTTGGTGCGCAGGTCGACGAAGTCCGGGCCGAAGCCCACCACCTCGTCCGGCACGTAGTCGGCGCCGTGCTCGCGGGCGGCGCGACTGAGGCCCTGCATCAGCGACGGCCCGTCGAACCAGCCCTCGTTGGCCGTCCCGTGCGAGCCGAGCGTCACGCCGTCGGTGGCGATCCAGGGGAAGCGCTGCACGAGCGCAGGCGGCTCCAGCAGCTCGACCGAGCATCCCTCGGCGCGCTGCACCGCATTGTTGGCCCGCAGCACCGCCTCGCCCGCCTGGCTGGCGAGGAAGAGATAGCCGGCCTCCTTCAGGCCCAGCTCCACGCCCAGCACCTCGGGCGCCTGGCGGATGAACTCGACGCCGTAGCGCGACAGCTTGATGTTGAGCGGCGTCGAGAACTGCTGGCGGATGGAACTCGCCGACAGGGCCGAGGAGGCGCGGATGTAGGTCGGATCGCGCTCGATGACGGCGACCTTGCCCTTGAAGGCGGGATCGGCGGTCAGGTGATAGGCGATGGACGAGCCCATGGCGCCGCCGCCGATGATGACAACGTCGATGGGAGACGAAGAGGAGCCGCCGTTGGACAAGGAACTACACTTCCACAACTGATGAACGCGATTTGCGGTGCGCATGTGACGTCGTTTCGCGCCGCAATTCAATGAAGAAGCGACCGCCGTTGTCGCGCTCCGACCACATCGAGGAACGCCGCACACGGCCCTCCCGACCAGGCGATCCCCTGCCCTGCGCATCTGCAGTCTTGTCGTCGGCGCGCGGCGTCCTTACGCTGCGACAGGCCGTGGGAGACAAGAAGCGGATGCTCCGCTGGAGCGATCGGTGGCGTTGCGTAGCGAAGAGTGCGGCGAGCCTGCTGGCCGCGCTCGGCTGCGCCGTTCCCGCGTTCGCCCAGACCGTGCCGGCAAAAGCGCCAGCCTCTGCCGCACCGCCTGCTGCGACGTTGCCGGCCTTCGATCCCGCGGCCGTCGCCGTGCTGGCCTTTCGTCCCGACAGTGCCGACATGCTGCTGCTGGGCGTGTCGGACAGCCAGCACGGCCTGAAGCCGAGCCTCGTCCAGGTGACGCGCGACGGCCGCGCGCTGCTCCTGCGCACCCTGCCCGAGGCCGTCGCCTCCGCCGCCTGGCTCGACAGCACCCACATCGTCACCGGCGGTTCCGATGGCCGCCTGCTGAGCTGGTCGATCGACGGCGGCGGTCCCACCGTGCTCGCCACCGTGCCCGAGCCCATCTCGGGCATCGGCGTCGCCCCCATCAGCCACAGCCTCGTGCTGCGCCTGCCGCGCACGCTGCGCCTCATGGCCCCCGACGGACGGCCCAACGGCCCGACCATCACGCTCGGTGTGCCGTTCAAGCCCACCGACGTCTGTCCGCCCGAGGGCATCGAGACGACCCCCGCCTTCTCGCCCGACGAGCGGCTGCTCGTGTTCGTCGGCCTGTGCGGCGACCTGCGCGTCACCGGTCGCGAGGGCACACGGCTGATGCATGTCGACGTGCCGCGAACCTACGTGAAGCGCCATGTCTTCTCCGCCGACGGACGCACCCTCGGCGTGGCCTACACCGCCGCGGCGGCGAACAACGCGCCCGGCGGCGGCGCCGATTTCTGGCCGATCGCCCCCGGGCGGCTCGGCAATCCCCGCGCCCTGCCCGGTCCCTTCGCGCCGGACGATCCCGCCGACATCGCGGCCCTGCCGGCCAAGGCCGGGTTCGCGCTCCTGTCCGGCGACCATGTGCGCTTCGTGACGCCCGACGGCGCGCTCCCGGGCGCCGACCTCGCGATCCGGTCGGCCCGGCGCCTCGCGGTCTCCGCCGACGGCACGCGGATCGCCGTCGCCGCCGCCGAGGGCCTGGTGCTGCTCGACGGCAGCGGCCAGCGGATCGTGCCGCAGCCCTTCGGCGATTTCGGCCAGCCCGTGGCGGTGCGCAGCATCGCCGGCGGCAAGCAGCTTGCGGCGCTGGCCGCCGACGGCCAGCTGCGCGTCTGGGGCCTCGACGGCAAGGAGGCGCGCGAGCCGCTGCGCCTCTGGGCGGCCCAGCCAGGCACGGCACCGGCCGGCGGGGCGAAAGCCGGGGCGGCGAAGACCACGGTTCAGACGCCGAACCTCTATGCCTCGCCCAGCGGTCGCCGCGTGGCGGTGCTGGAGCCCGACGGCCAGTTCGAGATCTTCGACGAGGCCTGGAAACCGATCGGCCGGCCGATCCGCTTCCCCCCCGCCGCCAGCGAGGCGACGAACAATGCGACGCTGCTCCTGGAGGATCGCGTCCTGCGCCCCCTGCCCGACGGCAGCGGCTTCCTCATCTTCGGCTTCGACGGCCGCGTGCTGGGCCGCATGACCTTCGGCGGCCAGGAGAAGATCGCACCGCAGGCTGCCGCCGCTTCCGCCGGCGTCATCGCGCTCTTCGCCGACGACGGGCGGCTCGCGGCCTGGACCCTCGACGGCAAGCCGATCCGGCAGCAGAAGGTCGCAGTGTCGGGTATCGCCTCGCCACACCTGGACATCTCCGCTGACGGCAAGACCGTCGTCCTGCACGACAGGCCGAGGAACCTTCCGCCGCATCTGCTGGTCTGGAAACCCGCCGAGGGTGGCGCCTCGCTGGAGAATCGCGAAGGCGCCTTTGCCGGGCTGCTGGCGGACGGCACGCTCCTGCGTGTGAACCAGCGCCGCCTGGTCGTCGACGGCCCCGACGGCACGCCGCGCTTCAGCCAGTCGATCGACGGCGACCGGGTCGCCGCCGTCACGCCCGATGGCAAGACGGCGCTGGTCGTCGTCAACGGTGCCGTGCGCGCCGTCGAGATCAGCCCCGCGAAGCGATAGGTGGCCGCGCCGCGCAGCCGCCAGTCAGCAGGTGAGGGTCAGCCGGCGAAGGTCAGCGGACGAAGGTCATCGCCCGGTCGCGCAGGGCGCCGAAGCGCAGGCTGAGCAGGTCGAGGACGTAGTTCTGGTAGAGCTTCCAGGGCCGCTTGGAGCCCTGCTTGGGCTGGTGCTTGAGCGCGCGCTGGATGTAGCCCGACGAGAAGCTCACCCACGGCTCCGCCGTCAGCGAGGGATCGCTGTTGTGCGGCATGCAGTAGCGATAGCCCTTGCGGTCCATGAGATTGAGCAGCCGGCAGACATATTCGCAGACGAGGTCGGCCTTCAGCGTCCACGAGGCGTTGGTGTAGCCGAACACCGACGCGAGGTTCGGGATGTCCGAATACATCATGCCCTTGTAGATGAAGGTCTGCGACGGCTCGACCGCGCGCCCGTCGACGGCGAGCTTCACGCCGCCCAGCGGCACCAGCACGAGCCCGGTCGCCGTCACGATGATGTCCGCCGGAAGTTCCTCTCCCGACTTCAGCTTGATGCCGGTCTCGGTGAAGGTCTCGATGTGATCGGTGACGACCGAGACCTTGCCTTGGCGGATGGCGCGAAAGAAGTCGGCATCGGGCACCAGGCAGAGCCGCTGGTCCCACGGCTTGTAGTCCGGGGTGAAGTGCTTCTTGATGTCGTAGTCCGGGCCCAGCGCCTGCCGCACGCCACCCAGCAGCAGGTTCTTCACCTTCTCCGGCTGGCGCTTGCACATCTGATAGAAGTACATGCCGAACAGCACGTTGCGCCAGCGTGTCGCCATGTAGGCGAGCTTGAGCGGCAGGCGGCGACGCATCTTGTTGGCAAAGGGATCGCTCGACGGCCGCATCGCCATGTAGGTCGGCGAGCGCTGCAGCATGGTGACGTGCGCGGCGCCGGAATTGGCCATCGACGGCACCAATGTCACCGCCGTCGCACCGCTGCCGATCACCACCACCCGCTTGCCGGCGTAGTCGAGATCCTTGGGCCAGTTCTGCGGATGCACCAGCCGGCCCTTGAAGCGGTCCGCGCCCGGGAAGTCCGGCAGATAGCCGCCCTCGTAGCTGTAGTAGCCGCTGCACATCCACAGGAAGTTGCAGCTGTAGCGGCGGCGCTCGCGATCCGGTCCATTGGCGGGTCCGCACTCGACCTCGACCGTCCAGCGCGCGTCCGGCGTCGACCACGAGGCGCCCACCACGCGATGCTGGTAGCGGATCCGGCGGTCGATGCCGTAGTCGCTCGCGACATCGCGGATGTAGCTCAGGATCGACGGACCGTCGGCGATCGCCTTGGCGTCCTTCCAGGGACGAAAGCGATAGCCCAGCGTGTACATGTCCGAATCGGAGCGGATGCCGGGATAGCGGAACAGGTCCCAGGTGCCGCCGCTCGCCGCCCGCCCCTCGAGGATGGCGTAGCTCTTGCGCGGGCATTCCTTCTGCAGGTGCCAGGCGGCGCCAATGCCGGACAGGCCGGCGCCAACGATCAGGACGTCGAAATGCTCGACGGAGGTCGTCGAGACGATCTGGGTATCGGGCACGTCAGTCCTTCATGAAGGCGTTGAGTTCCGGCGTCGTGATGGAGCGATCGAGATAGCCGAAGGTGCCTTTTTCCTGCACTTCCTGCGCCGCTTCAAGCAGTCCGCTCATGGCCGCGCGATAAAGCGAGGTGGCGAGGCTGATGCGCTTCACTCCCGCCTTCTCGAGCTCGGCCTTGGAGAACGACTTTCCCTTGATACCGACCATGAAGTTGAACGGCTTCTTCAATGAAGCGCAGACCTTTTTTACCGCCTCGAGGTCCGGCAGGCCGGGCGCGAAGAGGACATCGGCGCCCGCGGCCTCGAACGCCTGCAGGCGGCGGATGACGTCGTCGAGGTCCGGTCGTCCGCGCAGGAATCCCTCGGCCCGGGCGGTCAGCACGAAGGGGATGGGCAGCGAACGTGCCGCCTGGACGGCCGCCTTCACGCGCACCGCCGCCGTCTCGAGGTCGTAGAGCGGCGCCTCGCCGTTGCCGGTCGCGTCCTCGATGGAACCGCCGACCAGCCCGACGCTGGAAGCCAGGCGGATGGTTTCCGCCGCCGCATCGGGCGAGTCGCCGAACCCCTTCTCGAGATCAGCGGCCACGGGCAGGTCCGTTGCCTCCACGATCAGGCGCGCATTGGCCAGCGCTTCTTCGCGCGTGACCTTGCCGTCGCGCTTGCCCAGGGCTCCGGCCTTGGCGCCGCTCGACGTCGCGAGCGCCTCGAAGCCCAGCCCGGCGAGCAGCCGTGCCGACCCGGCATCCCACGGATTGGCGATCACGAACGCGCCCGGCCTTTCGTGCAGGGCACGGAACTTCGCGGCCTTGTCGGCCTGGCTGACGGCCATAGCGCTTCTCCCGATTGCGTTCGTTGTCAGAGGCTGCGTCCGTCGTACTGACGCGGCGTGAGCGTGTCGACGTCGACGCCGTCGAGACAGCGCAGGTTGATGCCGACCGTCGGCGTACCGTCGGGTGCGACGCCCTCGGCAAAGCTTTCGATCCCGCAATGCCGGCACGTCCGATGGTGCAGGCGCTTCTTGCCGAACTGATAGTCGCCCAATGCGTCCGCACCGGACTTGAGCGTCATCTTCGCCTTGGGGGCGAAGGCCCAGACAGCACCGAGCTTGGTGCAGATCGAACAGTTGCAGCGGAGCGCCTGATCGAGATCGAGATCGACGGTGAAGGCGACCGCGCCGCAGTGACAGCTTCCGCTGTAGGTTTGTGTGGTCATGCGCCCGAGGCTAGCACCTTCAGGCGACGAGATTCAGCCCCAGATCGAAGGCATCGAAGTTCCGCCATTGCCGCGGCGCCGGTGGCCCGGCAAGCGGCCGGTTACAGAGCAGCGGTACCTTCTGCTCGGAGATGCCGCCATGGCTGCGCAGCGGCTCCGTCAGTCCCGAGAGGTCATGTCGCGACGCCGAGGTGCCCAGCACCTTGTGCTCCGTCGACACGACGACGAGGTCGCCGAGCCGATCCACCGGCAATTCGAACCGCGCCGCCGCCTCGGCCTTGGGCAATGCGGTCTCGATCCCGGGCAGGGACCGGATCTTCGCCGCCCATTCCCCTGCCGTTGCCCCTGTTGGCAGGTAGACGACGGCAAACGAACCGAGCGCGCCGTGGTGCACGACATAGGGATCGGTGATAGGGAGGATCACGCGGGCATTGCCGATCCCGAGCCAGCCATCGAGCAAGTCCTGCAGGTAGAGCACATCGGGCCGGCCGGCGGCATCGTGCTTGTCGTTCATGCCGTGGTCGGCCGTGAGCACGATGGTGCATCCCAGCGCGTCGAGCCGCGCGAGATAGCCGTCCATCATCGCATAGAAGTCATCGGCAACAGGCGTGCCCGGCGCATGCTTGTGCTGGATGTAGTCGGTCGTGGAGAGATACATGATCTCCGGCGCATCGCGCTCCATCAGCTTCACGCCGGCCGCGAACACGAACTCCGACAGCGCGGCGCTGTAGACGTCTGGCACCGGCCGCCCCACGAGCGCGTTCACGTCTTCGATGCCGTTCTCGGCGAGCGTCGCCTGGTCCGACCTTTCTGACGAAAAGCTGCAGGCCTTGCCGGGCGCCAGCGTCAACCCCTTGCCCAGCAGGCCGCGCAACTTGTCCTTGGCGGTGACGACCGCCACGCGGCAGCCGGCCCGCTGGAAGGCCGGAAACAGTGTCTCGACCCGCAGGAACCTGGGGTCGTTCATCATCACCTCATGACCCGTCTCCGGATCGAGGAAGTAGTTGCCACAGATGCCATGCACGGCCGGTGGCCGGCCGGTGACGATCGACAGGTTGTTCGGATTGGTGAAGGACGGCACGACGCAGTCGGCGACGAGGCTCGTGCCGTTCGCCAGCACCTTCGCGAACCAGGGCGCACGGCCGGCCGCAACCGCGGCCTCGATGTAACCCGGCTGGGATCCGTCGACGCAGACCACGACCGTCGGCCGTCGCGGCAAACGATAGTGCCGGCCATTCACCGTCACCGCGTCGCGGCTCGCGTTGATGCTGTCGGGAGACATGTCTTCTTCTACTGCGCCCGGCCCCATTCGGCCAACATCGACGCGCGGAGAAAGAGCGTCAAAAAACCTTCATCGTCATGCCACCAGCACGCGTCAAAGCCTGCCTGACAGGGCGGCCTCGTACAGGCGCCGCATCTCCGGCATGCCCACCCTTACAGGATTGCCGCCGGCGGTAAGATCGGCTGCCGCCATCTCGGCGAAGGTGGCGAGATGGCCTTCCCGCATCCCGAGTTCCGCCAGCGTCCGGGGAATGCCGATCTGCCGCGGTTCCATTGCGCGCCCTTTCCGTTGCCCGCCGAGGCTAGCTGCTGAGATACCTCGGAAGCCAGAGCGCGATGTCGGGCAGCAGGGCGAGCAGCATGGTGAACAGGACCATGATGGCCAGGTAGGGCAGCGTCACCCGCGTCAGGTAGCCCAGCCCATCCTCCGTCAGCCCCTGGATGACGAACAGGTTGAAGCCGACGGGCGGGGTGATCTGGGCCATCTCCACCACGAGCACGAGGAACACGCCGAACCAGATCGGGTCGAACCCGGCCCCTTTCACGATCGGCATGACGATCGGCAGCGTCATGACGATCATGCTGAAGCCATCCAGGAAGCATCCCAGGACGATGTAGAAGGCGATCAACGCCACGATCAGCATGAACGGCGACAGGCCGAGGCCGCTCACGAACTCGGCGACCGCTGCCGGAATGCCGAGGAAGGCCGCGGCGCTGCCAAGGATGGACGCGCCGAGCACGATCAGGGCGATCATGGCGCAGGTCTGGACCGAGCCGATGGCGATCGCCCGCAGCGCCGGCCATCTCAGCTCACCCTGCAGGCGGGCAACGATCAGTGCGCCCAGCACGCCGACACCGGCCGCCTCGGACGGGGTCGCGAGGCCGCCATACATGGAGCCCAGAACGCACAGGATGAGGAACACGACCGGCCCGAGTTCGCGGATCGACCTCGCGAATTCCTCCAACGAAGCGATCCGAACCTTGCGCTCCTCCGGGGGAACGAGCTCGGGCTTGAGCGCGGTGTGGATCATGATCCAGGCCATGAAGGAACCGGCCAGCAGGAAGCCCGGGATGAAACCGGCAGTGAAGAGCTTGGCGATCGATACGTCACCCAGCACGCCGTAGATGATCATGATGTTCGACGGCGGGATGAGGAAGCCGAGCGTGCCCGCTCCGGCCAGCGAGCCGACCGCGACGTCCTTCGAGTAGCCACGTTTCGTCAGCTCAGCGAGCGAGATGCGGCCCACGACCTGGGTCGTCGCCGCCGACGACCCGGAGATCGCCGCGAAGATCGAACAGCCGATGACGTTCACATGCAGGAGCCGGCCGGGCAGCAATGCCGCCCAGGGGGAGAGCCCCCGGAACAGCGACTGCGACAGCCGCGTCCGGAACAGGATCTCGCCCATCACGATGAAGAGCGGCAGGGCGAGCAACTCCTGCGTCGTCAGGATGTTCCAGGCGTACTGCGCCAGAAGCTTGTCGAGCGGAATATCGCGGAAGATAGCCAGCAGGACAGTGCCGGTGACGGCAAGTGTCCAGCCGATCCAGAGGCCGCCCGCCAGGAAGGCGAACAGCACCACGAACATGGTCAGAACAACGACGATCATTCGGAAACGGAAGCCGCTCGCATGTTGAGATCTTCCAGTGGCAGGCCGAACGCGGCCTGGAAGAAACGTGCCACGAACTGGACGACCAGGAGGCAGATGCCGAACGTCACCAGGGTCTGCGGGATCCAGAGCGGCGTCGCGCTGGAAATCGAGACCTGGTCGGATGTGTAGGAGCGGATGGTGAACAGCACCATGGCGTAGGCGAGGAAGCCGGTGAAGACGACCCCCAGCGCCGCGAGGATCGTCTCGAGCCAGCGGCGAGCCCCGGCACCGATGCGGCCGAGGACCAGCGTGACCCTGATATGTCCGCCGGCCCGCAGCGTCATGGCTGCGCCGAAGGTGAAGGACGCCGCCATGAGGTAGGAGCTGTATTCCCAGGCGACCGGGATGTCCGCCGGCATCCAGGGCAGGAAATCCGACAGCGACCGCACGATCACCTCGCCCAGCATCAGGCAGGTGAGCGCGAAGAGGCAGGCGACGCCGAGCCAGCCGTCAAGCCGGCCCAGCATGTCGATGCCGTCCAGGAAAGCACGCAGTACCGGAGGAGCCCCCGCGTTCGGGCTGTCCGTCCCGGAACTCACGTGCGCTTCATCTCCGCCAGGTATGCCTTGATGGGCTTCTCCGAGGCGGGCACCCGCTTCATGAAGTCGGTGATCATGTGGGCGGTCCGCTTGCGCATTTCGGCCATCATGGCCGGCGGAATCTCGACCAGCTGCATGCCGCCGGCGATGAGCTTGGCCTTGCTGTCCTTGTCAGCCTGCTCAGAGGTCTGCCAGAACTCCGGCTCGAGCTTCGCCGCGAGATCCTTGATGATCTTCTGGTTGGCGGGCGAGATCTTCTTCCAGGTGTCGTTGTTGATCGTGACGATTTCCGACGACCAGGCGTGATTCGTCGCGTGGAAGTACTTCAGGAACTCCCAGAACTTGCCGTCGACGCCCGACACGGCGGAGGTCGAGACACCGGCCACGGCACCGGACGAGAGCGCGGCGATGGTCTCGCCCCATGGAATGAGAACCGCCGCCATGCCGATGTCGTTGCACATGTCCTGCGCGTTCTTGTCGGGCACACGGATCTTGATGCCCTTCAAGGCATCGATGGTCTCCGCCTTGATCTTCAGGTGCAGGTACTGGGTCGGCCAGGGCACCGTATAGAGCATCGTCTGATTGTTCTTGAGCACGATCTTCTCGTACTCGGGCCGCAGATACTTGTGCAGCACCTTGAGATCCGCCTCCGAGCCGCACAGGAACGGAATGCCCTCGACGCCCAGCATCGGCTCATCGCCGATCTGCTGGATGTTCAGGATGTCGGCCATCGGCACCAGGCCGTCGCGAACGGCCCGCAACTGCTCCGGTCCCTTGAAACCGAGCTGGCCGCCCGCCTTGACGTCGATCTCCACGGCGCCCGACGTCGCCTGCTTCACTTCCGCCGCGAAACGCTTCACGTTCACGGTATGGAAGTTGCTGTCAGGCCACACGGTCGCCAGCGGCAGCTTCAGCGTCGATTGCGCCCGAACGATCGCCGGTGCCATCACCAGGGCGCCTGCGCCTGCCTTGAGTGCCGTTCTTCTTCCCAGCTTCACTGAAGCCCCCATTCTCTGCTCAACCCAACATCAATCACTTTGGACCGGATGCCGCCGCATTGCAATTCGTGGGCCAAGGCGCTTAAGGTCGGTTCCGTGCCGGCCACGACTTCGACCTTGCGCTCACGCATCCATGCGGCGCTCAATCACACAGACGGGGGCAGCGAAAGCCAGCGCTGGCGGTCGCTGCATCTTGTTGTCCTGGGCGCGGGCCTGCTGGCCGTGGCCCTCTCGTCGGTCGACGACCTGCCCCAATTTGCCCAACGCCTGATCGCTTTCGTCATCGTGCTCGTGGCCGCCGTCTTCCTGGTCGAGTACGGGCTGCGGCTCTGGGCAGCGCCGGAATCGCCGCGCTACGCGGACCGCACGGAAGGGAGCGCCCGGTTGCGCTGGGCCCTGTCCCCGGCGGGCCTGATCGGCTTGCTGGCAATCATGCCGGCCTTTGCCATTTCCGTCCGTGCCGTCGCGGCCGAAAGCGATCTGGCTGCCCTCTTCTGCTTCCTCTGGATCCTCAAACTCGGCGTTCACGCGCCGGCCATGGGCACGCTGGCACGCGTCATCTCCAACGAGCGCGCGACGCTCGCCTCCGTGCTGATCATCTTCATCATCGTGCTGGTGTCCGCGGCCACGGCCACCTACTTCTTCGAGCGCGCGCAGCAACCCGACGCCTTCGGCAGCCTGCCGGCTGCCCTGTGGTGGGCAGTGGTGACGCTCACCACCACCGGCTACGGCGACGTCGTTCCCCACACCATTGCCGGCAAGATGGTCGGCTCCGTGGTCATGGTGAGCGGCATCCTGGTGCTGGCGCTGATGACCGGTATCCTTGCTACCGGTTTTTCCGAAGAGGAGCGCCGGCGCGAGTACCTGCGTGTCTGGGACCAGGTGGTCAAGGTGCCGATGTTCGCCGAGCTCGGCACCGTCACGCTGTCGGAGATCGTCGGCAAGCTCCGGGTGCGTCACTATCCGCCGCGCTTCGTGGTCGTGCGCCGCGACGAACCCGGCGACGCGATGTTCTTCATCGCCGAAGGCGAAGTCGAGGTACGCCTGCCGCGCGAGCCCGTGCGGCTCCGCCAGGGCGGGTTCTTCGGCGAGATGGCGTTGCTCGACCGTCTGCCGCGCAACGCCACCATCGTGACGACGCTGCCGACGACCCTGCTTGTCCTCTATGCCAGCGACTTCTACGAGATTGCGGCTCACATCCCGTCGCTGGTGGCCGCGGTCGAGAAGGAAGCGCGGCGGCGGCGGCTGGAGAACCTGGGCGGCCGAGGCGCCGTGGCCAAACCGGAGTGAGCGCACTCCCATTCATCACCGCCTCGCGGCGCGGTGCCCCATGATGCGCCCTGGCGTCCATTACGAATGGGGCCGGCTGTGCGAAGCGGTGGTCGGTACAGCCCCGGCCGACGACATCGTCGTGTTCCATGAGGACTCGCAGCGCTGGCTGGAGCCGGCTGCAGCCGAGTTCAGCCGCGCCCACGCAGGACGCCGTCTGGTCGATGTCGACGCCGAGTTCGCCCGGCGCATCGAACTGCAGATCGAAGGCCTCGCCGCCCTGCTTCAGCGCGAGGGCGTGACCGTGCACAGGCCGGAGCGCCTGCGGGAGGCCGAACGGCAATTCCTGGCGCCGCTGGGCGAAGGCCTGCAGCTTCTCGCCCGCGATCCCCTGATCGTTGTCGGCAACCATGCCATCGAAGGATCGCTGCGCCTGCAGTGCCGACAACGCGAGCGGTTCGGGCTGCGGGCGATCGTGCAGCGCCTCGCCGCCGCCGGCATGCGGTGGTCCAGCGTGCCGCTGGGGTCGCCGGGCGCGGTCGACGGCCCGTTCCTCGAAGGCGGCGACGTCCTGCTCAACGGGCACGAAGTCTATGTCGGCATGTCGGGCTGCGCCTCCGACCTCGCCGGAGCAGACTGGCTTCAGGCCCTCGTCGGCCCAGCCTACCGCGTGATCCCCGTGGCGCTGCGCTCGAACGTGCTGCACCTCGATTGGGCTCTGACCCTGGTCCGGCCTGGCCTGCTGCTGCACTGCCCGGAGAAGCTGATCGACGGCCTGCCGATGTCGCTGCGTGCGTGGGACAAGGTTGTCCTGTCGCCAGCCGAGGCCGAACAGCTCCAGGTCAACATCCTCGCGCTCGATGAAAACCGGGCGGTCGTCGAAGCCGGCAACGAGCGCATCATTGCGGAACTGCGCCGGCGGCGCATCGAGACGATCCCCCTGCCCTTCGACGCAGCCCGCTTGTTCGGCGGCGGCTTGCGGTCGGCCTGCGCCCCGCTGTCGCGCGAGGGCGCCGTCGCCTGAATCAATTCCCGCGCTTGGGCGTGCGGTCGAAGACGATGGGCTTGGGCGATGCAATCGCCTTCCTGACATGCACGAACAGGCTGCGCACCAGCATCCCCACCTGCCCTCCGACGAAGCGCATCAGCACCAGGGCGAAATGCAAGGGCGGCATCTCGCCATCCCGGATGAAATTGTGACCGGCGCGCAGGAAGGTCGTCGCGCAGAACAGCACCCAGGCGAGCGTCACGAGGAAGAGCGTGAGGAGCAGAGGCACCAGCGACGGCGCCAGCAGGCCGGCAAGGATGCCCGACGCGACACCGACGAGCAGCACCGGTTGGTTGAGCGACATGCACAGATGCAGGAGCGCCGCGCCCTTCGCGGCCGGCGAGATGTCGGGACTCTTCAGGATCACCGGAAACATGCGCATGGAGACATGCCGGAACCCGTCCTGCCAGCGCTGCTGCTGGCGCAGCCAGGTCTTAGTGTCGGCCGGCAATTCGCCCGGCACCGCGACGCTGGTCAGGAACACGGCACGCCAGCCCTTGACCCAGCCGCGATAGGTCAGGTCGAGGTCCTCGGTGACGGTGTCGCCCTTCCAGCCGCCGCCCGCCTCGATCGCCGCGCGCTGCCAGATGCCGCAGGTGCCGTTGAACGGCAGCGGATGTCCGGCCCAGTAGCGGGTCGCCTGCTCGATGCCGAGATGGGCGTCGAGCGTGACCATCTGCATCTCGGTCAACGCATTCTCGTGCGGATTGAGGAAGTCGAAGCGCGCCTGGACGAAGGCGGTCTTCGGCTCGGCGAAGAAGACGCGCATGCAGCGGCGCAGGAAGTCGGCTGGCGGCACGTAGTCGACGTCGAAGATCGCGAAATAGTCGTAGGGCGTCTGCTGCATGGCGTCGTGCAGGGCGCCGCCCTTGAAACCGCTGCGATCCGTCCTCTGCAGGGCCACGACATCATGCCCCTTGGCGCGTAGCTCCGCCGCCACCGTTCGCGCAAGTTCCGCCGTCTCGTCTGTGCTGTCGTCGAGGATCTGGATATGCAGCTTGTCGCGCGGCCAGTCGAGACGCGCTGCCGTCTCGACGCCCCGGCGCAGCACCGGGCCTTCGTTGAAGGACGGGATCTGCACCACGACGTGCGGAAGCTCGGCATCCGGCGGCAGCGGCGTGAGGAGCAGGTCCTCCTCGTGCGCGAGCCCCTTCTCCCGCAGCCGGTGATTGAGGATCACCATATAGAGGAGGCTGCCGATGAAGGCCGCGAGCAGCAGGCAGCAGGCTGCGAAGGTCGCGGCGAGGAGCAGGGCCAGGAGAGCGATCACAGCCATCGGTCGATCACGCGCCGGTCTTCGGCGTCCGCTTGAATTCGGTCTTTCGGCCCATGCCGGCGCTGACGATTGCGCCGGCATTGGCGACGGCAAGATACACGATCAGGGCCGGCACCGAGGCGGCCGTGGCAACATAGCCTGCGAGGCCGCCGCGCCCGAGGCGATGGTAGGCGCCCCATGTCATGCCGACGAGCACGACCAGCATGGCGACGAGCCACATCCACAGCAGCGACCCGAAGACCGGCAGCAGGCGGCCGTGGCCGATCGCCGAGAGGACCAGCGCGACGATGCCCACCACCAGCCCCGGAAAGATCAGCTGCTGGCAAAGCGCCACCGTCGTCGTGAACTTGGCCTCGCCCGACCAGTCCGCGTTCCAGACCTGCGGCAGGAGCTTGCGCGCCACCTGGACGAAGCCCTTGGACCAGCGGCTCTGCTGGGCGCCGAAGTCCCCCAGCCGCTGCGGCAGCTCGCCGACGACATGCGGCTCCATCA
>JAFEFG010000107.1 GCA_018240685.1 Pseudomonadota bacterium | reverse complement strand
CTGGCGACGCGTCGCCAGCCTCCGCCCCTTCCGGCTGCCGGGAGGCGCCGCCGCCGCGCGCGAACCGCGTCGCTCGGCGCTCGGCCTGCTGCATGCCGCATTCGGCGAAGAAGCCTTTGCCATGACCGACCTACCTCCAGTCGCGGCATTCTCCCCCGGCGACCGGAAGGTCCTGAAGGCCGTGCTCGACCGCGGCGTCAACGCACCTCTTACCTCAAGCATTGGGCGGCTGTTCGACGCCTTCGCCTCTCTTTGCACCTTGCGCCAGCAGGCGAGCTACGAAGGCCAGGCGGCCGCGGAGCTCGAGGCACATGCCGGACCCACGGGACGACCGGCTGGACGATACGCATTCCCGATCCGCGACAGCGGCCATGACGCCTGCCCGTGGGTCATGGACTGGCTGCCGACATTGACAGCGGCCATCGACGATCTTCGCGGCGGCGCCGGACCTGACACCGTCAGCGCGGCGCTTCACGACGGATTGGCGGCTGCGATCGTCGACGTCGCCCGCCTGATCGGCGAACCGCGCGTGGTCTTGACCGGCGGCTGCTTCCAGAATGTGCGCCTGACGGAAACGACGGTTCTCGCGCTGCGGTCGGCCGGCTTTACGCCCATCTGGCACGAACGGATACCGCCCAATGACGGAGGCCTCGCGTTCGGCCAGGCCGTATGGGCCGGCTGGACGCAGGTAATCGGAGAATCATCGTGTGCCTAGCCGTACCTGGCCGCGTTCTCAGCCTCTCGGAAGGCGATGTGCTCATGCGCGTGGGACGCGTCGATTTCGGCGGGCTGGTCAAGGAGATCAACTTCGCCTACGCGCCGGAAGCCAGGGTCGGTGACCACGTGCTCGTGCATGTCGGCTTCGCCATCACGGTGATCGACGAAACGGAGGCGGCGCGCATCCTCGATCACCTCCGGAAGATCGACGAGCTCTCGCAATGAAGCTGCGCGACGAGTACAGGTCTCCCGATCTTGCACACAGCCTGGCGCAGAAGATCGCCCGCATGGTCACACGTCCCTGGACGCTGATGGAGGTCTGCGGCGGCCAGACGCACGCCATCGTCCGGTATGGCATCGACAGGTTGCTTCCTCCCACCGTGTCCCTGGTTCATGGCCCCGGCTGCCCGGTGTGCGTGACGCCCGTCGAATATGTCGACAAGGCAATCGAGTTGGCCCTCCGCAGGGAGATCATCCTGTGCTCGTTCGGCGACATGCTGCGCGTGCCGGGAAGTCATGGCGATCTTCTCGCAGTGAAGGCCCGCGGCGCCGACGTCAGGGTTGTCTATTCACCCCTCGATGCCCTGACCATCGCAAAGGCCAATCCGCAACGGGAGGTGATGTTCTTCGCCGTCGGCTTCGAGACGACCGCGCCTGCCAACGCCATGGCTGCCTATCGGGCCAGGCAGGAAGGGCTGCAGAACTTTTCGATGCTCGTTTCGCACGTCCTCGTGCCGCCGGCACTCCGAGCGATCCTCGATGCGCCGACGAACCACATCCAGGGATTTCTCGCCGCCGGGCATGTCTGCACCATTATGGGCTTCGAGGAATACGAGCCGATCGCCGCGCATTACCACGTGCCGATCGTCGTCACGGGGTTCGAGCCCGTCGACATCCTCGAGGGCATCTATCTTTGCGTTCGCCAGCTCGAGGCGGGCCGGGCAGAAGTGGAGAACCAATATGCCCGCTCCGTCCGGCGCGCCGGCAACCTCCCCGCACAAAAGATGATGCGCGAGGTCTTCCAGGTCCGCCCCCGCCGATGGCGCGGTCTGGGCGACATCGGCGAGAGCGGACTGGGGTTGGCGGAAACCTATGCCGAGCTCGATGCCGAGCGCCGCTTCGGCCAGGTCGACCTCAACGACGAGCAATCCGAGGACTGCATGAGCGGCCTGGTGCTGCGTGGGGAACGCAAACCGACGGAATGCCCAGCCTTTGGCGGGCGCTGCACGCCGGAGCATCCTCTTGGCGTCACCATGGTATCCACCGAAGGAGCGTGCGCCGCCTACTATCGATACGGCCGCCTGCGCGTAGAAAGCAAATCATGAAGGGAATTGGCACGTTCAGCTGCCCGGTGCCCGCGTCAAGTGACGAAACCGTGCAGCTCGCGCATGGCGGCGGCGGACGCGCCATGGCGCGATTGATGGACACGGTTATCCGGCCGGCCTTCGACGATCCGGAACTCGACTGCCGCCATGACGGGGCGGTTCTGCCGATTGGCGGGCCGGTTGCCTTCACGACGGATTCCTATGTCGTGCGTCCGCTGTTCTTCCCGGGCGGCAACATCGGCACTCTGGCCGTCAACGGCACGGTCAACGACCTCGCCATGTGTGGCGCACGCCCTCTCTATCTCAGCGTCAGCTTCATCTTGGAGGAAGGCCTGCCCATAGAGACGCTGCGCCGAGTTGCCGGCTCGATGCGCGATGCCGCGCGCGCGGCGGGCGTCAGGCTCGTGACCGGCGACACCAAGGTCGTCGATCACGGCAAGGCTGACGGGATGTTCGTCAACACCACGGGAATCGGCCAAGTGCTGGCTCCGGCACCGATCGGTCCCGCGCATGTGCAGGCCGACGATGTCGTCCTGCTGAGTGGCGACATCGGGCGGCATGGCATGGCCGTCATGGCGGCGCGCGAGAATCTCGGCTTCGAGACCGTGATCGAAAGCGATTGCGCGCCCCTGGTCGACCCGGTTCTTGCCTTGGTCGAGGCCGGTATCGAGCTGCATTGCCTGCGCGACCTGACGCGCGGCGGGCTTGCCAGCGCCCTGGTGGAGATCGCCGAGACGGCCGGCCGATCGATCACGATCGAGGAGACGGCCATCTCCGTGCGGCCGGATGTCGGCGCAGCGTGCGAACTGCTGGGGCTCGACCCGCTGCATGTCGCGAACGAAGGTCGGTTCATCGCAATCGTCGCGCCCCGCGACGCCAGGCGCGCCCTTGAAATTCTTCGCGCCCGCGAAGCGACGAAGGGAGCCGTCGCGATCGGCGTAGCGGGCGGCGGACCCGCCGGTCAGGTATCGTGCCGGGGGCCTCTCGGCATGGAACGCGTGATCGACATGCTGAGCGGCGAGCAGCTTCCCCGGATCTGCTGAGCTGGCGCTGCTCGTCCGCGTCCGTGGCATTCATTCCGGCGGACGACCGCGCCCCCCGGCCACTATGCCGAAGACGTGATCCTATCCACGGTAGTGGCACGCGACCCAATGGCCAGGCTGGCTTTCGCGCAGCTCGGGATCCCGCTGTGAACAATCCGGCCGCGCGATCGGACAGCGCGTATGGAAATGGCAGCCCGACGGCGGATGAATGGGATTGGGGACGTCGCCCTGCAGCATGATGCGCTGGCGCTTCACGGTCGGATCCGGGATCGGCACCGCCGACAGGAGCGCTTCGGTATAGGGGTGCAGCGGCTTGTCGTAGAGCTCGCGCGAGGGCGCGATCTCCACGACCCGGCCGAGATACATGACCGCGACGCGGTCGGAGATATGCTCCACGACGCTGAGATCGTGGGCGATGAAGAGGTAGGTGAGCCCGAACTTCTCCTGCAGGTCCTCGAGGAGATTGACGACCTGGGCCTGGATCGAGACGTCGAGAGCTGAGACCGGCTCGTCGCAGATCACCAGCTTCGGCTCCACCGCCAGTGCCCGCGCGATGCCGATGCGCTGGCGCTGGCCGCCCGAGAATTCATGCGGGAAGCGGCGCATGTGGTCGGGCCGCAGTCCGACCGTTTCCAGAAGTTCGATCACCCGGTCCTCGAGCTCACGCCGAGACTTGGTCAGCTTGTGGATCTGCAGCGCCTCACCGATGATGGCGCCGACCGTGAGCCGCGGATTGAGCGAGGCGAACGGATCCTGGAAGATGATCTGCATGTCGCGACGCAGCGCACGCAGGGCGTCATGCCCGAGCTGCGTGACATCCTGGCCCTGGAACCAGACCTCGCCCGAGCTGGGCTCGATCAGCCGCAGGATGCAGCGCCCGGTAGTCGACTTGCCGCAGCCCGACTCGCCCACGAGGCCGAGCGTCTCGCCCTTGGCGATCTCGAAGCTGACCCCGTCGACCGCGTGCACGCGCTCGATCTCGCGGGAGAACACGCCCCCCTTGACCGCGAAATGCTTGCGGAGCTGCTTGACGGAAAGAAGAGACTGCGCGCTCACAGCACGCACCGTACGAAATGGCCGGCGCTCACTTCCTTCAGCGGCGGGATGGCTTGCGTGCAGACGTCCTTGGCGAACCGGCAGCGCTGCGCAAAGCGGCAGCCGGGAGGCGGGGTCAGAAGGCTTGGAACGGTACCGGGAATAGCCTCCAGCCGCTCCTTGTGCACCGCGGCGCGATCGACACGCGGGATCGAGCGGATCAATCCCTGCGTGTAGGGATGACGCGGATCGCCGAACAGAGCCTCGACCGGCGCTTCCTCGACCACCTTTCCGGCGTACATGACGACCACCCGCTGACAGGTTTCCGCGACGACCCCCATCGCGTGGGTGATCAGCATGATCGCCATGCCGAATTTCTCTTTCATCTCCTGCATCAGCTCCAGGATCTGCGCCTGGATCGTGACGTCGAGGGCGGTCGTCGGCTCGTCGGCGATCAGAAGCTTCGGCCGGCACGACAAGGCCATGGCGATCATCACACGCTGGCGCATCCCGCCCGAGAACTGGTGCGGATAGTCATGAACCCGCATCTTGGGATTGGGGATGTTCACCAGGGCGAGCATCTCCACCGCCCGCTCGATCGCCTGGCGGCGCGTGAGCTTCTCGTGCTCGCGCAGGACCTCCGCGATCTGGTCGCCCACCGTATAAACCGGGTTGAGCGACGTCATCGGCTCCTGGAAGACGATGGCGATCTCCTTGGAGCGGATCTTGTCCATCTCCGCTGCCTGCAGCGGGATAAGGTCGCGGCCCTGCCACAGGATCTGGCCGCCCGCGAACCGGCCGGGCGGCATGTCGATCAACTTCAGCACCGACCGCGCCGTGACCGTCTTGCCGCAGCCGGACTCGCCCACGACACCGACGGTCTCGCTGCGGTTGATCCGCAGGTCGACGCCGTCGACTGCGCGCACGAGGCCGTCTTCGGTGGCGAACCAGGTCTTCAGGTCGCGAATATCGAGAAGCGCTTCCACCATCGGCCAACCTACAGAACGCGGCGCGGATCGAGCGCGTCGCGCAGGCCGTCGCCGATGAAGTTGATGGAAAGGACGGCGAGGAAGATCGCGGCGCCCGGGAACATCGCCCAGTGCGGGGCGATGTCGAGATAGTCCTTGGCGTCGAACAGCACGCGGCCCCAGGTCGGGATGTCGGGCGGAAAGCCGAGCCCAAGGAAGGACAGCGTCGACTCGGCGATGATCGCGGCCGCGACGTCGATCGTTCCCGCGACGATCACGGGCCCCAGCGCGTTGGGCAGGATATGTCGCACGACCTGACGCATCTTCGAGGCACCCAGGGCGCGCGCCGCCTCGACGAACTCCTTCTCGCGCAGCGACAGGATCTGGGCGCGCACGAGGCGCGCCACCGGCATCCAGCGCAGACCGCCGATCACGATGACGATCATGATGAAGACGCCGCCCTCGGGACCGAACGCGCTCTTGAGCGCGTCGCGGAACAGGTAGATCACCAGCAGCAGGAGCGGCAGCTGGGGCAAAGACAGGAACAGGTCGGCCAGCCACATCAGGATCGCGTCGACCGTGCCGCGCGACATGCCGGCAAGGGCCCCGACCAGGACGCCGACGAAGGCTGCCACCAGCATGGCGCAGAGGCCCACCGAAAGCGAGATGCGGCCGCCATAGAGCAGGCGCGCGAGCACGTCCTGCCCGAGGTCGTCGGTGCCGAAGGGATGGGCCAGGGTCGGCCCTTCGAGCTTCGCCGCGAAGTCGATCTCGTTGATGGGCACGCGCCACACCAGCGGACCGAAGGCAACGGCCAGGATCATGCCCAGGAGGATCACGGCGCTGGCGACCGCAAGCTTGTGGCGGCGAAACCGGCGCCAGGCCTCGAGACCCGGCGAAAAGCGCGGCTTTTTCGCCGCGGCGGCCGCTGCCGGCACAGCGGGCGCTTCAGCGGAAAGCGATGCGGGGGTCGAGCCAGGCATAGAGGAAGTCGGCAATGAGGTTGAAGAGGACGACGAGGCAGGCGAACACGAAGGTCACGCCCATCACGACGGGAGTGTCGTTGGCGAGGATCGAGGAGATCAGCAGCGAGCCGATCCCCGGGATGCGAAAGATCTGCTCGGTGACGATGGCGCCGCCGAACACGATCGGCATCTGCAGCGCCACGAGCGTGACGACCGGGATGAGCGCGGTGCGGACCACGTGTCTCACCACCACCTTGCGCTCGCCAATGCCCTTGGAGCGCGCGGTCGTCACGTAGTCGAGGCGAACCACGTCGAGCACGGCCGAGCGCACGAAGCGCACCAGCGACGCGCCCTGAAACAGCCCCAGCACCATCACCGGCATGATCGACTGCTTGGTCTCCTCCCACAGCCACTGCAGGCCGGTAGCCGTGATGTCGTCGCGGAAGACGAACGGCAGCCAGTCGAGCTTGATGCTGAACAACAGGATCAGCAGCAGGCCGGTGAAGAAGGTCGGCAGCGAGAAGCCGATGAAGGCCAGCGTGTTGGCGATCTGGTCGAACACCGAATAGGGCCGGGTGGCCGCCAGAACGCCGATCGGCAGCGCCACCACGATCGCCAGCAACTGCGCAGCCCCGATCACGATCAGGGTCGTGGGCAGGCGCTGCAGGATCAGCGTGTCGACGTTCATGCGGCTGACGAAGGAGAAGCCCCAGTCGCCCTGGAACATCGCCGTCAGCCAGTGCAGGTAACGACTCCAGACCGGATCATCGAGCCCGAACTTGGCGCGCAGGGCAGCCGCGACCTCCGGCGGAATCGCCGGATTGGTCGCGAGCTCTCCGAACGGATCGCCCGGAGCGAGCGCCAGCACGCTGTAGAGCACCAGACTGATCCCGAGCAGGCTCGGGATCGCGATCAGGAGGCGACGGATCAGATATTGCCGGGACATGCCCCTCCCCCGCCGCTGGACGACGTCACGATCAGGGGGCTCACCCCTCCTTGAACCAGTTCTGGAGGTCCCAGGTGTTGTTGTCCCAGCCGCTCACCACGGCGCGCAGCTTGTTGCCGTGAGCCGCCACGACCGGCCGCATCACGACCGGAATCACGACCTGGTTGCCGACGGCGAGATCGTTCATCTTGATGAAGAGCGCCGCGCGCTTTACCGGATCCAGCTCGCCCTCCGCCTCGCGGTAGACCTTGTCATACTCCGGGCTCTGCCAGCGTGTGACGTTGCGGCCCTGCCACTTGTTGGCCTTGGTCGCGGCTTCCCAGGAGCAGAACTGGTTCATGAACAGCCCGGCGTCGGGCTGTCCCATGGTGGTCGTGTACATCTGCAGGTCGCAGTAGAAATGCGGATAGGTGTCGGGATTGGCGACGTCGGAGGAGAAGAAGACCGACGCCGTCACCGCCTTGACCTCGATGTCGATGCCGGCCTTCTGGCAGGCCTGCTTGACGATCGCCTGGGTCTTCTGGCGCGGCTGGTTGATGGACGTCTGGTAGACGAGCTTCAGCTTCTTGCCGTCCTTCTCGCGAACGCCGTCGGCCCCCTTCTTCCAGCCCGCCTTCTCGAGCAGATCGGCCGCCTTCTCGACGTTGAACTCGTCCTTGATGTTGGTCGAACGGAAGCGCTTCGGGTTGTTGAGGAAGTTCGGGGTCGCGGGGCCCGTGCGGCCATAGATGAACTTCTCGACCGAGCCCTTGTCGACCAGCAGCGTAAGCGCCTTTCGGACCGCGGGATCGGACAGGATCGGATGCTTGGTCTTGAGGCTGGCGCGCTCGCCGTCCACGTCCTTCCACGGATCGCAGGAATTGAGCTGGATGTGCTCGATGTTGCCGCTCTCGGCGATCACCACCTTGCCCTTGCCGGACTTCTCCAGCCGGGTCAGCACCTCGTCCTCGACCTGGAGGTTCCAGGCGAAATCGTACTCGCCGGTCTGCAGCACGGCACGCGCGGCCGAAACGGCATCGCCGCCGCCCTTCATTTCGATGGCATCGAAATACGGGCGGTTGGGCATGTGGTAGTTGGTGTTGATCTCGCCCGAAACGGTATCGCCCGGCTTGAAGTCCTTGAACTTGTAGGGGCCGGTGCCGACGGGTTTGAGATTGGTCGGCGCCTCGCGCGACTTCGCGCCCGAATAGGCCTCGAATAGGTGCTTGGGAATGATCATGCCCTGCGCGCCGACGAAGGCGCTGGCCCAGAACGGCGTCGGCTTCTCGAACGAGACCTTGACCGTGTGGTCGTCGATCTTCTCGACCTTTACTTCCTTGTAGGTGCCGATCGTGACGGCGGCCGTCGCCGGATCCTTTGCATATTCCCAGTTGAAGACCACGTCGTCCGCCGTAAACGGCTTGCCGTCGTGCCAGGTCACGTCCTTCTTCAGCTTCCAGGTGACGGATTTGCCGTCCGCGGCGAGACCACCGTTCTCGCGGGTGGGCACCTCGGCCGCCAGCACCGGCCGGAGATTGCCCTCGGGATCCCATCCCGCCAGCGGCTCATAGAAAAGGCGGCTGCCGTCCTGGTCCTTGGTGCCGACGGCGAAGTGCGGGTTCAGCAGCGTCGGCCCCTGCCACCACAGGAGCTTCAGCATGCCGCCGCCGCCGCGCTTGGTCGGCTTGTACTCCGAGGCGCCTTGCGCCATCGCCACGCCGGAATAGGCGAGAAGCTGCGTCGCCAGCGGAGCCGCCAGCCCGACCGCCGCCATCCGGCGGACAAATGCGCGGCGCGACAGGCCGCCTGCCTTGACCTCGGCGAGCAGACGCCGCAATTCACGTTCGTTCATCAGAGACCCCATCCATCAGCCTTCCCAGTCGGACGCTCTCGCTATCTTGCAAGATGCGTGCAATCCTCAATCTGGACCTTCCCGGCGCGTATCGTCAACGACGTCGAGGTCCGAGGGAGAGAATTGGAAATGGCCTGGATCTATCTTGTGCTGGCGGGAATTTGCGAAATCGGATGGCCGGTCGGACTGAAGCTCGGCTGGACGGACGCCGGCCCTCGGCCATTGTGGATCGTTTTTGCGGTGCTTGCCATGACAGCCAGCGGGGCGCTGCTTTTGTGGGCACAACGGACGATACCGATGGGAACAGCCTACGCCGTCTGGACCGGCATCGGCGCCGTCGGCGCCTTTACCATCGGCATCATCGCCTTCGGCGATTCGGCATCCACGCTGCGGATTGTCTCCATCGGCCTCGTCGTCGCTGGAATCATCGGGCTCAAGCTGGCTTAGGGAGGAAAGAATGCGCCTGCAAGGCAAGGTCGCACTGGTGACGGGCGCGGCGAGCGGCATGGGCGCCGCCACGGCACGGCTGTTCGGCCGCGAAGGTGCGAAGGAGGTGTTCGTTGCCGATCTGCTCGAGACCGAGGGTTCGGTAGTCGTCGAGGAGATTCGCAAGGCCGGGGGCAAGGCCACTTTTCTTCGCCTCGACGTGACGAAGGAAACAGACTGGAAGGCAGCCATCGATGCCGTCGAGGCGACGGGCCCGCTCGACGTCCTGGTGAACAACGCCGGCATCAGCGGATCGGCCGAACAGGATCTCTACGACACGGACGCCTGGAACCGGCTGATGGCCGTCAATGCGACGGGCGTATTCCTCGGCATGAAGCACGGCATCGCATTGATGAAGAAGGGCGGCCGAGGCGGATCGGTGATCAACCTGTCGTCGATCTCCGGGATCGTCGGCCAAGGCTACATCCATGTCGGCTACAACGCCTCCAAGGGAGCGGTGCGCCTGATCACCAAGGCCGGTGCGGCGCAACATGGCCCCGACCGCATCCGCGTCAATTCCGTGCATCCCGGCCTCATGCCGCCGATGCGCACGTCGGGGCGCACGGCCGATCCGGCGCAACGCGCCAAGACGCTTAAAGGTGTGCCGCTCGGGCGTGCCGGCGAGGTCGACGAAGTCGCCTACGCCATCCTCTTCCTCGCCTCCGACGAGTCCTCCTACGTCACAGGCGCTGAACTGGTCGTCGATGGCGGATGGACAGCCGTCTGACGGAACCATTCGCCAATCAGCGACAAGCTGACGCTTTTGACGCATACGTTCGCCGTGCATAGTCCGCGGATGGATCGCAATCGCTACCAGTCGGGTTGGCGCGCTTCGGCGTTGGCCGTCGCGCTGCTTGCGATCACGATCAATTTCCTGCAGCCCATCGCCCATGCCGCACTGATCCGCACGGGTGCGCCTTCCACGTTGTGGAGCGCCATCTGCAGTGCCGCGGCCGCGAACCCCGACGGCGACAAGAATTCCAAGCAAGTTCCTGTCGACACCCACGAATGCTGTCTGGGCCTGGCTCATGCCACGAGCCTGGCGCCTCCGCCGGTAGTCGCCATTGCCGCCGTCGCGCCGATCGTCACGGCGTCGACGCCCTTTCCGGCCGCGGACCATCCCAGCCCCGTCGGCATCCGCGACGGGCCCACTCGACCGCGCGGTCCTCCTTCCCTCGCCTGACGTCTGAAGCCGCAGCGCGCCGTGTCGCGCGTTGCGTTCGTCTGTCTGTCGAGGGGAGAATTTTATGTTGTCTGTCCGTGCGGCGACCATCGCCGCCTTCGCGGGCCTTGCATTGGCCCCGGCCCACTTGCATGCGCAGACTGCGCCATCCGCCAGTCCATCGCCTCAAGCGCCTGATCCATCAAACGCGCAGGAACCGATCAACCTTCCGCCCGTCACCGTGACGGCCGCGCGAGGCTCGGACCTCGAGAAGCTCGATGTCAGCACGACCGTCCTGACACGCAAAGAGATCGAAGCCATGCCGGAGACGGGCCTCGACCAGCTCGTCAACAGGATCCCCGGCGTCTGGAACCTCACGATTCCCACGGGCGAACTTCACCCGACCGGCCAGCCCTTCAGCATCCGAGGCTTCGGCTCCAGCACGACCATCAACACCCTGGTCATGGTCGACGGCGTCCCGATGAACGATCCCTACTTCCGAACCGTCGACTGGAGCACGGTTTCCAAGGCTGCGGTCGACCGGATCGAGGTGATCCGCGGCGGCGGCGCGACCAGCCTCTGGGGCAACATGGCCATGGGCGGCGTGGTCAACATCATCACCAAACGGCCCGACAAGACGGGGGGTGGCATCGACGCGAACTACGGCAGCTACGGCACCCTCGGCCTGGACGTCGACGGCGCGGCGGTGGCGAGCGACCGTTTCAAGGTCGGCGTGAACTACACCCACCAGCAAAGCAACGGCTACAACCTGACACCGGCGCAATACCAGAACTCGCACCTGGTTCCGACGGCCTCCCAGGTCAACAATGTCGGCCTGTCGACCTATCTCAATCCCAGCGACAGCCTGAAGATCTTCACCAAGGCCTATTTTCACCAGGCCTATGAGGATGGCCTTGTCTGGTCCCTCGCGCACAACAGCTGGTCGTCGTACCGGCTGCTGGTAGGCGGCACCTACGATCTGTCCGACAAGTCGGCAATCAACTTCAGCATCTGGGCAGGCGGCGGCGTCTTCACCACCATCAATGCAGCCAGCGGCTCCTACTCGCTGAACAACATCAACGCCTTGAACCAATATGTCAGCCAGAAGGAGTCAGCGCCCAACAGCAATCAGGGCGGCTCGATTTTCTATCAGACCGACACCGAACACGTTAAGGACATCAAGATCGGAGTCGACGTAAGACGCACCGCCGTCGTCGACAACATCAACCTTTTTTCCAGTTCCGCGTCGGCGCCAACCACCTTCATCAATCAGGGCGAACATCGTCTTGAGGGCGTGTTCGCCCAGGGCACCTTCAAGTTCGACGTCATTCCGCTGGAAATCACGGTTGGCCTGCGCGGAGACTTCTACCAGGCCCTCAACGCCAGCTCGACGACGGTCAATACGAATACGGTCAACAGCATACCGAACTCGGGTTCCGGTAGCTTCGATCCGCGTGTCGGCTTCCGATATTTCGCCTTCGACGGAATCTCCCTGCGCGGCGCGATCTACCGGAACTTCTCGGAGCCCGGCATGAACCAGATGTATCGCTCCTTCGCCAGCGGCACGAGCTATACCGCGACCAATCCCAATCTTCAGCCGATGACCAACGTCGGCGAGGAAATCGGCTTCGACATCGTCAGCGGAAAGACGACGCTGTCGGCCACCTACTTCAACAACAACTTCCAGAACTTCATCGACTACGTGACGATCTGCAACACGAACGCGGCCTGCGCGGCGCCGTACATCACCGCCGCAGGCCTCAGTTCCTCCTTCACGAGCGTGCGGCAGTACAACAACGTCGGCAACGCCAACATCAACGGCGTCGAGGTGATCGGGGGATGGCAGGTGGTGGATAGTGTCCGCCTGACCGGCTCCGTCACCTTCACCAACGCCATGTTGACGAGCTCGTATTACCCGACCCTGGAGCGCACGGGTGTACAGCTTGGCCAGGTTCCCCAATGGACGTTGAATCTCGGCGCCGAGTGGAATCCTCTGCCCGGACTCTTCCTCAATGCACACCTGAAGTCCTTCCCGAACTACTGGAACGACACCGGCCACACCCAGCTCAATCAGGGCGCGACCCTGATCGATATCGGCGCCACCTACAAAATCAAGGAGGCGGTGGAGTTCTACGGCACGATCCAGAACCTCACCAATGCGCAGTATCTGGCACAGGGCTATGCCCTGACCTCGTTCGAGGGATCGACCGTAAGCACAACCACCATTCCCGCCCTGGGAATGCCGTTCACGGCCACTGCCGGGTTGAGGGCCCGCTTCTGATGACCACGCCCCCCGCCCGGAACAGGACGATGCGGCGAGCCCTTTTGCTCGGCGTCGCAGCCCTGCTGTCGGGCGGGATTGCGGTCGCCCAGCACCAGCACCCTCACATGCAGGCCATGGACGCCTTCGCGGCAGACGCCCGCGACGCCTTCACGGCCACGCCGGCCTTCGGCGCGGACGGCACGCTTTGGCTCGTCCGCGGCATGGCCGACCGCGTCCTCGTTTCCCGGTCGACAGACCTCGGAAAGAGCTTCAGCCCGCAGATCTCTGTAACGCCGGGACCGATCGGCATGGATTGGGGGCCGGATTCCCGCCCCCAGATCCTCATCACCGCTTCCGGCCGCCTGGTCGTCACCTGGGCGGTCTTCAAGGACAAGCAGTTCAACGGACGCGTCTACGCGACCTATTCCGACGACAACGGCGCTTCGTTTGCCGCCGCCCGCCCCATCACCGCCGACGATGCGAGCCAGCGCTTCCAGCAGACCGCGCTCGATGCCGATGGCCGGATATTCGCCGCCTGGATCGACAAGCGCGGGGCCGCAGCGGCGCGCGCCGCCGGCAAGCCCTATCCCGGCGCAGCGCTGGCCTATGCTTGGTCATCGGACGGCAAGACCTTCGGCGACGCGACCGTGGCCCTCGACAACACCTGCGAATGCTGCCGGCTGGGAGTCGCCCTCGCCGGGCCCGGCCGGCCGGCGGTGCTCTTCCGCAACGTCTTCGGCGGCACGACGCGAGATCATGCCGTGATCACGTTCGAGAATCCGACGACACCCGGGCCGTTGCGCCGCGTGAGCATCGACGACTGGAAGATCGACGCCTGCCCCCATCATGGCCCGAGCCTCGCCATCGCAGCGGACGGCTCCTATCACGCAGCCTGGTTCACCGGCGGAGAGGCGCGACAGGGGATCTTCTATGCCCGCGCGGACGACGGCGTCGCCTCGTTCAGCGAGCCGCGCGCCCTGTCGTCGCCCGAACGGCAGCCGGGGCGGCCCTACCTTCTTGCCATCGGGAACACCGTTCATCTCGTCTGGAAGGAGTTCGACGGCACCCGGACCCGCATCCTGTGGCAGGTCTCGCACGACAGCGGCCGCTCGTGGAGCGCAGCGCATCCCGTCGCGGACACCGACGACGCCTCGGATCATCCCCTTCTGATCGCCCGCAAGAGCCAGGCCTTTCTGTCGTGGCTCACCAAGACGGAAGGCTATCGCCTCATTGCTTTGGAGGACTCGCCGTGAGACTGCCGATCCTCCTTGCGCTGCTGGTCGCACTCGCCACACCGGGCCCGGTACAAGCGGGCGATCCCCTTCCCTTCGAGCGCGGAAGCTGGATGAAGCTGCGGGCCGCGCACGCCGGCCGGCCGACCATCGTGCACTTCTGGGGCCTCACCTGCGGGCCATGCCTGGTGGAACTGCCCAACTGGGGCAAGCTCGCGGCCGAACGCAAGGACCTGACACTGGTCCTGCTGGCGGCCGACCCGCTGCCGCAGCCGCCCGAGCAGATCGCTACCACGCTCGAGCGCGCCGGGCTCGCCGACGCGGAAAGCTGGAGCTTCACCGACCGCTTCTACGAACGGCTGCGCTACGAGATCGACCCCACCTGGTCCGGCGAGCTGCCGCGCACCGCCATGATCGCCCGCGACGGCACCGTCACCGTGCTGCGCGGCGTCGCCGACCTTTCGAGAGTTCGCGCCTGGCTCGACGAGCAGGCGCGGCGCGTGAGTACGACTTCAACTCCAACCGTGAGGTAATGACATGACTTCCTTCAGACTTGCAGCACTGGCCTTCCTCGTCGCCCTGCTGCCCGGCTTCGCATCGGCCCACGACTACAAGCTGGGCACGCTCGTCATCGATCATCCCTGGGCGCGCGCGACCGCTCCGACCGCACCGGCGGGAGGCGGCTTCCTGACGATCACCAACACGGGCACCACGCCCGACCGGCTCGTTTCGGCGCGCAGTGCCGCCGCCGGCATGGTGCAGGTCCATGAAATGAAGATGGACGGCAACGTGATGCGCATGCGCGAGCTCGAGCACGGTCTCGAGATCCCTCCTGGCAAGACCGTGACCCTGGCTCCGGGCGGCTTCCACCTGATGCTGATGCAGCTGAAGGGCCCGCTCAAGGAGCACACGAAAGTGCCCGTCACGCTCGTGTTCGAGAAGGCCGGCTCGATCGACGTCGAGCTGTCGGTCGAAGGCATGGGCGCGACCCACTCCGGCCATTGACCCAGGGAGGGCGCGATGAAAGCTGAGCATCGGGACGTCTCCCTGCCTTCGATCGCCTCCCTCGCAAGCATAACTGGCCTCGCGGGGGCGACCGGCGGCTTGGTCGCCGGGCTGCGCGGCCTTCAGGCGGGTTGTGTCGCGGGGATCGTCATCGCCCTGCTTCCCTTCCTCGCCGACCGCGTGAGCTACTGGCTCACACGCCCTGACGGGCTGCCGCGATTCGTGGCCCGGGAGATCGGTCGCGGCGCGATCTCCATCGCGGCACCCTTGGTCCAGGCGATCGTCGGCCCTGTCGCCGCCATCGCCCGGCTGCTGCACGGTCCCGCCGTGCTGGCACTGGTGGTCGGATCGATCCTCGCGGACGTCACGGCGACGACCCTCGGCAGGATAGGCCGTACCATCGCGACACCGCTCGGGGCAGCCAATCTGGCCGCCCTGCTCGTCATCGCCATCGACCTGATCGGCCTCAGCTTCGCGCCGCTGGCGATCGGTGCCGGCCTCATTGCCCTGGTGCTCGTCCTGCTCGTGACCATGAACGAGGCGGAAACCGGCGATCCGGCCTGCTGACGATCCTGCCCGGAACCGGCGCCGGTCGCGTCTTGCGCCGGTTCCGGTCGAGGATGCCCCTAGACAACGCGCCTTTTCGCGAGTTTTCGCGCCAGGGTGCGCCGATGCATTCCGAGGCGGCGTGCGGTCTCGGACACATTGAATTCTGTCTCTACGAGCATCTCGTGGATGCGCTCCCACTCCAGGTTCTTGAGCGTCGTCCTGCGCGACGTAAGCGGTACGGACGCGTCGCCGTGTGCCTTGCCGAAGGCTGCCTCTATGTCGTCGGCATTCGACGGCTTGGCGAGGTAGTGACAGGCTCCCAGCTTGATCGCTTCAACCGCCGTCGCGATGCTCGCGAAGCCGGTGAGGACGACAATACGCATCTCCGGTTCGTGTTCCTTGAGGGACCGCACGCAGTTCAGTCCCGACTCGCCTCGAAGTTTCAGGTCGACAATGGCGAATTGCGGCACGGTCGCCTCCAGCAACCCTGGCACGTCGCTCGCCAGGCCGCAGGTCACGACATCGTAGCCGCGGCGTTCGAACGATCGACGCGTTGCCCTTACGAACGACTGATCGTCGTCCACGATCAGCAGCAGCGGCCTATCCGACATGGACCGGCTCCACGGACAGGGCCGCAACCGGCAATCTGACCGAGACCTTCGCCCCGCCCTCGGCGCGGTTGCCGGCGACGACGCTGCCGCCGAGCTTGCGCACGACGTTCGCCAGCAGGAACAACCCGAGTCCGGAGCCCGGCGCCGTCTTGGTCGTCTGGTAGGGCTTGCCGATGACGGCAAGAATCCCCGCCGGGATTCCCGGACCGCGGTCCTCGACCGTCATGACGATGTCGTCTCCGGTGCGCCGCACGGAGATTCCGACCCACCGCGGCGAGGCTTCCAGCGCATTGTCGAGAACGTTGACCAGGCTCTGCTTCAGCGCCACATCCGAGGCGATGGCGTGATCCGGAGCGAATTCGTTCGAATATCGAACATCCGCCGGCATCCGGTTCACCTGCCACTCCTCGACCATGGCATCGAAGAAGCGCACGACCGTCGTCGGGCCGGCATTCTCGCCCCTGGCCTCTCCCGAGGAGGCAAGGACCTTGGAAACGATCTCCTTGCAGCGCAGGATCTGCGCCTGCATCTCCTCGATGTCGTCGGCAATTTCCGCATCGGCTTGCAGCTCCGGCATCCTTTGCCAATCGTTCAGGATCACCGACACCGTCGTCAGCGGCGTTCCGAGTTCGTGGGCGGCGCCGGAGGCGAGAAGCCCCATCCTGACGACGAGCTCCTCCTCGGCGGACTGCTGGCGCAGCGCGGCCAGCCCCGCGTCGCGAGCGACCAGATTGCGGTTGATGCGCGTGATGAAGAACACCAGCAGCATCGCCGCCAGCACGAAGCAGATGAACATCCCCTGGATGTGAAGGTTGAGGAAATTCGCCCCGTGGCGATGCGGCATGACGAGTTCGCGATTGAGCAGGGTCAGAAACACGAAGCAGGCCGACGTCACGGCCACCAGCGTCCATGTTGCCCAGGTCTCGAGCAGGACCGCGCCAAGGATGACCTG
>JAFEFG010000106.1 GCA_018240685.1 Pseudomonadota bacterium | reverse complement strand
AGGCTCGGCACCTGGCCGTCGGCGGGGGCGATACGGGCATCGACGGTGCGGCGGTGGCTGGTCTCGATTGCCGAGGTCATCAGCGGATCGATGCCGGTCTCGCGCAGCGTCCGCGCCACCAGCCCCATCTCCTCCCAGCGCCGCTCGGCATGCACGACATGGGTCTGCACCAGCATCGACAGCGCGCCGGAGAAGGTCATGGAATCGATGTCGCCCAGGCAGCCCAGCACCTCGTCGAGGATGCCCTGCCGGCGCGCCGCCACCAGCGCCTCGACGCCCAGCGCCTCCAGCCCCTTCACGATCACCGAGCGCAGCATCTTCACCGCCGAGGCGCTGCCGGGCTTCGGGCCCAGCAAGGTGGCGACGAAGCCGTTGGCGTTCATCCAGTCCACCATCGGCGCGGCGTCGGCGCCCGCCACCAGCATCGGCGCCTTGATGCCCTGCTTGAAGAAGCCGCCCATCACGGCGACGTCGACGTAGCGGCCGCCGGCCGCCTCGATCGGCGCGCGGTCCTCGTCCGACATGGCGCCGGTGACGGTGCAGAGGTCGAGATAGCGCGCGCCCTTCTTGAGCAGCGGCGCGGCCGCGGTCGCGGCCTCCAGCGCATGCTCGCCCTGCACGGCGCAGATGACGAGGTCGGCCTCGCGCAGCGCCTCGGTGTAGGTGCCGGCGATGGCGACGTCGAGCCGGCGCGCCTCCTTGCCGAGCGCGATGCCGCGGGCGTCGCGGTCGAGCGCGGTGTCGATGGCGATCAGCCGGCGCGGGGCGTTGTCGCCGGGTTTCGGCCCCTCTTTGCGGTGAGCGTCGCGCCAGCCGCCCTCGGCGGCGAGGCCGCGCGCGATGGCGGTTCCCGCTTCCCCGAATCCCAGCAGCGCGATCACGCGCGGAGACGGCGTCGTCATGAGCATTTCCCCCGGATTGTTGCTTGCTTGCGGACCGATCACGAAGCGGGCGCTTCGCCGTCCTTGTTGTGCGCGTTGCGCGCCGCCCCTGGAAGCTGGGCGGAGTCGCGCGAGGACGCGATGCGCAGCTTGGGCCGCACCACCGCCAGCTCCGGCACGTGGCGCTCGGCGATGCCGGCATAGAGCTGCTTGCCGGCCTCGATCACGCTGACGCCGGCGAAGCGGCCGAGCCAGCGCTGGCCGAAGCGCTCGACCGCGGGCGCCATGCGCAGCGCCAGCCGCGAATGGGTGGGCGGCATGTAGAGGGCGCGGGCCTGGCGCATCGGCGCGAACATGTTGGCGCGCAGCAGGCTGGCGAGCTGGCCGGCGGAGTAGGGATGGCCCTGGTAGAAGGGCGAGCGGTCGATCTGCGACCACAGGCCGGCGCGCGTCGGCGCCACGGCGATCAGCCGCCCGCCGTCGGCCAGCACGCGCCAGATCTCGCGCAGCATCGGTCGCACCTGCTCGGTGCAGTCGATGGCATGGACCAGCAGCACGCGGTCGACCGAGCGGTCGGCCAGCGGCAGGTCGAGCTCGTCCACCAGCGCGGTGTGGTTGTGGCCCTCGCGCGGCCAGCGCGTCACGCCCTGCTGGGCCGGCATGAAGGCCATCACCCGCTCGGCCTCGTCGAGGAAGGGGCGCAGGAAGGGGGCGGCATAGCCCAGCCCCAGCACCGTCTCGCCGCGCACGTTCGGCCACACTTCGCGCAGCCGCGTGCGCAGCAACCGCCCCGTCATCTGGCCGAGCGTGGTGCCGTAGAATTCGTTGAGATCGAGGACGTCCGTCCACATATCAGCGATATCCTAGCAGAAACCGAGCCGCCGGAGTCATGACCGATCCGTGCGGCGGTTCCGTGGCGGGTGCAAGGGAGCTTTGCCAGCCTTGCGCCCCCTGTCGTAAACCGGGGCGGGCGCCAGCCGCCCCCCAAGCCGTCCCCGAGCCGCCCCCAACGTGAACCGCAGACAGCCCAGGCGAGTACCCAGATGAGCACCACCCTCGATATCGTCCGTATCCCCGTCCTGAGCGACAATTACGTGTGGTTGATGCGCGAGCCGCAATCCGGCTGCGTCGGCGTGGTCGATCCCGCCGAGGCCGCCCCCGTGCTCGCCGAGGCGGCCAGGCGGGGCTGGAAGATCACCCATATCCTGAACACCCACCACCACGGCGACCATGTCGGCGGCAACCGCGAGATCAAGGCCGCGACCGGCTGCACCATCGTCGGCTATCGCGGCGACCGCGAGCGCATCCCGGGCCTCGACGTCGCGGTCGACGACGGCGACCGCTTCCGCTTCGGCGAGGCGGAGGCCGAGGTCATCTTCGTGCCCGGCCACACCAGCGGCCACGTCGCCTACGCCTTCCGCGCCGAGAAGGCGCTGTTCTGCGGCGACACGCTGTTCGCGCTGGGCTGCGGACGCATGTTCGAGGGCACGCCGCAGCAGTTCTGGGGCTCGCTGGCCCGCCTGCGCGCCCTGCCCGACGACATGCGCGTCTACTGCGCCCACGAATACACCCAGTCCAACGCCCGCTTCGCGGTCACGGTCGAGACCGGCAACCAGGCGCTGCTGGCCCGCGCCGTCGCCATCGACGCCGCCCGCGCCCGCGGCGAGGCCACCGTGCCGAGCCTGCTGGGCGAGGAGAAGCAGACCAATCCCTTCCTGCGCGCCGACGTGCCCGCGGTGCAGCAGGCCGTGGGCCTGCCCGGCGCCGACCCGGTCAAGGTCTTCGCCGAGGTCCGCCACCGCAAGGACGTGTTCCGCTAGGGCGCGATGACTGTTGCGTCGGCTGTCGTCCCGGCGCCCGTCGCATGAGCCGCGTGTGCGGCCGCGTCAGTCGTTCGGCTTGCCGGTCCAGCGCGGCGGCAGCAGGCGGGTGTTGAGGACGAAGGGGCCGTTGTTGGCGGTGGTGCGGAAGGAGCCCAGCAGCGGCAGGTCGTAGCGGCTGTGGAAGAAGATCTCCGAGCGCAGCGCGACGCCCAGCTCGTTGTTGCTCGAGCTCTTCAGCTGGGCGCGAAACGGGCACTTGAAGGTTGCCGACTCGCCGGGCCCGAGGGCCGAGCCGTTGCCGCTCGGCAGATGCAGCTCGCTTGCCGCCACCGACGGGATCTCGGGCACGCCGGCATAGGTCAGCACGCAGTTGATCCTGAGGTTCGAGAGCGGAAACAGCGAACTCGTGTTCTCGACCCGGAACGCGACGTCGAAGGGCGAGCCGGTCTCCACGCCGTCCGAGGTATAGGCCGGCATCGGCCGCAGCGACCACAGGCCGAACGCGCCCAGGGCCAGCGCGACCACGATGGTGAGCGCGACGGCGACCCAGAAGAACGACAGCGCGCCGTCATAGGCCAGTTCGCGCAGGCCCTGTTCGAGGCTGGGTGGCGGCGGCGGCGCGGCGGAACGGGCCTGCTTGCGCGGACGCGCGCCCTTGGCGGCCGGGGCGCCCTTGCGGCCGGTCGCTTTCTTCTTGGTCGGCATCGGCGCCGGCTGCCTCTTGCTCACGCCACGCACTCCTTTGGGGGCGTGACTGTCTAACGGCGCCGAAGGACGAGGTCATCTCCCATCTCGCCGCGATTCCGGATGATGCGTTGCTTCAATCGGGGAAACGTCTCGTTCCCGCAATTCCGGCACCTCTTTCCCGCGCTACCGCCGCGCGCACGCCAGCGCGGCGAGCGACAGCAGCGCGGCTGACACGGCGTAGATCCAGAAGGTCGGCAGGATCGGCAGCAGGAGGCCGGCGGCGATGGGGCCGGTGCCGGCGCCGATGTCGCGCCAGACGGCGCGGGTGGCGAGCGCCTGGACGCGGGCGGGGCCGGGCGTGCGGCGGGCCACGATCGGCGGCACCAGCGGCAGCTGCAGGGCGCGCAGCACCACGATGGCGACCGCGCAGGGCAGCGCCCAGCCGGCGCCGAAGCCCACCAGCACCAGCGCCGTCAGCAGCGACAGGCTCACCAGCAGCCGCTCCGCGCCCAGCCGCTCGGCCATGTGGCCGCCGATCGGCGCCAGCACGATCTCGCCGAAATAGCGCAGCGCCATCAGCAGCGCCGCCGCCAGCACCGCATCGCCCGGCAGCAGGTCGCGGGCGAGGTAGGCGAGGCCGATCACGAACAGCCCGTCGAGGGTGAAGCCTTCGAGGAACGACCACACGTCGAGGCTGGTGGGCAGGGTGATCCGCCGCTTCGCCGTCGGCACCGGATGCGGCGCGGCCGGCAGGCGGCGCGCGGTCCAGAAGCCCAGGAGCGCCACCAGCGTCAGCACGAAGAAGATCGCGCGCGGGCCCCAGGCATCGGCCAGCACCGCGCCCAGCGGCAGCGCCAGCGTCGGCCCCAGCGCGACCAGGGCGCGCGAGCGGCCGTTGCGCTTCGAGGCGCCGTGCAGATCCGCCGTCGCCATCGCCTGGGTCGAGAGGTTCTGGGCCGCGAAGGCCAGCCCCCACAGCAGCCGCATCGGCAGCAGCAGCCACAGGCCCGACAGCGTCGCATAGCCCAGCGCGCTGATCGCCGCCGCGCCCACGGCCAGGAGGTTGGTCGGCCGGTCGCCGCGGCGGGCATAGAACCGCGCCACCCAGCCGTAGCCGACGATGCGCACCAGCCGGTTGGCCGCCAGCAGCAGGCCGGCCTCGGCGACCGTCACGCCGAACTGCGGCGCGAACATCGGCAGCAGGAGATAGAGGAGCGTGTCGCCCGGCAGCGTCAGCGCCAGCGTGGCGGCCGAGTAGCGGGTGTTGAGATCGGCGGGGGAGGGAGGCTGCGAGGAGGGAGACGCGGCGGGGGAGACGGACGGGGACGCTGAGGCGGACATGGCCGCACGATGGGTTTGTTACGCTCGTGTGACAAACGATGTGTCCTCCCGCCACGTGTGATAAAAACTCACGCATGCCGTCCCCGCCGCTTCCGCCCCTCAATGCGCTGCGCATGTTCCTGGTGGCCGCGCGGCATCTCAGCTTCTCGCGTGCGGCGGTCGAGCTGAACGTCACCCATGGCGCGGTCAGCCGGCAGATCCGCGGGCTGGAGGCCTTCCTCGGCGTGGCGCTGTTCGAGCGCCAGGTGCGCCGCGTCAGCCTGACCGCCGAGGGCCAGCAGCTCTATGCCGAGGCGAGCCCGGCGCTGGAGCAGATCGGGCAGGCGGCGCGGGCGCTGATGGTGCGGGCGCCCACGCGCGCGGTGCGCATCAATGCGCGGCCGTCCTTCGCGGTGCGCTGGCTGATCCCGCGCCTGCCCGACTTCGTGGCGCATCATCCGGGCATCGAGCCGCAGCTCGTCACCACGCTGCTGCCGCCCGGCAAGGCGCCCGAGCCGTTCGACATCGCGATCCGCCGCAGCGTCGAGGACTGGCCGGAGGCGCTCAAGGCGCAGCCCTTCCTCGACGACGAGCTGGTCGCGGTCGCGGCGCCGTCTCTGCTGAAGCAGAAGCCGGTCGTCGAGCCGCGGTCGCTGGCGCAGCACACGCTGCTGGTGGTCAAGACGCGCAAGCAGGACTGGGACGACTGGAAGGCCCATGTCGGCCTGCCGCGCCTGCGCCCGGCGCGGCGGCTGCAGCTCGACCACTCGCACATCGCGCTGCAGGCGGCGGTCGACGGGCTGGGCTTCGCGATCACCGCCGTGTCGCTGCTGGGCACCGACGTGGCGCAGCGGCGGCTGGTCTGCCCGCTGCCCGACCTGCGCATGCCGCTGCCGCCGATGTACTTCGGCCGCGCCCCCGGCGCCGGCCGCGAGGCCCAGCTCTTCGCCGACTGGCTCCTCCGCCAGCCGACCGCGTGATCCTTCATTCCCGAACCGCGACTCTCGCCCCCCGGGCCTGATCCCGATGAGGCGCGTAGCGCTCATAGGAGCGCGCAACTCCAGTTGCGCTCATGCCTGAAGGCGCCACTGGAGTGGCGCGCCCCCCTGAGAGGTTTGGGCGGCGGTGCGCCCCTCCGCGACTGTCGGCCTACTGCTGGCCGCGCAGCACCAGCGCCTCGCGCAGCGCGCCGGCGCAGATCGCGGCGCCGCGGCGGGCGCCGTGCAGCAGCATGGGCGAGGAGAGGAAGCCGTGCATCATGCCGCCGAACTCGACCAGGTCGGCGACGGTGCCTTCCTTCTGCAGGCGCCAGGCATAGGCGCGGCCCTCGTCGCGCAGCGGGTCGTAGCCGGCGGTGAGCACCAGCGCCGGCGGCAGGCCCGCGAGCGAGGACGCCTGCAGCGGCGAGACGCGCCAGTCGGCGCGCGTCGCCTTGTCGGGCGTATAGTGGTCGATGAACCACTCCATCGTCAGGCCGTCGAGGCCCAGGCCCTCGTGGAACTCGCGGTAGGAGTCGCTGCGCTCCTGCACGTCGGTGACGGGATAGGCCAGCAGCTGCAGGCGCAGCTTCGGCCCCTTGTTGTCGCGCGCCCAGATCGAGACCGCGGCGGCGAGGTTGCCGCCGGCGCTGTCGCCGCCGATCGCCAGCCGCTGCGGATCGATGCCGATCGCCGGGCCGTGCGCGGCCACCCACTTCAGCGCCGCCACCACGTCGTCGAAGGCGCCCGGGAAACGCACCTCGGGCGCGAGGCGGTAGTCGACCGCGACCACGGTGATGCCGGCATCGATGGCGAACTGCGCGCACAGCACGTCATGACTCTCGAGATTGCCGAACACCCAGCCGCCGCCATGGGCGTAGACCAGCGCCGGCAGGCGCGTGTCGGGTGCCGCGCGCTCGGGCCGGTAGATGCGAATCGGAATCGGGCCGCCGGGTCCCTGGATCGTGCGGTTGGCGACGTTGACGCCGTCCGGGCGCGGGCCCTGTGCCGCGGGCCGCAGCGACAGATACTGCTCGCGCGCCGCCTCGGGACTCAGTGTGCGCCAGGCCGGCCGATTGGCCGCCGCCATTGCATCGAGCAGCCGCTGGGTTTCGGGATCAAGCGCCATTGCCGTCGACTCCGTTCGTGTCCATTGCGTGAAGAGGGCGCACTCTATCACCTCGTCCTTGGGGAAAGGCGCGATCACGTGCGTCGTGTCGTTTTTTTCGCAATTCCGGAAGATGTTCGCGCTAATCTGCGCGCATGACCTTCGATCCGGAACCGGGCGCCTCGCCGTCGCAGCCTTCGTCGCGCTGGCGCCGCGCCTGGGACGGCGTGCGGAACTTCCGCTTCCGCGCCCGCACGCCGGCCGCAGCCGCGCCGTCGCGCCGTCGCTCCGTCTGGCGATGGACGCTGGGCATCATCGTGTTCGCGCTGGTGCTCTATTATCCGCTCGGCGGCCTCATCATCCAGAACATCGACGACGATCCGCAGTTCGGTCCGCAGAACGTGACGTCAGGCGAGAGCCGCGCGGTGGCGGTGGCGGCCGATCTCATCCAGCGCGAGGTCGATGTCCATCAGTGGACGCCGATGATGCCGTTCTTCATGCCGGCCGGCATCCTCGACAACATGCCGAACTTCCAGCGCGGCATCATGGCGGCGCTGGGCCGCTTCGCCACCGAGATGATGGACCAGGTCGGCCGCACGCGCGGCTCCAGCCAGACCGACCGCGATCTCGAGCAGGCGCGCGGCTTCCTCAACGAGCAGCCCAACGTGTGGCTGTGGCAGCCCAGCGTGTCGCTGATGCCCACCACCACGTCGGCGCAGAAATACCGCGCCGGCCGCGACAAGCTGATCGCCTACAACAAGCGCCTGGCGCTGGGGCAGGCGGTGTTCGAGCGCCGCGCCGATAACCTGCAGGCGCTGATCGACCGCATCGCCAACGACATCGGCTCCGATTCGGCGGTGATCGACCGCCACATCATCGAGCAGGCCGGCAACCTGTTCGACATGCAGTGCGACGATATCTTCTATTTCAACAAGGGCCGGCTCTACGCCAACTACCTGCTGCTGCGCGCGCTCGGCAGCGACTTCCAGAACGTGATCCGCGACCGCGACCTCACCAATGCCTGGAACCAGATGGTCGAGACCTTCCGCGTCGCCGCCGAGCTGCGGCCCTGGATCGTCTGGAACGGCTGGCCCGACGCGCTGCTGATCCCCAACCACCTTGCCGCGCAGGGCTTCTACCTGCTGCGTGCACGCACGCAGCTGCGCGAAATCAGCTCCATCCTGCAGAAGTGAAGGCAGCGGCGTGGAGATCTACCTGCCCATCGCCGAGCAGTCGATCAACATCTTCGTGCTGCTGGCGCTGGGCGGGGCGGCGGGTCTGCTGGCCGGCATGTTCGGCGTCGGCGGCGGCTTCCTCGCCACGCCGCTGCTGATCTTCGCCGGCATCCCGCCCGCGGTCGCGGTGGCGAGCCAGGCCAACCAGGTCATCGCCAATTCCGTCTCCTCGCTGCAGGTGCAGTGGCGGCGCGGCAATGTCGACCTGCGCATGGGGCTGATCCTGCTGGCGGGCGGCATGGTCGGCTCCTCGGCGGGCGTGTCGCTCTTCACCTGGCTGAAGCGCATCGGCCAGATCGATTTCACGATCGCCGTGCTCTATGTCGTGATGCTGTCGGCGATCGGCCTGCTGATGCTGGTCGAGAGCTCGCGCACCTGGTTCAGGCGGCGGCGCAATCCCGAGGCGCCGCGCGGCAAGCTGCACACGCACTACATGGTGCATCGCCTGCCGTTCAAGATGCGCTTCTACAAGTCCAAGCTCTACATCAGCGCCCTCTTGCCGCTGGGGCTGGGCTTCGTGATCGGCATGCTGTCGGCGATCCTGGGCGTGGGCGGCGGCTTCGTGCTGGTGCCGGCGATGATCTACCTGCTCGGCATGCCGACCAGCGTCGTGATCGGCACCTCCAACTTCCAGATCCTGTTCGTGGCCGCCAACGTCACCTTCCTGCAGGCGGCGACCAACCGCACGGTCGACGTGGTGCTGGCACTGCTGCTGATCCTGGGCGGCGTGGTGGGCGCGCCGATCGGGGCGCGGCTTGCCGCGAGGCTGCCGGGCGTGGCGCTGCGCGGCCTCATGGGGCTGCTGGTACTGGCGGTGGCGGCCGAGCTCCTGACCGACCTGCTGCGCACGCCGGCCTCGCCTTTTTCGCTCGGCACCCGCGAGGTGCTGCCGTGAAGGCGCTGCTGCTGGTGGGGCTGGCCTGGCTCTGCGCGCTGGCCGCCGAGGCGATGGCCCAGGTTCCGACCGAACCGCCGGTCGCCCCGCGGGGGGCGCCGACGGGCGGCCTGCTGCCGGCGCCGCCGCTGGCCGGCCAGGGCGTTCCCGCCGAGCCGTCGGCCCGTCCCGACGAATCGGGACGGCCGACCCTGATCATGGACCTGTCCTCCGCCGGGGTCTCGATCACCTCGGCCTTCCAGGGCGAGAGCCTGCTGGTGTTCGGCATGTTCGATCCCCCCGGCGAGATCGTCGTGGTCGTCGAGGGGCCGCCCGGACGCGAGACGGTGATGCGCAAGGAGCGCGTCCTGGGGCTGTGGCTGACCACCGGCCGGCAGGTGTTCGAGGACGTGCCCTCTTATTACTACCTCGCCGCCAGCCAGCCGCTGCAGCGCCTGCTGGCTGGCCGCGCCGGTGGCGAGATCCTGTCGCTGGAGGACCGGCTGTCGATCATCCGTCCGGCCCGCCTCGCCCCGCCGCCGCGGCTGGCCGAGTTCCGCGGCGGCCTGGTCGAGGTCAAGCGGCAGGAAGGGCTCTATCCCGCCAATATCGGACAGGTGACGATCCAGGGCGGGCGGCTGTTCCGGGCCGACCTGCCGTTTCCCTCGCGGCTGCCCGAGGGCATCTACTCGGTGCGGGCCTATCTGCTGCGGGAAGGCCGCATTGCCGCGACGGTGTCGCGGCCGCTGGCGGTGGCCAAGGTGGGGTTCAACGCCGAGCTGGCGAGCTGGTCGCGGCAGGACGGCGCCTTTTACGGCCTGGGCGCTATTGCCATGGCGCTGCTGGTGGGCTGGTTCGGCGGCGCGGTGATGCGCCGGCTCTAGACGGACGAGGAGGGGAGCAGATGAGCGAGCCAAGCGGACGCCCGGGAGAGCGCGTCTTCCTCGTCGTGGTCGACGAGAGCCCGGAGATGCGCAAGGCGCTGCACTACGCCTGCCGCCGCGCCAAGCGCACGGGTGGCCGCGTTGCGCTGCTCTACGTGATGCCGCCGCCGGAAGCCCAGCAATGGGGCGCGGTGGCGGAGCTGATGCATCAGGAAGCCCGCCAGCAGGCCGAGGAGATCGTCGCGCGCCACGCTGAAGTCGCCGCCACGCTCACCGGGCAGCCGCCGGCGATCCATATCCGCCAGGGCAAGAGCCGCGACGAGGTCCTGAAGCTGCTCGCCGAGGACCGTTCGATCTCGGTGCTGGTGCTGGGAAGCTCCTCGACCGGCGAAGGACCGGGGCCCTTGGTGACGGCCTTCGCCGGCAAGTCGAGCGGCCAGCTGCGCATCCCGCTCACGATCGTGCCGGGTGGCCTGAGCGACGCCGAGATCGATGCCATCGCATGATGCGTGCGCGAATCTCTGCGGCGATTTTTCAGGGCGCATCCTGTTGCCTTGTGTAGCGATGAGACTTCCGAGACCCAGCGGAAGAGACGTAATCCATTGTTATTCAAGCAGAAGATAATATTATTCCATAATATTTATACATAGACACTCAAGAATGCGCTTGATCGGGTCGGTGCGGGTTCCTACGTCCGAGGCACCCAAACGGGATGGAGACGTCCCATCCCAAGCTTAAGCGACGCCGAGCGGCCTGCCCGTCTCGGTCGCTCGAGAAGGAGTGAGTAGGTTTGTTTATCCAGACCGAGCAGACGCCGAATCCGTCGACCCTGAAGTTCCTCCCCGGCCGGGTGGTCATGGAGAAGGGCACGGTAGACTTCGCGGGTGTCGATAGCGCCCAGTCCTCGCCCCTGGCCCGCCGGCTGTTCGCCGTCGAAGGTGTGGAGCGGGTGTTCTTCGGGTCCGATTTCGTGACCGTCACCAAGGCCGCCGACAGGGACTGGCAGATGCTGAAGCCCTCCATCCTGGGCGGCATCATGGAACATTTCACCTCCGGCGAGCCCGTGATCGCCGCCGAGGCCGGCTCCGGCGCCGCGGGCGCCGATGCCGAGGACGACGAGGTCGTCGCCCAGATCAAGGAACTTCTCGAGACGCGCGTCCGTCCGGCGGTGGCCCAGGACGGCGGCGATATCGTGTTCCAGGACTTCAAGGATGGCGTGGTCTACCTGCACATGCAGGGGTCCTGCTCGGGCTGCCCCAGCTCGACGGCCACGCTCAAGATGGGCATCGAGAATCTTCTGAAGCACTACGTGCCGGAAGTGGTTGAAGTCCAGGCGGCCCGGTAGGACCGCCCAAGCCCAAGAGTCAAAGCGTAGTCAGGTGCGCGGCCCCCGCAGCCGGGGGCCGTGGACGGTAGCTCGTTCCCTGGAACAACTACTGATGAGTGAGGCATGCAGTCGTCGATTCGTCATTATGCATTTCCGGCCGTCTGGCTTGCGGTGCTCGCCACCGGATTGAGCCTCGGCCATCGGATGCCGGATGCCGATGCCACGGCGATGATTTCCACCCGCGTCGGCGCGCCCGCCGATCCGGCGGAGCCGCCGCCCTTCCTTGCAAGATCCCCTTTCCCGGCAGCGCTCACGTTCGTGGCGCCGCCGCCCACCGAGCTCGACCAGGTGGCGATGGTCACGAACCGTGACTTCACCGGCGCTCACGGCCGCTTCGCCGCGCCGGGCAATGCGGTGCGCCGCCAGGTGCGCCTGCGCGCCGTCAATCCGCGCACGGCGGACGAGCTCGCCGGCCTCTTCCGTGAGGCGTCCTACACGCTTCAGGATGTGCGCCAGGGTGAGGCGGTACCGCCGATCAAGGTCGAGCGGGTGCCCGAGGATCTCGGCACCAAGGACGGCACCAGCCGCAAGACCCTGTTCATCACCGCGCTCCTGCCGGTGATCCTGGAGGTCAACCAGCGCGTGCTCGTCGAGCGCGACCAGCTGCTCTACCTCAAGGGCAAGCTCGACTCGGGAGCCGGCCTGGTGCCGATCGAGCGGGTCTGGCTCGAGCAGCTCGCCGATCGCTACGACACGCCGGCCGACAACCTCGACGAGCTGGTGCGGCGCGTCGACGTCGTGCCGCCCTCGATGGCGATCGCCCAGGGCGGCGTCGAATCCGGCTGGGGCACCTCCTTCGCCGCGCGCACGGGCAATGCGCTGTTCGGCCAGATCCAGGCCGTGGGCCAGCACGCGGTGAGCGTGTCGTGGAAGCCGGGCGCGGGCATGCCGCAGCCCTTCGCCAATGTCGGCGAGGCGGTCGAGGCCTATGTGCTGAACCTCAACTCGCATCCGGCCTATGCGGCGTTCCGCAAGGAGCGCGAGGCCATGCGCCAGCGCGGCGAGCCGCTGGAGGGCTTCCGCCTGATCGGGCAGCTCGCGCGCTACTCCGAACTCGGGCAGTCCTACGTCCGGTTCGTGCGCCAGCTGATGAACGAGAACAATCTCTCCGACTTCGACAAGGCGAAGCTGTCGAGCTTCTGATCGCGGCTCAACGCGGCTGCATCATCGAGCGCGGCAGGTCTGCGTCGTCGATCAGCGGATAGCGCCGCGCATCGAAGAGCTGATAGTGCCACCATTCGTTGCGGTAGAAGTCCCAGCCGGCCGTGGTCATCAGCCCCATCAGCAGCAGCCGGTTCCGTTGCGCCTCGACGGCGATGTCGGTGCGCGCATGGTGCGACAGCGGCGTGAAGGCGTCGAACGCGGTGCCCATGTCGAGTTCGCGTCCGTCGCGATCGAGCAGCGTCAGGTCGACGGCGACGCCGCGCGAATGCGGCGAGCCGCGGCGAGGGTCGGCGAGGAACTCCGGGTCGGGGTTGGCATTCCACAGCATCCATTGTGCTTCCGTGGGCCGCAGCGCATCGAAGATGCGCAGGCGGTAGCCCAGCGGCTTCGCCAGGGCGATCGCCGCGGCGAGCTTCTCGGCCGCGTCGCGATGGAGCCAGCATTCGGCATTCCGGTAGACCGGTCGTCCCGTTAGATTGGCGTCGGTCGCATAGGCCAGCGTCACGTCGACATCGAAGTCCGGCGGGACGATCTCAACCAGATCGGATTTCATGACCGCACATTGCCCAGTCGCGCAAGAGAGCGCCAGAGAATCGCGGACGGCATGATCCGATGAATGTGGTTCTCGCCTTCGACTGCGCCATCACCGGACTGGGCGCGGCGCTGCTGCGCGACGGCGCGTTGCTCGCCGTTCATCGCGAGGAGGGGCGCGACCAGGCGGCGCGGCTGATGCCGGTCGTCGCGCGCCTGTTCGAGACGGCGGGCCTCGATCGCCGCGCCGTGACGCTGCTTGCCGTCACCGTCGGGCCGGGCAGCTTCACCGGCGTGCGCGTCGGTCTCGCCGCCGCGCGCGGGCTTGCGATCGCCCTCGACGTGCCGCTCGCGGGCATCGCGACGACCGACGTCCTGCTCGCGCAGGCCGGGACCGATGACGCGGTCGGCGACCGTCTCGCCGTCGCGGCCATCGATACGCATCTCGGTGACTGGTTCTGTGCGCTCGGCGCGCCGCAGGATCCGTCGCCCTTCGTCGCCTCCACCGAGGCGCTGGCTGAAAAGTTGCAGGGCCGCTCCTGCAGGGTGGTCGGGCTGGAGGCGGTCCGCCTTGCGGCGGCGCTCGAGGCCCTGGGGATCGACGCGACGGCGCAGGCGACGCTGCTCGATCCCGTGGTGCTGGCGCGCCTTGCGACCGAACGCGACGCCGAGGACTGGCGCCGTCGCAACCGCGCCGAAGGCCTGCCGCGTCCTCTTTATCTGCGCGGCGTCAACATCACCCTGCCCGACGGCCAGCGCCGGACCGTCGATTGACGCAGGACGTGACCTATCGGCCCCTGGGCGCGCCCGACCTCGATGCGGCGGCGGCCTTGCATGCCGACGCCTTCGCGACCTTGGGCGAACGCGGGTGGACCAGCCGCGAGATGGCCGAACTGCTGGCTGCGCCGGGAGTGGCTGGCTGCTTGGCGTCGGGCTTGGACGGGACAGCCGCCGGCTTCGCGCTCCTGCGCACGGCGGCGGACGAGGCCGAATTGCTGACAATTGCCGTGCGGCCGACATGCCGCCGGCAGGGAATTGCCCGGCGACTGCTGAAAGTCGTTATCGCTCTCGCGCGCGACCGCGGGGCGCGAAGCCTTTTCCTGGAGGTGGGGGCGGACAACCCCGGCGCGCGGGCGCTCTACGATCAGATCGGCTTTCGCACCGTCGGCCGCCGCGCCGCCTATTATATACGGTCGGGCGGACCGCCGGCCGACGCCGTCGTGATGCGGCTCGCTCTCGATTGAACGGGCGGCGAACGGGCAGGGCCGGGCCGCTCAGGCGCGGCGGATAGTCACGATATGGTCATCGCCCTCGGGTACGATACCCAAAATGATGTGGCCCTCATCTCGCGCGGCGCGCGGCACGTTGCGCAGCGGCTCTTCGCCGCGCAGCCTGACGCTGAGGACGGCACCGGAGCGCATGCGCTCCAGCCTGAGCTTGGTGCGCACGAACGTCATGGGACAGACCTCTGCAGTGATGTCGATGGACTCGTCGGGCGCCGCGGCAGGTGGGGAAGAGGACATGTCCCCAACTATACCGCGACTGCCGGGCGGTGTAGGGTACGCTTGCATGCCTGACCAGAAATCGAAGCTAGAGGCGCTCTGCGCCGAACGTGGCCTCAAGATGACCGACCAGCGTCGCGTGATCGCGCGCGTTCTGTCGGAATCTTCCGATCATCCGGATGTGGAGTCCCTGCACAAGCGGGCGACAGCGGTTGATCCCAACATTTCCATCGCGACGGTGTACAGAACGGTGCGCCTGTTCGAGGAGGCGGGGATCCTCGCCAAGCACGATTTCGGCGACGGCCGCGCGCGCTATGAAGAAACCCCCAACGAGCACCACGACCATCTGATCGACATTCAGAGCGGCAGGGTGGTGGAGTTCCACAGCGACGAGATCGAGGAGCTGCAGCGGCGGATCGCTGAAAAGCACGGATACCGCCTCGTCGGACATCGGCTGGAGCTTTACGGCGTTCCTTTGGACGGGAAATCCGACCGTCAAAAATGAGTGGACGCAATCTCCGCCACCCCGATAATGGCCGAATGATCGGGGCGGCCCCCTTGCGGATGACACATGCGCATTGACCGCGCTGACAGTGAAGCGGAACTCCTTGGACCTCCGGTTTCGAACGCGGAGATCGTCAAGGTTGTTGCCGGCGACTTCGAGGTTCGACTCGCCCAGACCGCGGCCGAGATCGACGCCGCCCAGGCTTTGCGCTTCCGTGTCTTCTACGAGGAGATGAAGGCCAATCCGACGCCGGACATGGCGCGGCTGAAGCGCGACTTCGACGCCTATGACGAGGTCTGCGATCACCTGCTCGTGCTCGATCGTCGACGCGGCGAGGGCCCGGAAGGCATTGTCGGCACCTATCGCCTGATCCGGCGCGCGGCGGCGGCGAAGCTCGGCCGCTTCTATTCGGCGGCGGAGTTCGACGTCACGCCGATGGTCAACTATCCGGGCGAGGTGCTGGAACTCGGCCGCTCCTGCATCGCCAAGGATGCGCGCAACACCGCGACCATGCAGATGCTGTGGCGCGGCATCGCCCTCTATTCCTTCCACTACAACATCCAGGTGATGTTCGGCTGCGCGAGCCTGCCCGGCACCGAGCCGGCTCACGATGCGATGGCGCTAAGCTACCTCTATCACCATCACCTGGCGCCGCCCGAGATTCGCGTGCGGGCCGTGGAGAGCCGCTACATCAAGATGGACATGCTCGAGCCCGGCAGCTACGAGCCGCGCAGGGCGCTGGCGCGTGTCCCGCCACTCATCAAGGGCTATCTGCGGCTCGGCGGATTCGTCGGCGATGGCGCGGTGATCGATCCGGAATTCAACACCACCGACGTCTTCATCATCGTCAAGACGGAGCTGGTGACGGAGAAGTACATCCGTCATTACGAACGCGGGATGCGCGAGCAGAACTGACGCATCCGGCACGGCAATGTGGATCGGTTCCCCTTTGCGTGGCGCGTTCAGGCTGGTGAGCTACCTTCTGCTCACGCTGGCGCTGCTGCCGCTTCACTTGCTGGCCCTGTCCCTGGGCCTGCGGTCCATCGTCAATCGCCTGCCGGTGATCTATCACCGGATGGTCTGCACGATCCTGGGCATCCGTGTGCGCGTCCATGGACAGCGCTCGGCGGTGACGCCGACGCTCTTCGTCTGCAATCACGTCTCCTACCTCGATATCGAAGTGCTGGGCGGGCTGGTCCCCGGCAGCTTCGTCGCCAAGGCCGAGGTCGCCACCTGGCCGTTCTTCAAGACGCTGGCGCGGGCGCAGCGCACCATCTTCGTCGAGCGCACGTCGAGCAAGACCAGTTCGAGCCGCGACGAGATGATGAAGCGCCTCGATACCGGCGACAATCTGATGCTGTTTCCTGAAGGCACCAGCAGCGACGGCACGCGCGTGCTGCCCTTCCGCACCGCGCTGTTCGCCGTGGCGCAGCTGCGCCACGACGACAAGCCGATCGCGGTGCAGCCGGTCTCGATCTCCTACACGCGGCTCGACGGCATTCCACTCGGCCGCTACTGGCGGCCGCTGTTCGCCTGGTTCGGCGATCTCGAGCTGGTGCCGCATCTGTGGCAGATGGTGTGCCTGGGCGAAACCGAGGCGGTGGTGACCTTCTTTCCGCCGGTCACGATCGACCAGATCGGCGACCGCAAGAAGCTCGCCGAGTTCTGCTTTCGGCAGGTCTCGCTCGGCGTGCAGGCGGCCAACACCGGGCGGTTCGAGCTGCTGCCGCCGCCGACCGGGGCGGCGTGAGCGTTCGCTTTACGCGCGCCGGATCCGTCGGCTGGTTCGAATTCAACCGGCCGCCCGTCAATGCCTTCACCCGCGAGATGGTCGAGGACACCTACAACGGGATCGCGGCGGCGCTTGGCGATCCGGCCGTGCATGTGCTCGTGCTGGCCAGCGCGGTCGAGCGCTACTTCAGCGCCGGCGCCGATCTCAACGTCTTCAAGGGCATGACGGGGGAGGGCATGCGCCGCTGGGCCGAGCGCTGCCACGACATCGTGCGTCTGCTGCGGGAGTCGCCCAAGCCGCTGCTGGCTGCGATCAACGGCACTGCCGTCGGCGGCGGGCTGGAGATGACGCTCCATTGCGATCTGCGCTTCGCGGCGCACGACGCCCGGCTCGGCCAGCCGGAGGTCCGCATCGGCTTCATTCCGCCGATCGCCACGACGCAGGCGTTGGTCCGGCTGATCGGCCGCCCGCGCGCCATCCGGTATCTCTACGAGGGCGGTCTGGTACCGGCCGCTGAGGCATTGCAATGGGGCCTGGTCGACGAGCTGGTGGACCCGGCCGCCCTGCGCTCCCGGGTGCAGGCCTATGGCGAGGAGCTGGCATCCAAATCGCCTGCCGCGCTGGC
>JAFEFG010000105.1 GCA_018240685.1 Pseudomonadota bacterium | reverse complement strand
GCAACCTGGTCATGCGATGTCTCCCTTCAATCCTTCTCCACCCGGATGGACGCATCCGGATCCCAGCCCAGCGTGATCGTCGATCCGATCGCGGGCGGCGCGCCATGGCGCCAGGCCGGCACCGTCACCGCCAGCCGCCCGGCCGCCGTATCCACCAGCAGGTGGAACGAGGTGCCGAGATAGCTGAACTCGGCGATGGTGCCCGCGATCGTGTTGCGCGGCCGCGTCTCGGCCTCGACGACGCTCATGCGTTCGGGCCGCAGCGCCATCAGCACGTCGCTGCCGATCTCCGGCCGCTCGGCACTCGTCTGCTCGAACAGTGCGCCGCTGCAGCGGAACAGGAAGCCGTCGGCGGTGCGCTGCTCGACGGTGCCGGCGAGGAAATTGCTCTTGCCCAGGAATTCGGCAACGAAGCGCGTCGCCGGGCGCTCGTAGAGCTCGGCCGGCGGCCCGAGCTGCAGCAGCCGGCCCTCGCGCAGGATGGCGACGCGGTCGGACATGCTGAGCGCCTCCTCCTGGTCGTGCGTGACGTAGATGAAGGTGAGGCCGATCTGGCGATGGAACGACTTCAGCTCGATCTGCATGTCCGCGCGCAACTTGCGGTCGAGCGCGCTCAGCGGCTCGTCGAGCAGCAGCAGGTGCGGCGCGAACACCAGCGCGCGGGCCAGCGCCACGCGCTGCTGCTGGCCGCCCGAGAGCTGGCGCGGCAGGCGTTCGGCGAAGGCGCCGAGCTGCACGAGGTCGAGCGCCTCCTTCACCTTCCGGCCGATCTCGGCCCTGGGCGTGCCGCGCACCTCGAGCGGAAAGGCGACGTTCTTCGCCACGGTGAGGTGCGGGAACAGCGCATAGCCCTGGAACACCATGCCGAAGTTGCGCTTCTCCGGTGGCAGATGCTCGATCGACTGCCCGTTCAGCAGGATATGGCCGCCGGAGGGCGCCACGAATCCCGCGATCGACATCAGGAGCGTCGTCTTGCCGGAGCCGGACGGCCCCAGCAGCGTCAGGAACTCACCACGGGCGACGGTCAGCGAGACGTCGTCCAATGCCCGCGCCGGCCCGTATCGTTTGGACAGCCTGTCGAGCGACAGGTCCTGCAGGCCAGCCATCGGGTCTTCTTCCGCTCCACCGTATCGATGTCGCACGCCAATCCGCACGCATCATGCGCGCGTTCCCCGGGATGCAACAAGCATGCAGCGCGCAAATCACGTGCCAAGGCAGAAGCCGTCGGCGGGAACCGCCTCGCCTTTTCAGCGATGCGAGATGGCCAGAAGAAGGGCGATGCCGCTGGCCACGCTCACATTGGCGTAGAGCACGGTCATGGCATAGCGAAGCAGGCGCTGCCGACGATAGGTCAGGCGCCGAAATGTGCGGCGACTCACGCCTTCCGGCGGATCGCTCGGGATCAACGGCCGCCGTCGCATGGCCCAGGTTGCCTGAGTCCAACCCAGCCATCCTCCGGCACCCGCGAGGGCCAGCAAGATGATTGCCAATCCCAGGTTCATCGACACGACCCCTTCCCACGGCGTCATCGAAGAATCTGTGTGTTTGCAAAGACCTATCTGCCACCGGCTGCACTCCAGCCGCAATCTAACTTTGCTGACCCTGTGTCGAGTGCGGGCTAGCGTTGAATTTTAATATCGAATTCGTTGCGGTGGCCGCGCCGGCGCGCTCTGATGCGGCTGACGAGCAGGAGAGTCGGATGAAACGTGGATTGATCGCACCGCTCAGCCCCAATGAGCAGACCGCCCTGCGTCGCGTCGCCCATGGAATCTCGATGCCCATGCATCTGCGCTCGACCTCTGTGGCGCGCCTGAAACGGCTGGCGCTCGTCGAGGAGAGCGAGGGACGCATCCGATTGACGGCGCTCGGACAGCAGCGCTGCCACGCCGACGCGCCGGCGGATCGCGCGATGAAGCGCGGCGCCTGAGGCGCGCCGCATCGGCAATGCCGGTCCATTGGACGATCTCGCATCCGGCACGGCTGGTCATCGCCGTCGCCAAGGACGAGATCGCGGCGCAGGACATCGAGCAGTATTTCGCCGGCGTCACCGCCGAGGGCGCGATGTCCTATCGCAAGATCTTCGAGATCGCTCCGTCGGCGAAGGGCCTGAAGACGGAAAGCGCGAAGATGCTCGGCGAGCGCCTCGTCTACTACGCCCAGAGCGGCCAGGTCGGCCCGGTGGCCATCGTGGCGCCGACCGAGGAGAGCTTCGCCCAGGCCGAAGCCTTCGCCAAAGCCGTCACCGTGCGCCGCCCGCTGCGCATCTTCCGCGAGATCCACGAGGCGCGGCACTGGCTCGATGCGCAGCCGGCCGGGCCGGTGAAGGGCTGACCTCTCCCGATGACGGCTTCCGTCGAGGGCGGCCGTCGGCCGAGGCTTGATCTGGCTCAAGGCGCCGGCTGCCGCCATGATGCCTGCTGAGAACGGGGAGCAAGGAGCCGCAATGGCGGGCGGGAACTTTCTGAGAGGTGTCGCGGCGGTTGCAGCGCTCGGCCTTGCCGCCTGCACCACGCCCGCCGAATGGGAGAAGCCCGGCGCGGACAGGTCGATGACGGCCACCGACATGTCCGATTGCCAGGCGTTCGCCCAGCGCGACGCGATGCGGCTCTATCCCGCCAACATGTCCGCCTCTGCGACCGGCGCGGCCGCGATGATGTCGCAGCAGCAGACCGACACCAACCGCGCCGTGGCCCAGGCCGGCTTCTTCGAGTCCTGCATGCGCAGCAAGGGCTATGTCCGCCACGCGGCGCCCCAGCCCGCTCGATAGCGAATGGCAGCCTCCCGCCCGCCGCCCGGCGGTGCCGCATTGGCGCTCGATTTCCCGCGCACGGACCGTGCTATGCTTGTGCGACTGGGAGTAGGAACCATCATGAACACGCACAAGGTCCGGCTCACCTCTCTGGCCCATGGCGGCGGCTGCGGCTGCAAGCTCGCGCCTTCGGTGCTGCAGGAGCTGCTGGCCGACCAGCCGGCCGCCGCGGTCTACAGGCAGCTTCTGGTCGGCACGGAGACGTCGGACGATGCCGCCGTCTGGCAGGTCGATCACAACACCTGCATCATCGCCACCACCGACTTCTTCATGCCGATGGTCGACGATCCCTACGACTTCGGCCGCATCGCCGCCACCAACGCGCTGTCGGACGTCTACGCCATGGGCGGCAAGCCGATCATGGCGCTCGCCATCCTCGGCATGCCGGTCGACAAGATCCCGACCGAGATGGTGCGCGAGATCCTGAAGGGCGGCGCGGCCGTCTGCGCGGCGGCCGGCATCCCGGTCGCCGGCGGCCATTCGATCGATTGCCCCGAGCCGGTCTATGGCCTGGCGGTGATCGGCACCTGCCGGCCCGAGCATGTGCGGCGCAACTCCGGCGCCCAGGCGGGCGACGCGCTGATCCTCACCAAGGCGGTCGGCGTCGGCATCTATTCGGCCGCGATCAAGAAGAGCGCCCTGCCGCCGCAGGCCTACCCGGAGATGATCGGCACCACGACGCTCCTCAACAAGGTGGGCGCCGAGCTGGGCTCCGATCCCGACGTGCATGCCATCACCGACGTGACCGGCTTCGGCGTGCTGGGGCACGGGCTCGAGATGGCGCGCGGCTCCGGCCTCGCGCTCGTCCTCGAAGCGGACGCCGTGCCGCTGCTGGCCGAGGCCGCGATGCTGGCGCAGCAGGGCCATGTGACGGGCGCCTCGCACCGCAACTGGTCGAGCTATGGCCACGACGTGCGCCTGCCCGAAGGCCTGCCCGACTGGCGGCGCCATCTGCTCACCGATCCGCAGACCTCGGGCGGCCTGCTGGTCGCCTGCGCGCCCGAACACGCCGCGGCGATCGTCGCCAGGATCAACGCCGCCGGCTATCCCGCCGCCCGCGTCATCGGCCGCGCCGAGGAAGGCGAGCCGGTGGTGAAGGTGGTCGCGTAGCGCGGACTCTTCGGCAGCGTCGGCGAGCGCCCGGGAGACACCGCGTGCCTCGCGACAGGGGCCTCTCCTCGCGCAACCTCAGGTAAGGGGGGTAAGGACCGGAATCGTTGGTCGAGCGGGTGCGGATTTAAATTGCCCGCATGGCTCGCTACCTCCTCCCGCCGACCCCGCCCGAAGACCTGCCGCCGCCACCGCCGGCGCCGCGCGACCTCGACATCCCCGACGAAGCCTGGGGCTCCCGCCTCGCCTTCGGCCTGCTGCAGCCCGGCGAGGCGCTCGATCCCACGTCCCGCGAACTCGCCGGCACCGCCAACATCACCCGCGCCGCCGAGCTGCAGAACCAGTTCCTCGACCGCCAGCGCCAGATCCTCCACACCGGACCCGACGCCTTCCTCGACACCACCGGCCGCGACGCCGTCCTCGGCGCCGACGCGGTGCTGGCCCGGCTCGACGCCGCCCGCCAGGACACCCTCGACCAGGCCGGCACCGAGGCGCAGCGGCGCCTGCTGCGCGAGGCGCTGGGCGAGCATCGCAGCGTCGAATACGCCACCGTCGGCGATCATGTCGGCCGCCAGACCCGGGCCTGGCGCCACGCCACCGCCGCCGCCCGCCTCGACCAGCTCCACCAGCAGGCCGCGCTCGACTACGCCGATCCGGGCACCATCGAGGCCCTGCATGCGGCCTCCGACAGCACCCTGCAGGAACTGGCGCGCACCCGGCCGCAGGGCAACACCGGCACCAGCTTCATGCCGGAGCCCAACGACACGCCCTCGATCTGGCGCATCGCCATCGAGGCGGCGCTGGGCAGGCTCGACTATCCCGGCTCGATCGTCCTCCACGCCCGCGCCGGCGACCGGATCGATCCGGCCGAGCGCGCCCTCCTCGACCCGCTAATCGCCGCCGCGCGCGAGCATCTGGCGGGACAGGACTATCTCAACGGCGTCGCCCCGCCCGACACCCACGACCTCGCTGCATTGGACACCGCGCATCAGGCCGCGACGGCACAGAACGAAGCGGACTGGCCCGACAATCCCAGCCAGCGCGCCACCAACCAGCACTTCATCGACGTCGCCTTTGGCACCAGGAAGCGCGACGCCGTCAAAGCCCGCGCCGATCTCACCCAGGCCGTCACCGACTGGCTCGACCAACCCGCGCCAGACGGCAGCCCGCAGACCCAGCGACCGCCGCTCGCGCTCTGGACCAGGCTCAACGACGACGAGCGACGCACCCTCGACGCGCGGCTGGCGCAGAACGCCAACCCGCGCCTGTTCTTCCATCCCGACCTCGACGGCCCGCCGCCGGTCGAGGATGCGCCACCGGAAGACCGCCCCGCCGAGCCCGGGCCGCCCGAGCCTCCGCAGCAGCCGGCACCGGCACCCCTGCCCGACTTCGAGGCCGGCCGCGCCCTCACCGACTGGCTGGCGCGGCACCTCGCCGGCGGTTCCGACGCGACCGATCCGCGGCCGTCCGTTTCCCTGCCGCCGGCCGAACAGGCAGCGCTCGATGCCCTCCTCAAGGCCCGGGCCGACGGTGCCGCCGACACCGCCACCGTGCCGGCCGTGCGCGACGCCATCGAACGCGGCCTCACCAGCGACGACCCGCGCGAACGCCTGAAGTGGGCGCGCGAGCCGCTCTACCGCTACAAGTCCCTGCTCTCCGACGACGACTTCGCCCGGCTGGCCCATCTGCAGCGACAGATCAGCCCCTACGACGGCTATCCCCGCGAAGGCCTCGGCCATCCCATCGGCACCCTCGACGACAACGCCCGCCTTGCCCTCGCCCTGCTCCCGGGCGGCATCGCCAGGCCTATGCGGCGATGTACCGGTTCGTCGAGCAGCTCTGCACGGCGATCGAATCGGAAGAGCTGGCCACGCTGCTGCAGGAACTGGTGATGCGGCCGATGGGCTGCCCGCCGATCCCGCCATCGCCAGCCTCTGGGACGAGGCTGTGCGCTATGCGCAGGTCGGTGGCGAGGCGGGCCGGCTCACCTTCGGTCCGGGATGAAGGGGACAGGCTGCCTGCTTCCATTTCTTCCGGAGAGACGACCGACGGGCGCGGAACCGCAGCATGCCTCAGCCTTCCAGCTCTTCCATGTTGGTGTAGAGCCGTCTCAGGGCAGCGCGCAGAGCCTCGGCTTCGGCCGGCGCGAAGCCCCTGAGCGCGATGCGCTCGTAACGCTCGGCGACGGGCATGATGCGTCGCGTCAGGCGCCGGCCGGCCGCGGTGACGAACAGGGCGACGGCGCGGGCGTCGTCGGGATCGCGGCGACGGGCGACGAGATCCTTCTTCTCCATCTGATCGACGAGTCGGGTGAGGGTCGAGACCTCGATCGAAGTGGTGGCGGACAGATCGCCCATGCGCCGGCCGTCGCGTTCCTGCAGCGCCGCCAGCACGCGCCAGATCTGCAGCGAGGCCCCCAGGGGCCGCATCTCCTCGCCGAAGGCGGTGGCAATGCGCGCGCCGGCGCGGTTGAGCAGATAGGGAAGATAGGAATCGAGGGGACTCATGACCCAGCGTAACCGCCGCGGCAAAGCGCTGTCACCGGTTCGAGCTCCGGCCTTCTACTTCCCGAAATGCGGCGCCACCTCGCGCATGAAGCGGTCCATCTGCTCCTTCACCTGGGCGTGCGGCTTCCGGCCGTAGTTGAAATAGAGGATCACCTCGGCGATGCCGGCCGCCTCGACCTGCTTCAGGGTGTCGACGATGTGCTGCGGGCTGCCGCACAGGATCGACTTGTCGGTCAGCTTCTCCGGCCGCATGTCGCGCAGGATGTTCACGATCTCGACGAAATACCTGTAGGTCGGCGGCACCTTCTCGCCCGACGACGAGGGGAACGCCGCCACCAGCGCATCCTGGAAGTAGCGCACCAGCGCTTCCTTGCCGTACTGCTCTTCCTCCGGCGTCGAGGCGATGTGCACGAAGTAGGAGCACATGGCCCGCCGCATCGGGCGCTTGTGCTGGATCTCGCAGGTATCGCGATAGGCGCGCACGGCGTCGCCCAGCGAGCCGTAGACCATCGCCGCCGCGAACGGCGCGTAGATCACGTTCCAGTCGTTGCGGGCCGCGAGTTCCATCGACGGCCGCGAGAAGCAGGCGACGTAGGGGCGCAGCGGCTTCTGCGCCGGCTTCGGCCGCACCTCGATGTCCTCGAACTGGTAGAACCTGCCCTTGTGCGACCACCGGCCGGGCTCGGTCCAGGCGCGCCAGACGATCTCGAGGCCCTCGGCGAACAGCTCCGCCGACTCGGCGAACGGCGCCTGGAAGGGCTCGTATTCCTTGCGGTCGTAGCCGCGGCCGGCGGCGAAATCGACGCGGCCGCCGGAGAGGAGATCGAGCGTCGCCCACTCCTCCGCGACATGCAGCGGATGATGCACCGGCAGGAGCGTGACCGCAGGCGCGAGCCTGATCCGCTTCGTCGCCCCGGCAAGCTGGGCCAGCAGAGCGAGCGGCGAGGCGTTGACGCCCAGAAGGTTGAAATGATGCTCGCCGATCCAGGCCGAGTTCATGCCGATCTGTTCGGCGTAGAGCGCCTCGGCGAAGATGTCCTTCAGGAAGTCCTCGGCCGTACGCGTGTTGCCGGGATAGCGGTTGTCGCTGAGCGTGAAGTAGCCGAAGTCCATGACGTTTCCTCTTTGATTGCCGCCATGGTGCCTTCACGGCTTTTATTTGTAAATGCAAATGAATGATCGCACCGACTCCGCCCCGGCCGGCTGCGCGGCGAGGGCCGAAGTAGAAGTCACCGCGCTTCAGGCCGCCTTGGCCACGATCTCGGCCAGAGACATCAGCCAGTCGCGGAACGCCTTGATCTTGCGCCGGCGGATCGCCTCGGCGGGATAGACGGCGTAGTAGGCGTATTCCGACGGCATCCTGAAATCGAACGGCATGACCAGGCGTCCGGCCTTGAGGTCGGGCGCCACCAGCGGATCGCGGCCCAGCGCGACGCCGAGACCGTCCATTGCCGCCTGATAGGCGGCAAGGGCGAAATCGAAGGTGACGCCGCGCGAGGCGTCGATGCCCTTGACCCCGGCCGCCGTCAGCCAGATCTGCCAATCGTCGGGAAAGCTGCCGATATGCAGCAGCGTGAAGCGCTGCAGGTCGGCGGGCTTTTGCAGTGCGTTCGGCCCCTTGAGCAGGGAGGGCGCGCAAACGGGCATCACGTCTTCGCCGACCAGGCGCTCGGCGACGAGACCGGGCCAATGGCCGCGGCCGTAGCGGATGCCGATATCGACATCCTCGCGCGAGAAATCGACCAGGCCGGTGCTGGTGCTGACCCGCACGTCGATCTCGGGATGGGCGCGCTGGAAGCCGCCCAGCCGCGGCACCAGCCACTTGGTGGCGAAGGAGGCTGTCGTGGTCACAGTGACGTGCCCGCCGCGATCCTTCTGCAGCAGCTTCTCCGTCGCCTCGTTCAGCTGATCGAATGCCGCCCGCACCGCCGGCAGATAGGCCTGGCCGGCTTCGGAGAGCAGCAGCGAGCGGTTTCTACGCACGAATAATTTTAATCCGAGACGCTGCTCCAGACCGCGTACCTGATGGCTGATCGCGGCTTGGGTGACGCTCAGCTCCTCGGCGGCATCTGTGAAGCTCATATGGCGGGCGGCGGCTTCAAAAGCCCTCAACCCGTTGAGCGGCGGCAAGGTTCGCTTCATCCCAAAATCCCTTCGGAAAGCAGTGGCTTTCGCATGAGTTAATTTAATCAAAACAGGACGAACGGTCGTTTGTAAAGCCCCACCCGCAAGCGCACATGCACGTCAACAACGCCACCTTCCTCAGGGGAGAATCCCATGGCTGACCTTTCGCTCCATATTGGTTTCCACACGCCGCTGGCCGGCGCTTTCACGGCTCTGAGCCGGACCCTGGCGGCCTGGCGCCGCCGCGACCGGGAGCGGCGCGAGCTCCTCGCCCTCGACGCGCGCGCGATCCGCGATCTCGGCACCACGCCGCAGGCCGTCCAGTTCGAGGCCAGCAAGCCTTTCTGGCGCGCCTGATCCCTCACCGGAGCCGAGGCCCCTTCCTACCCTGCCGGGGCCTCATCCCTCTCCGGCGACTGGCCGGCGGTCGACTCCTCAGCCTCCCTGTCGACCGCCGGCCTTTTTCTTTGCCCGCCGCCGCAGCGCTTGCTAGAGGCCGCGCGTGGCCCTCACCGATCTCCAAGTCCAGACCCTCGCCCGCGACGCCATCCAGCATGCCGCGGCCGGCGATTTCGTTTCGGCCGAACCGTTGCTGGCGCAGGTCGCGGCGGCCCGTCCCAATTCCGGCCAGGCCTTGCACCTGCTCGGCCAGGCGCGGCTGAAGCTCGGCCGCTTCGCCGAGGCGCGCGAGCCCCTGGAACGCGCCGCGAAGTTCCTGCCGCGGGATCCCGCGGCGCACGTCAATCTCGCCGGCTGTCTTTCCGTCCTGGGCGAGCACGCCGCGGCACTGGCCGCACTCGACCGCGCCGTCGTCATCAGGCCGGGCGACGCCGCCATCCTGCACAATCGCGGGCGCATCCTGGAGACGCTGGGCCGCCTGGACGAAGCCAAGAGCGCCTATGACGAGGCGCTCTCGATCGATCATCGCCTGATGCCGTCGCTCGCCGCGCGCGCGAACCTGCTCGCCGCACGGGGCGACTGGATGGGCGCGCTGGCCGATCTCGACATGGCGCTCACCAACAAACCCGACGATGCCGTGCTCAGGCTGCGCCGCGGCGAACTGCTGCTGGGACAGGGCGACTGGCTGCGCGGCCTGCCCGACTACGAAGCGCGTCTGGAGCTTCCGGGCGAGCGTTATGCGCCGGCGCTGCCGCGCTGGCAGGGTGAGCCCCTTTCGGGATCGCTGCTGCTCTATCCGGAGCAGGCCGATATCGACGGCGATCAAGCCGTGCGCGACACGCTGATGCTGGCGCGCGGCGTCGATGCGGTGGTTCAGTGCGGCGCCCGGGCCGCCGATTGGCTCGCCGGCCCGACGGTGCGCCGCGGCGCGCCCCTCGACGGATTCGCGGCCGCCGCGCCGCTGCGCAGCCTGCCCCATCTCCTCAACTGGAGTCCCGACGCACCGCCCGCACCGGCACCGCTGCGGCTGAAGGCCGAAGGCGGCACTGCCATCGGCTGGTTCACGCACCGGGAGGCGCCCGCAGACCTGTCGCTCGAGCGCGATCCCACGCGTGTGGCCGCCTGCAGGCTCGTGGTCGCCGACGACGTCTGGCCCGCCCATCTCGCCGCCGCGCTCGGGATCCCGACCGTGATCCTGTTGGCCTCCGGCGCGGACTGGCTGTGGGCCCGCCGCCGCGGGCCATCCCCCTGGTATCCGAACCTGGAGCTGATGGACGCGACCGACAGTGAAGGACTGGCGGCGCGTCTCGCCGGATGCTGATATCCGCCTCCCGCCAGGGAGGGGACAACTGACAGGCAACGCCGACCGGCCGCGAGCTCATCCGCGCCCGTATGCCGAGCTCGACGCGTGAGGCCGCTTCATCTCGGTGCCGCGCTGCTGATCGCGGCAATGTGGGGCTTCAACTTCACCGTCATCCGCTTCGGCCTCGACGCCTTCACGCCGTTCACCTTCGCCGGGTGGCGCTTCCTGCTGGGCGCCGTGCCGGCGCTGTTCCTGCCCCGTCCGGCCATTTCCTGGAGGGCGCTCGCGGGCATCGGCTTCTTCCTGTTCACCGGCCAGTTCGTGTTCCTGTTCTTCGCCATGCAGGCCGGGCTGCCGCCCGGGCTGTCGTCGGTGCTGGTACAGCTGCAGGGGCCGCTGACCGCCGGCCTTGCCGCGCTTTTCCTGCACGAACGCTCGCGACCGGCGCAATGGCTGGGGCTCGCGGTGGCGATCGTCGGCGTGCTGGTCATCGCGCGATCCGTCGCCGGCAGCGTCAGCGTGCTGGCCGTGGGCATCGCCCTTCTCTCCGCCCTGAGCTGGGCGGTCGGGAACCTGTTCCTGCGCGAAGCACGCGGAGCGCCGGTGTTCGCGGTCACGGCCTGGGCCAGCCTGCTGCCGCCCGTGCCGCTCCTGCTCGCGGCAGCCCTGACCGATGGGGTGAGGCCGATGCTGGCACCGATCCTGGCGCCGACCTGGCTGGGCTGGTTTGTCCTCTTCTATACGGTCGTGCCGGCGATGTGGCTCGGCTACCTGATCTGGGGAACGCTGCTGCGCAGCTACCCTGCCGCAAAAGTCGGCCCGGTCTCGCTGCTGGTGCCGTGCTGCGCGCTTCTCTTCTCGTCCCAGATCGTGGGCGAGCCCGTGGGCGGGACGCGCCTGTTCGGGATGGCCATCGTGCTGGCCGGCGTTGCCATCGGTCTCTTCCCGTCCCTGCGGCGGTCGACCTGAGGCGTACCGAGGCCCCAAAAAAGGAAAGCGGGAGCCGGTGGCTCCCGCTTTCACTCCCCAATGAGGCACTCCGCTGCGGCCACGCCAGCATACGGAATGCAGTTCCGATGTTATTTGTACCTTATACTAAGGTCGACGCCCCCGTCAATCCGCACTGAAGACGCGGAAACAGGAAACAATTTCCCCTAACTCTTTGAAAGGCCACACCATTCCGCAATAAACAGCGCTGTGGATTGTGTAATCTTGCGCACCGATTCGAGGTTCACCCGCTCGTCGAAGCCGTGAATGTCGTCGGATTGGGGGCCATAGACCAGGGCCGGAATGCCGGCGTAGAGGCCGAAGAAGCGATTGTCGGCAGTTCCCGTGGAACTGTGATCCTCGAGCGGCAGGCCGAACACCGTCTTGTGGGCATGCGCAAGAACCGCCCGCACCCGGCTGTGATGCTGGAGAACGAAAGGCTCCGCCTGGAAGCCCTCCCAGGTCACGGTGGGCGGGCTGTTGCTCAGGAAGGGATCGTGCGCCGCTGCATGACGGATCACATCCTCGATTTCCTCACGCGCATCCTTGAGGTTCTGCGACGGCAGCACGCCCACGCGCATATCGAAGGTGCACCAAGCCGGGACCGAACTCGCCCAGTCGCCGCCGGCGATCTTGCCGACGTTGAAATTCACCGGATGGTGATGGTGGCAGAAATGCTCGTCATGCGCCTTCTGGTCGTTCCACTTCTTTTCCAGCCGGCGCAGCGCCTGCATGAGGCGATAGGCGGACTCGATCGCATTCGAACCGGCATCGGCCTTGTAGACATGCACGGGATGGCCGGTGACCTTGACCTGGAGCCACATGACGCCGACCTGCGCGACCGTCAGGGAATGCGATGACGGCTCGGGGATGAGGGCGGCATCGGCGCGGTAGCCGCGCTGCAGGCAGGCCAGCGCGCCATTGCCCGTGCACTCCTCCTCGACGACCGATTGCTGGTAGACATCGGCCGCCGGCTCCCAACCCAGCCCACGCAAGGCCCGCATCGCGAACAGATTGAGGATGATGCCGGCCTTCATGTCGCCCGCGCCGCGCCCGTGCATCCAGCCGTCCTTGATTGCCGGCTCGAAAGGATGGCGCGACCACATCTCGTGCGGCCCCTCCGGCACGACGTCGATATGGCCGTTCAGGATGAGCGAGTGCTTCTTGGGGCTGGACGGCCGCCAGGCGCCGACCACGTTCCAGGCATCGTCGTAATCCTGGCTGTGCGGGGAGTAGCCGGGCAGATGCTTGAGGTCGTCGATCTTGATCTGCCAGCGGTCGACGCTGAGCCCGTCCTCCTTGTAGAGGCGCGCCATCATGTCCTGCGCCGGTGCTTCGCGAAACCGCGTCGACGGGATCTTAACGAGGTCGGCCAGCACTTTCGTCTGCTCGTCGAACCGGCGGTCGACCTCGTCCATGATCTTGGTTTTTACATCAGCATCCAGCATCGCGTACTCCTCAAACGAACTGAGGAGCAGCAAAGCACGCCAGGCCGGCCGGCGGCTAGTGACTGATCATCCAGGGCCGCGCGCTCGGGAAGCTCTTGGCGCCGCCCTTGCCCCTGGCGACGGGACGTGCCTTGGCCTTGGGCGAACAGCAGCCGCATCCCGGCCCGTGCGCGGCCTTGTACTGATCGAGCGTCCGCGGGGCGTTCGCGCTGCGCTCGTTGACGGCAAAGGCCGCGCGCTGACCGACCGCCATGCAGGAGAGCCGGGGCGCCGTGAGCAGGGCGCGCGGCGAGGAGGCGCCGCATTCCGGACAGCCGCAGGGCGAGTCGCATTCGGCCATCGGCCGGATCTCCTCGAAGGGCCCGCAGCTGTCGCAAAGATAGTCGTAGACGGGCATCAGCCTGCTCTCACTTGTCCGGCGAGATGGGCATCTGCACGTCGCCCTTGATATGCTTAACGGGCCCGGCCGACGACGGCATGATGTCGAAGTCGAAGATCTCCGTCGGCAGCCACAGGGTGGCACAGGCATTGGGCACATCGACGACGCCGGAGATGTGGCCCTGGCAGGGCGCGGTCCCCAGGATCGAATAGGCCTGGGCGCCGGAGTAACCGAACTTCTTCAGGTACTCGATGGCGTTGAGGCAGGCCTGGCGATAGGCGATGTGCACATCGAGGTAATGCTGCTTGCCGGCCTCGTCGACCGAGATGCCCTCGAAGATCAGGTAGTCCTTGTAGGTCGGCGCGATCGGCGACGGCTTGAAGATCGGGTTCTTGATGCCGTACTTGGCCATGCCGCCCTTGATGACGTCGACCTTGAGGTGCAGCCAGCCGGCCATCTCGATCGCGCCGCAGAAGGTGATCTCGCCGTCGCCCTGGCTGAAATGCAGGTCGCCCATCGAGAGTCCGCCGCCCGGCACATAGACGGGGAAGTAGACGCGGCTGCCGCGCGACAGGTCCTTGATGTCGCAATTGCCGCCATGCTCGCGCGGCGGCACGGTGCGCGCGCCCTCGGCCGCCGCCTTGTCGCGCGCCTCGCCCTTGAGGCGGCCCATATGCGCCGTCGGTCCGAACGGCGGATTGGCAAGGCCCGGCACGCGGGTCGGATTGGTCGCGATCAGCGCCGCCTCGCGCGTGTTCCAGGTATCGAGCAGCTTGGGATCGGGCAGGCAGCCGATCAGACCGGGATGGATGAGGCCGGCCCAGCTCACGCCCGGGACGTGCCGCGACGACGTGTAAAGGCCGTGGATGTCCCAGATCGACTTCTGGGCCAGCGGGAAGTGATCGGTCAGGAAGCCGCCGCCGTTCTGCTTGGAGAAGAAGCCGTTGAAGCCCCACAGGCTCTCCTTGAGCGGACCGACATCGAGCAGGTCGACGACCAGGAGGTCGCCGGGCTCCGCACCCTTGACGCCGACGGGGCCGGACAGGAAATGCACGATCGAGAGATCGATGTCGCGCACATCGTCGGCGGAGTCGTTGTTCTTGATGAAGCCGCCGGTCCAGTCATAGGTCTCGATGACGAAGTCGTCGCCCGGATCGACCCAGGCCACGATCGGCACGTCGGGATGCCAGCGGTTGTGCACCATGTCGTTGTCGTAGGCGGACTGCGACAGGTCGACCTTGATCAGCGTTTTCGGCATCGGCTTCTCCCCTTCGGTGGTTGTGCCCTGACTAGACAGACAAATGCTTGGCGATCACCGCCTCATCGACGGCGGCGCGCGGGTCGTCGCGCACGATCTCGCCGTTCTCGATCACCAGCACGCGATCGGCGACGTCGAGCGCGAAGCTCAGCACCTGCTCCGAGACGACGATCGAGAGGCCACGCTCGTCGCGGATGCGTTTGAGCGTGCGCGCCATCTCGCGGATGATGGAGGGCTGGATGCCCTCGGTGGGCTCGTCGAGCAGCAGCACCTTGGGCTTGGTCGCCAGCGCCCGCGCGATCGCCAGTTGCTGCTGCTGGCCGCCGGAAAGGTTGCCGCCGCGCCGGTCCTTCATCTCGAGCAGGACCGGGAACAGCTCGTAGATGTCGCCGGGCACTTCCTTGTCGCCCGACACGACCAGACCGGTTTCGATGTTCTCCCTCACAGTCATGGTCGAGAAGATCATGCGCCCCTGCGGGACGTAGGCGAGGCCCTTGGCGACGCGCTCGTAGCTCTTGAGGTTCACGAGCTCCGCGCCCTCCATTGTCACCGAGCCGCGCCGCGCCGGCAGGATGCCCATCAGCGCCTTCATGAGCGTGGTCTTGCCCATGCCGTTGCGGCCCATGATCGCCACGATCTCGGCAGGTGCCACCGAGACGTTCAGCCCGTGCAGCACCTCGCTCTGCCCGTAGGCGACGTGAAGATCGGAAATTGCCAGCATCGACCGCTCCCCGCCGTCAGCGTTCAGTGTCCGAGATAGACTTCGATCACCTTGGGATCGTTCTTCACCTTCTCCATCTTCCCTTCCGAGAGGATGCGGCCCTGGTGAAGAACGATGACCTTGTGCGCGATGTCCTCGACGAACTTCATGTCGTGCTCGATCACCAGCACGGAATGGTTCTTGATGATCCCGTGCAGGAGCTCGGCGGTCTTCACCCGCTCGCTCACGCTCATGCCCGCCACCGGCTCGTCGAGCATCAGGAGTGCCGGCTCCTGGATCAGCAGCATGCCGATCTCGAGCCACTGCTTCTGGCCATGGCTCAACAGCTCGGCGCTGGTGTGGAGCCGGTCCTTCAGGAAGATGGTCTCCGCCACCGCCTCGACGCGGTCGCGGACGGCCGCATCGCGCTTGAAGGTCAATGCGCCGAAGACGGTGCGGCCACGCGGATAGGAGATCTCCAGGTTCTCGAAGACCGTGAGATCGTCGTAGATCGACGGCGTCTGAAACTTCCGTCCGACGCCCGCCAATACGATCTGGTTCGGTGTCATGTGGGTCAGCTCCTGCCCGCGGAACTTGATCGACCCGGACGTCGCCTCGGTCTTGCCGCAGATCAGGTCGAGCACCGTCGTCTTGCCGGCGCCGTTGGGGCCGATGATGACGCGGATCTCGTTCTCGTCGACATAGAAGGAAAGGTCGTTGACCGCCTTGAAGCCGTCGAACGAGACCGTGAGTCCCTCGACCGCGAGCAGGAAGTCCTTCTGGACGTCGCCGATGACCATGCCGCCCTCCTATTCCGCCGCCGCGCCGTCCGGCACCGATTCCGACACCTGCCGGCTGGCCCATTTGGCGGCACCGGGCCGGCGCAGCAGCACCGCGTCGAGGCGCGGCTGCACGTAGTCGCGCCACAGGCCGGCCAGCCCGTTGGGGAAGGCGAGCACGACGGCGATGAACAGGGCGCCGAGGCCGAACAGCCAGAGTTCGGGGAAGGATTCCGAGAAGGAGGTCTTGGCGAAGTTGACGATCAACGTCCCGTAGATCGCGCCGAAGACGGACAGCCGGCCGCCGACCGCCGTGTAGATGACCATCTCGATCGAGGGCACGATGCCCACGAAGGACGGCGACATGAAGCCGACCTCGAGCGTGAACAGCGCCCCGCCGACGGCCGCGAAGACGGCGGCGATGCAGAAGGCGAAGATCTTGAAGTTCGCCACGCTGTAGCCCGAGAAGCGGACGCGGTCCTCCTTCTCGCGCATGGCGACCAGGATGCGGCCGAGCTTCGAATGGCGGATGAACAACGCCACGGCGACACCCGCGAGCAGGAAGGCGACCTCGACGAAGTAGAGGATGAACTTCGCCTGGTCGGTGCGGATGTCCCAGCCCTTCAGCGTGCGCAGGTCGGTGATGCCGTTGATGCCGCCGGTATAGCCCTGCTGCCCTACGATCAGGATGGTGAGGATGGCCGCGATCGCCTGGGTGATGATCGCGAAGTAGACGCCGCCCACGCGCCGCTTGAACATCGCCGCGCCGACGATGAAGGCGAAGATCGCCGGCACCGCAAAGATGGCGACGATGGTGAAGGTGAGGCTGTGGAACGGCTTCCAGAAAAAGGGAAGCTGGGTGAGCTGGTTCCAGTCCATGAAGTCCGGGATGCCGGGCGTCGACTGGATCTTGGTGTTCGCGACGCTCGACGCCTCGAGCTTCAGGAACATCGCCATGCAGTAGCCGCCGAGGCCGAAGAACACGCCCTGCCCCAGACTGAGGATGCCGCCGTAGCCCCAGCACAGGACGAGGCCGATCGCGACGAAGGCGTAGGTCAGGTACTTGGCGACCAGGTTGAGCCGGAAGACGTCGAGGCTGAGCGGCAGCACGACCACCAGCAGCAGCGCCAGGACCGCCAGCGCCATCAGCTCGGATCGATTGAAGAAGCGGGTGTTCTCGCTCATGGCTTCACTCCGTCCTGCGCGGCTACTTGCGGACCTTGAGGGCGAACAGGCCCTGCGGACGCAGCATCAGGATGCCGACGATCGCGAGCAGTGTGATGACCTGGGCCATCGAACCCGACGTGAAGAACTCGAGTGTCGAGCGCGCCTGGGAGATGGTGAAGGCCGAGGCGATGGTGCCGACCAGGCTGGCCGCGCCGCCGAACACCACGACCATGAAGGTGTCGACGATGTAGAGCTGGCCGGAGGTCGGGCCCGTCGAGCCGATCATGGTGAAGGCGCTGCCCGCGATGCCGGCGATGCCGCAGCCGAGACCGAACGTGTAGCGGTCGACCTTTTCGGTATTGATGCCGACGGCGCCCGCCATGACGCGGTTCTGGACGACGGCGCGGACCTGCCGGCCCCAGCGCGACCAGAACAGGATATAGGCGACGGCGCAGGTGATCAGGACGGTGAGGCACATCACGAAGATGCCGTTGATCGGCAC
>JAFEFG010000104.1 GCA_018240685.1 Pseudomonadota bacterium | reverse complement strand
CGAGATGGCGTCGAGGTCTCGCTGCCCAAGATGCTGGGCGCAGCGTTGATGTTCATGATCGTGTTCATGACGGTCGTCAGGTTCGCCGCCCCGAAGGTCGCGCGATGGCTGGAGAAATCCGGCATGGCCGCAAGAGCGCAGGGCCGATAAGGGGGGATCGGAAAAGTCTGGGCAAGAGACGCGTTCCGGCGTCGCCGCAGACGAAGCCACAACCGCGAATGATCGACATCTCGGTTATAATTCCGACCTTCAATCGGTTGTGGGGGCTTCCGAAAGCGGTCGACTCGTGCTTTTCGGCGGGCTGTTCAGTCGAGGTGATCGTTGTCGACGACGGCAGCACCGACGGCACCTGGGAATGGCTCCAGGCCCGCAAGGACGTGACGAGCATCCGCCGCGACAATTGGGGAAAGGACTGGGCGGTCGCCGCCGGGATGGCCGCCGCGACAGGAACGTACGTCAGATTCCTCGATTCGGATGACTGGCTCCAGCCCGAGGCCAACGCTGACCAGTTCAAGCTGGCCCGGGAATCCGACGCGGACATCGTGCTTGCCGGCTACACGGACTTCTTCGAGAGTTCGCAGCGCTTGGAGCCGCATTCCTGGGTCGATTGCGACGACTTCGTTGCCCAGCAATTCGGCGAGGTCCCGTTCTCGCACTACTCCGCCTTCCTGTTCCGTCGCGGCTTCATCCAGGACATCCCGCACCGCCAGGAATTCGCTCTTCGCGATGACCGGATGTTCATGCTGGAAGTGGCGATCCGCAGGCCACGCCTTGCGGTTTACCGCAAATCCGCTTTCGTGCATCGTCATCACAGCCGCGGCCGCCTGCAGAGGCAGACCGGCTTTCGCCGGATGTACGCCGACTGGACCAACATAGAAGTCTATCGCAAGGCCGCCGCCTTGCTGGAGGCGCGCGGGGAGTTGTCGCCACGGCGCAGGCGCGCGGCAGCCTCGTACATCTGGCCCATCGTCCGCAACCTGGCGCGGGCGGAACTCGACGAGGCGGCTGCCGCGGCGGAGTGGATCTCCAGGCTGGATCCGGCTTTCGTCCCGTCTGTCCGAAAGCCGATCCTCCTTGGCTACAAGTGGCTGGGTTTCAGGGCAACCGAGCGGCTGCTCGGGATGCGAGCCCGCATCCGCGGAATTCCCAGCAGCGGTCCGCCCGAATGAGCATTCCACAGGAAGATGGGGGCTCTAGACCGATGCGGGTCGCGCACTGCGTGGGGTTCTACTTTCCCGACGGCGTGGGCGGGACCGAGGTCTATGTCCAGGATCTCAAGGCGGCGCTGTTGAGGCACGACGTCGACGGCTACATCGTCGCGGCCACGAACAAGCCCTTCGAGCAGTATGCCTGGGAGGGCGCCCACGTCATCCGCTATCCGGCCAACTGGGCGCGCATGCGCGACTATGCGGCGACGGCCACGCGGGCGGGGTTGAGCAAGTTTCAGGAGCTCATCCTTCAGAATCCCCCTGACATCTTCCACCTCCACTCGTGGACGTCGGGAGCGGGGCTTGCTCATCTGACCCAGGTGGCGCAGCTCGGTATTCCCTGCGTGGTCACGATGCATGTCCCCTCCGCATTGTGCCTGCGCGGAACGATGTTGCTGCGCGGCCGCGAAGCCTGCGACGGTCGCATCGACGACAAGCGCTGCGCCGAGTGCTGGGCGGGCTCGCGCGACCTGCCGCCGATGCTGGCCTACGCGGTATCGCGGCTCCCGCGTCGCTCCTGGAACGGCGGATGGACAGCCAGGATCTCCTCGAAGGCCGTCACGTTGCTCTCCGCCCGATCCCGGGCGGTGATACAGGCCCAGGAGTTGCAGCAGATGGCGGCGCATTGCGAGCGGATCGTTGCGCCCAGCCAGTGGGTCTATTCCGCCTTGCTGGCCAATGGCGTCGCGCCCGGAAGACTCAGCATCTCGCGTCAGGCCATCTCTCAATCCCTTCTGGAGGAAGCTGCGCGTGCACCACGCAAGGAGTCGTCGAAGGAGCTGACGATCGGGTTCGTTGGGCGACTCGAGCCCTATAAGGGGGCGCATATCCTGCTGCAGGCCATGGCGCGGATTCCCCGCGATGTACCCATCCGGCTGCGGGTCGCCGGCAGCGGGACGGAAGTGCCGTACCTGCGACTTCTCGAGCAGGCGGCAGGTGACGACAAACGCATCGAGTTCCTGGGTGCCATTTCCCACGATCAGCTCCCGGACTTTCTGAGACAGGTCGATGTCCTCGCCGTGCCGTCGAACTACATGGAGACCGGCCCGCTCGTCGTGCTGGAGGCGTTTGCGTTTGGCATTCCGGTCATGGGGGCCGATCTGGGAGGCGTGACAGAGCGCATCCGTGACGGAGTCGATGGCTGGTTGTTGCCGTTCGATGACAGCGCCGCATGGGCCGCCGCGATGCAGGCGGCGGCCTTGGACAGGAGCCATCTGGCGCGACTGGCCGCGAACATCCTCCCGTCGAGGACGATGGCCGATGTGGCGTCCGAAATGGCCGTGCTCTATCGCGAGATTATCGATGACCGCCAATCCGCCGACACCACGGACGGCGTGATGCAGGCTCCTCCATAGGATGCCAGCGGCCGATCGACGGCTTCTCCGGCAGGTTGCAGTGCTGATTGCAATAGGGTAGCGGCGGCGATCTGGATCCGACGGCACACGGGGCGATGTCTGCGGCCTGCAGCGTGCCGTCTGCGGCGACGCTCCGCTCGCAGCGGCTAAATTTCTCAATCATTGCACACCATCTGTGCTATCTACGATCGACACGAGGGTGAAGAGGTTTTGCGAGCGTTTCCGAAGTGAAGTCTTTGCAGCCAGTGAACCTCTTCTATGAGGAGCCGGATCCGGATCGCTGGATTCCGTTCGACCGCTATCCGCGGCGTCTGATTCGACTTCTTGCCGGCAGGACACGCCAGCCCGGCGGCGCAATGCGGGTGTTCCTCAATCTGAGAGCGGGCCTGGATCGCATCGGGGCGCCATATCGGCTCAACAACTACCGCTATGTGCGGAACAATCCGGAAGATCTGGTCTCGCTGATCGGCAAGCCGCACTTGCTGGCGCGGTTCTCGGCCCAGACCCCGATCCTGTTCGGGACCTCGATCTACAACCATCCGATCGATGACGAGCTTCTGCCGACGCATCACCTGGTTCGGCAGGTGCTGGTGCCCAGCCCGTGGGTTCAGCGGATGTTTTCGAAAGTCTGGCCGAAGCTCGTTTCGGTCTGGCCCGTCGGCATAGACACGCAGCGCTGGGCGCCGTCGGCATCGAAGTCCAAGGACGTCGATGTCGTCGTTTACGACAAGATCTATCGCCAGCGCGACGATCATCAACGTATGCTGATCGAGCCGCTGATGGCCGAACTGCAGCGTCACGGGCTGGTCGTCGAATATCTGCGATATGGCTTCTATGCCGAGCCGGAATTGCTGATGCTCAGCCGGCGGGCGCGCTCGCTGATCTATCTCAGCCACCATGAGACCCAGGGCATCGCCGTGGAGCAGATGATGGCTGCGGGCGTGCCGGTGCTGGCCTGGGATCCGGGAGGAGAGTGGCAGAACCTTGAATATCTCCTGCGGGGCGTCCGCTTCGGCCCCGTCACCTCGGTGCCGTACTGGGATGATCGCTGCGGTGTGAAATTCACGAACGCCGGAGATTTCGTGCCGGCCTTTGCCCACTTCTGGAAGAGCGTCAAGGCGGACGCCTTCAATCCGCGCGGCATGATTCTCGACAACAAGCTGACGCTCGAAGAGGCTGCCGAAGCCTACGTGGCGCTGGCGAGCAAGTACCGCTACTGAGCGCCTCGCTCCTCCAGCTCCGCTTCCCAGTCCGTCACCGTGCCGCCGCGACCGATCGTGCCGCGCTCGCCGGGGAGCAATCGATCGACGATCTTGGCCGGAAGGATCTTCCGTGCCGCCTGCGCGAACGCCGGATAGGAATGCCGGAAAGCGAAGGGATGGCGGCGACGCCGGCCGGCATCCCAGCGCACGAGGCGATCGGGATAGCTGCGCGTCTCCATCAACGACGCTGCGTTCTGGCTCTCGAAGGCGGAGAGCATGCGGCGCTTGCGGGCCAGCTCGCTTGCCGCGAGCCGGAACTTCAGCACCGGCCGGTCGTCGATGCCGTCGGGCGGCCCGTAGTAGGAGACGAGCCCGAAAAGCCAGCGGGTGCAGAGCGCGATGATCCGGTGCGGCGTGTGGCCGAGCGAGACGCAGGGGCTGTATTCGGGGGCCTCGAGGATTTCCAGTTCGTCCCGAGGCATCACGATGGAGCCCACCAGCGACGCCGTCATGTCGTGGTGGATATGACCGCCTTCGAACATCGGCATCACGATGACGGCCGGCTTGAAGTCGTCGATGATCGACCGCAGCGTCGTTGCCGCGCGGCGAAGCTTCTGCGGGTCGCGCTGGTGCAGGGGCGGCAGAAGGTTGAGATGCACGAGGTTCGAGGCGTCGACGCCGGCCTCGCGCCACGCCGCCTGCGCCTCCGCGGTCCGCTTCGCGGCCATGGCAGGCGAGTCGTCGGGCGCCAGGTAGACGATGCGCGTCGCGCCGCCGAGATCATGATTGCGTGCGCCGATGCCGCCGGCGGAAATGACGCAGTCGTCCTCGTGCGGTGCCAGAATCAGCAGGCGCCGCGGCTTGTCCCAGTCGGCCCATTGCTCAAGAACGAGGATCCGGCCGAGGGCCCATGCGGACATGCCGAACAGGCTCAGATAAAAGGCAGCCACGGGGAGCAGGATCAGGCCGTAAGGCATCCCGATCGCGACGGTGATCGCGCAGAGCGTCAGAGCGACTGCCGCGAGAAGAGCGACGGCGATCGACGGCACGAAAAAGAGCCGAATTCTCATCGGACGTTCATGGTCTCGATCTCGGTTGCATGGCGGTTGATCGCCCTCGGGGTCTCTACCTATGCTATCGATCACGGGCGAACCGCAAGCCCTGCCGGAATGGACGAATTTCTTGCGCCTTCTTCACATCGTGCCGACCTATCTGCCTGCGCTGAGATACGGCGGTCCCATTCGCTCCGTTCACGCTCTATGCCGCGGTTTGGCCGGCCTGGGGCATGACGTGCATGTCTTCACCACCAACGTCGACGGGGACGGGGACAGCGACGTTCCCCTGGAGAGGCCTGTCGATCTCGAAGGCGTGAAGGTCACCTACTTTCCGAGCCGCCGCCTGCGCCGGCTGTATTGGTCGCCCCCGATGGGGCGTGCGCTGGCAACGGCGCTTCCCACGTTCGATCTGGTGCATCTGCATGCCATCTACCTCTGGCCGATGTGGGCCGGAGCGCGCGTGGCGCGAGCGTCGCATGTGCCCTATGTCTCTTCTCCGCGCGGAATGCTGGCGCCACAGCTGATCCGGCGGAAGAGCCGGCTGGTCAAGGAGGCATGGCTTGCGCTGATCGAGCGGCGGAACCTCGAAAACGCCGCCGCGATCCATGCGACATCGACGGGCGAGGCAAACGACATTCGCGGATTGGGCTGGGCACTGCCTCCCGTGAAGGTCATCCCCCACGGCGTGGACGATCCGGAGCCGCTGGCGGGAAAACCGGTGTCCGCCGACATCGCGGCAGCGATCGCGGGCGGCGGCTACATCCTGTCGCTCGGCCGGATCAACTGGGAGAAAGGGCTGGATCGGCTGATCGCCGCCCTTCCGTACGTTCCCTCGGCGCGTGTGGTGATTGCGGGCGGGGACAGGGAAGGGCACGCGGCGAGCCTGGCCGCGCTCGCGCGGCGGGCCAAGGTCGACGGGCGGGTAACCATCGTGCCGCGCCACGTGGACGGTGCGGACAAGGAGGCCCTGTTTGCCAATGCGGCGGCATTCGCGATGACATCACTGGCGGAGAATTTCGGTCTCGCTTCCTTCGAAGCGATGCGCCGCGGCGTGGCCGTCCTCGTCACGCGCGAGGTCGGCATGTCGGAGATCGTGCGGGACGCCAATGCCGGAGTCGTCGTGGAAGGAACGCCGCAAGCCATATCCGCCGGCCTGGAAACGCTGCTTGCCGATCCGGCGGAGCGGCAGCGCATGGGGGAGGCCGGACGCAGCCATGTGCTCGCGCATTACGGCTGGTCGGCGGTCGCCCGGCAAATGGAAGACCTCTATCGTTCAATCCTCGCGCGCGGCGAGGAGAAGGGCATGCCTCGATGATCGATCTCCTGGCACATAGCCCTTTCGATCCGGCGACCGAGCGTCGCCTCGTGATCATTGCCGACTGGCTGCCGCCGGACTTCGGCGCGGTCGGGCAATACATGCTGATGCGGGCACGCTCGCTGGCAGAGCGCGGTCACGACGTGACGCTCGTCGGCCTGTCTTCGGAGCGTGAGTCGCTGGTACAGAGCAGTATCGGTCAGGGAACGCTGACGGAGATGAGGCTGGCGGCGCGCCCGGTCCCCCGTGCCTCGCTGCTGCGTCGGCTGATCTGGACGATCTGGACAGACCTGCGTCTCGTGCTGGCTGCATTCGGGCGCTTGCGCGCTGCGGACGGCATACTCTTCACCGGTTCGCCTCCCTTCCTGATTCATTTGCTGGTGCCTCTGAAGCTGTTCTGGAAGGGGCGGCTGATCTACCGGATCACCGACTTTCATCCCGAATGCCTCATCGCCGCGCAGGAACGCCCGTCGTTCGTGCTCAGGAGCCTGCTTGCGCTCACCAACTTCTGGCGCAAGCGGGTCGATGCATTCGAAGTTCTGGGCGAGGATCAGCTGCGACGCCTGCGTGACACCGGGGTCGATCCGTCACGGATTGCCCTCGTGCGCGACGGGTCGCCGGTTTCCTTCACTGCCGACGTTGTCGGTGCGCCTCTCCCGGCAGATCTCGCCGGGCATTGCGTCCTTCTCTACTCCGGCAACTACGGGATCGCGCACGAGGTCGATACCGTCGCAGAAGGCTACCGCCTCCATCATCAGCAGGGATCGGGCCGGGTGCGTCTGTGGCTCAGCGCGTCGGGGGCGGGAGCGGAGGAACTCGTCAGGCGATTCACGGAAGCGGGGCTGCCCTTTCACAAGTCGGCGCCCGTGCCTCTTGAGGACCTGCCGGGCCTGCTTCGAGCACCACACGCCCATCTGGTCACCTTGAAGGATCGGTTCGTGGGCTTTGTCATGCCGTCGAAGATCTATGCCTGCCTGGACTCCGGCAGACCGCTGATTTTCGTCGGCAGCGCCGACTCGGACGTTGATCTGCTCGCCCGTGCGGCGGGCATCCCCTACTGGCGCGTTTCTTGCGGGGATCCTGCTGGTTTTGCTGCTGCGCTGGAGCAGTTCGCCGACGAGGTCGCGAAGCGGCGCTCCAGCTGAGTAAACGACGCGAATATCCTTCGACCTTATTCAATGCGCGGGGTGCGTGAAGATTTTGGGTCGGGCAATACCTGCTTGGTTTTGAAGGCGCTTTTCGGTATTTTGTTTACAGACCGTGTGATGGGGCTTTGGGGTAGTTTGCCCCGTGATTAATTCCGGCGATCAACGGGTGGGTTGATTGTCGGTACTTCCGGGAGCTGCGGGTGGATTCAATGAATGAAATTGCACGCGGAACGCGGAGTATTTTTCCCGGCGTATCCATGTGCTGGGGCAGAGAAGGGGGGAATCGTCCGCAGATGGGCGTCTGCGCACGTTTCCAGGCACCCGCTGCTTTGCTGTCGAGCCGTGCGCGCGCCGGCGGTTCCTGACCTCGATCCCCGTGCAGACTCTTGGACAGCCAATCATTGGACCTCTGCCTGGATGGTGCCACCCGCCCATGTCGATAAGCGCTCATCGTTCGCAATGGATATGGACGCCGGTCTTGGGGTGGGCGTTGTTGTCTTGCAGTGTCTCTTCTGCGCTGGCGCAGGGAGCCGCGACGCAGGCCATCGACACCATCGGGGTTGGGCCGGGCACGAGTATCGGCACAAGCGTCGGGTCGGGGCGGACGACGACGGCAATCGATCCGCTGACAGGCGCTCCCGTCGTCGTCGACGGGAATGCCCCCGTCGACGCCAATGGAGTCCTTAGCGATATCTCGAAGAGCAGCGGCGGCTCCACGACCAAGCCGGATCAGACGACGAGCCGGTCCGTCAACCCTGTGACGGCGCTTCCGGCCATCTCCTCTCCGAACAATGTCGGGAGCTCGATCGGAACGTCGACGATCACCACGACGACGACCGGGCCGGTCAGTGAAGTCACGACCTTGCCGTCCTACGCGACGACCATCGTCAATGCGCCGTTTGGCACCAGCATCCCCGTCATACCGTCGATCGGCGGCGGCGGAGGAGGAGGACCGACGGGATCCGAACTCGGCATCACGGTCGGATCGTTTCGCCTGTATCCGCAGTTGGAGACGAACGTGGGCGCGGACAGCAACGTCTTCGCCCAGAACGCGTCGCAGGGAACAGTTGGGTCTCTCTACACGACAGTCGCGCCGACCTTGGATCTGCGATCGGACTGGTCAAACCACGAGCTGCATCTGCTGGCGGGCGGTATCGCCGGCTTCTATCCCAGCGCAACGACGCAGAACTATTTGAATTTCACGCTGCAGGCCGACGGCAAGATCGACATCTACAGCGAGTTCTATGCGCGATGGTCGGTGGCCTTCAAACAGAACACCGAAGCGCTCGGCACGCCGAACGTCTCGTTCGCGCAGGCGCCAACGGTCGTGACTTCGATACCGATCGGCTTGCAGCTGTACCAGCATTTCGGCCGCTTCTTCTATGACGCGAGGGGCTCGGCGACCCGTTACAGGTATTACGACAACAGCCAGGTCACCTCGAACGGCCTGCCGGGATCGAGCCGGGACCGGACGGAATACGAGGAGTCGGTCCGTCTCGGATACGACGTCTTCAGCGACCTGGCGTTCTTCATACAGCCGATCATCAACCAGCGGCGGTATCTCAACTTCATCAACTCCTCCGACCAGGAGCGCAATTCGGACGGCCAGACCCTCAATTTCGGCGCGACCTGGACTCCTTCGGCGGCGACCAGCCTCGAAGGCACCGTCGGCTATCAGAGACAGGTCTACCAGCAGTTCGGCCCCACATCGTCCTTCACGTTCGGTCTTACGGGGAACTGGAATGGATATGCGCCGCTGACGCTGCGGCCGTCCATCATCCGGTCGATCCAGGAAACCGCGCTCAGCAACTATTCGAGCTATGTCGGCACGACTTACGGGCTCGACTTCAACTACCTGATCCATGATGCCTGGACGGCGGTGGGTGGCGTGTCGCTGCTGACCGCGAACTATACGCCAGTGCCGGGGGCAGGGGTGGGGCCGCGAACGGACACGATCTATCGTGGTCAGATCGGCCTGCTCTATGCGCTGCGCCCCCAGATCCAGATCGGGCCGTTTTTCGAATATACGTCGGGTACATCGACAGACCCGATCAACGGCCCGATGTATAATCGTGAAATATTTTCCGTGCGTTTGATCGCGAAGCGGTGACACCGTGCAACACAAAGACACTATCCTGAATTCCCCGAACGGACGATCGGTCCTGAAGATGGTCCTGGCGGGTCTCGTCGGCATGGCTCTGCTGGCCATTGCCGCCTGCGACCGTTCAACGACGGGTGTGACCCAGCTTCCGCTGCCACCGGACCGCGAGGTCGTATCCTTCAGCATGACGGCACCGACCAGCGGTCCTCCGTACAATGCGAACAACGACTGCAGGGTGGGCGGGGGCGATTACCGGCTCGGCGCCGGGGACAAGATTCGCGTCGTCGTGCTGCAGGACACCGAGTTCTCCGGCGACTACGAGGTCAATGCGACGGGATACATATCCGCGCGCATGCTGGGACCCATCCGGGTCGTCGGCATGACCCTGAACGAGGTCGAGGAGATGTTGCGCCAGCGCTACAGGACGGCCGGATATCTCGTCGCGCCGCGCCTCAGCGTCGAGTTGGTCACGGCGCGGCCCTTCTATATCATCGGCGAAGTGTCGCGCTCTGGCGCGTTCGCCTACGTCAACTGCCTGCGCGTCATTCAGGCCGTGGCGATCGCGGGCGGTTTCACCCGGCGGGCCAGCAAGACTCACATCACGATCAAGCGCTACTATTCAAAGAGTGCTGAAGAGGAATATGTGACCGAGGACACGCTGGTCGAACCGGGTGACGTCATCCGCGTGCCGGAACGGTGGTTTTAATTGCCTGTCTGGTGCAATTTGTGAAGTCGAGGTAAACTGCAAGTCCGACGCCAAATTTGCACAAACTGGGTGTGTAATTAAGGGGTTGCGCCCTGACCGGCGCAGGATGGGACAAAATGGGACCTTTGTCGAAGATTGAGCATGTGGCCGATGATGGGGATCTGGCCCATGTCCCGGCCGGGGCTGATGCTCTCGGGCCGACGGCGCGCGTTGCGGACAGCGGCAACGAACTGTGGGAGTGGTTGCGGCTTCTCAATCGGCGCAAGGCGCTCATCGTCGGGACGGGGCTCGTGGCCGTCGCGATCATGGCCCTCATCATCGCCCAGCAGACGCCCCTCTATAAGGCGTCGTCGAGGATCATGCTCGATACGCGCACCTTCAAGGTGGTGAGCACTGAAGCGGCGCTGTCGGGCGTGGATACCCTCAACTACGGCGCGATCCAGAGCGAACTCGAGGTGATCCAGTCCGAGTTCCTCATCGGCCGGGTGGTCGACCGCCTCGGTCTGGCATCCAATCCCGACTTCAACGGGACCAAGCCTCCGGGCTTCCTGGAGGCGACGCTGGCGCCGATTCGGGAGTTGTGGCGCTCCGGTGTCTCGTCGCTGCTGGCACCGCCGCCGCCGCCGCGCGCGGCACAAGCCCCGGCCGCCCGGCAGAACCGGACCACGGACGACAGCGATCCGGCGCGCCGGGCGGCCATTGCCACGGTTGCCAGCCACCTGACCGTATCGCTGCTGGGACGCACCTTCGTCATCGTCATTACGGTCGAGAGCCCCGACGGAACCATGTCGGCGCGCATCGCGAACGCGATCGCCGAGGTCTATCTGGCTGATCAGGTCGACAACAAGAACGAAGCGAACCGGCGCGCGACGGAATGGCTCGAGGAGCGCCTGGCGGAGTTGCGCCGCAATCTCCAGGTCGCCGAGGAAGCCGTGGCGACCTACCGGCGTGACAAGGGGCTTGCCGGCAGTCCGGAAGGCGTCGTCTCCACGCAGACCCTCTCCGACCTCAACAGCAAGTATCTGGCGGCGAAGACCCGCCGGATCGAGAAGGAGGCACGTCTCGTTGCCCTGAGCAAGGCGAGCCTCAACCCCAATGAACTCGCTGGCATCACGGAAGTCACGAGCAACGCGACCCTCAATGCCCTGCGTACGCAGGAATTGGAGCTCAACCGGAAGATCGCCGAGCTTTCCACCCAGCTTGGACCGAACCATCCCAAGCTCATCCAGGCCCGGAACGAGCTCGCCGCGGTCCATGCGCGCTTCCTGCAGCAGACCCAGAACATCACGACGGCGATCCGGGCCGAGCTTGATGCGGCGAAGGCGGAAGAGGAGGAGCTGAAGGCCCAGGTCGAACGCGCTTCCGTGCTTTCGGGCGCCACCAGCCAATACGAGGCGGAGCTCAAGCAGCTCGAGCGCGAAGCCCAGTCGAACAGGGCGCTCTACGAGAGCTTCCTGAACCGCTTCAAGGAACTGCGCGAACAGCAGGACATCCAGCGTGCCGACGCGCGGATCCTGTCCTATGCGTGGCCGTCCACCACGCCGTCCTCTCCGCAGTACAAGACCGGCCTCTTCGCTGCCTTCATCGTTGGCTGCCTCCTGGGCATGGCCGGCGCCATCGCAGCCGAGAAGCTGGATCGCGTCTTCCGCTCCGCGTCGCAGGTGGAGAAGGCAACGGGCGTGGCCGTACTGGGCATGATCCCGCTGGTGAAGAGCACGATCGGCCAGCGCGCCAATATCGTCACGCAGGTCGTCGACCGAACGACGTCGTCGGCTGCGGAGGCGATGCGCGCGGTATTCACCGCGATCAGCCTCAGCAACCTCGACAGGCCCGCCCGCATCATTGCGGTCACGTCGTCCACTCCCGGCGAAGGCAAGACGACCTTCTCCGCGGCGCTGGGCGGCCTGCTGACGAAGATGAACGCTTCGCGCCGGGTGCTGCTGGTGGATCTGGATCTGCGCCAGGCCAAGCTCGCCGTCGCCCTGGGGCTCAAGGACCGGGGCGGCACGATCGACGAGTATCTGATGGGCACCAAGACGCTCGACGAGTGCATCCACCGGCACGAGCCGTCCGGCGTGGACTATATCTGCGCACGGGCGGACACGCCGAATGCGCCGGAGGTGCTGGAGTCTCACGCCATGAAGGCGGCATTGGCGACCTTCGCCGACCGCTATGATCTCGTCATTCTCGACAGCCCGCCGGTAATGGCCGTGTCCGATGCCCGCATCGTCTCGCAGCTCGCGGACTACACGATCTTCGTCCTCCATTGGGCGAAGACGCCGCGTGACGTGGTGAAGAGCGCGGTTTCGGCTCTGCTGAGCGTTACCGACCGGGTCGGCATCGTGATCAATAAGGTCAACCTCGCCAAGCACGCGATGTACGAGTACGGCGACTATGGCGACTACTACTCGCGGTATCGCGGCTACTACGGCGCGGCCTATGGCGGTGCTGGCGGCGCCGGTGCCGGCACCGGCGGGGCCGCTGCTCCGACCGGAGCTCCTTCGGCCGAGGTTGGGGGCATCGCCAAGCTGACGCGCATCGTGCCGAAGATGAAGTAGGCTGCGCCCCGTGGGGGCATGGGCAGATGGTTTTCCGCTGGCTGCGTGGGGAAGCCCGTTCGAATCGGATCGGCAAGCTTCCGGCCGGAGAGGCCGTCTACGCGGTTGGTGACGTTCACGGTCGTCTCGACCTGCTCCAGGACCTGCTCGACCTCATCATGGATGATGCGCGTCACGCCTCCGACGCGCGGCGCAGCCTTGTCTTTCTCGGCGACTACATAGATCGCGGTCTCGAGAGCCGGGCCGTGCTCGACCTCCTTCTGCGCGATCCGCTGCCGGGGTTCGACACGATTCGCCTCAAGGGCAATCATGAGGACGCCCTGCTGTCATTCCTCGACGGTCGGACCGATGGCCGCGACTGGCTCACCTTTGGCGGGCTGGAGACGTTGATGTCCTACGGCGTGTCGCTTCGCAGCCGTCCCCAGACGGACGATGCGATCGGCTCGCTCCGCCTGTCCGCCAAGGCCGCCATTCCGAAAGGCCACGTCGACCTCATGCGGGCGTGTCGGCTCTATCACCAGGCCGGAGACTACGTCTTCGTCCATGCCGGTGTGCGGCCCGGCGTGCCGCTGGAGCGGCAGAGCGCGACCGACATGATGTGGATTCGCGATGTTTTCCTGAACAGCCGCGAGCCGCTGCCGGGCCATGTCGTCGTCCATGGGCATACGATCTGCGACCAGCCGCAGGATCGTCGCTACCGGATCAACATCGATACCGGGGCGTTCGCGAGCGGCCGGCTGACATGCCTTGTGCTGCGCGACGCGGATCGCCGCTTCCTGTGCACGGAGCCTTCCTGCTGAGCGCAGGAATCCTTTTGCCGGCGGGCAGGATTGCCCGGGGCTAGAGTCTCCAGAGGGTGACGCCGGCGGGCACGGAGGACCGGTCGAGCAGGGCGGGGATGTCCGCGACGAAACCGCCATCCGGCTTCAGCAGCTTCCCGATCAGCGTCCAGCCCTGATCGCGATAGGCCTTGTGCGCCACGGCGACCACCACGGCATTGGCCGGCTTCAAGGCTTCGAGCGCCGTAAGCGAGAGGTCGTATTCCTCGTGCAGCAACTTGCCGTCGGCCATCGGATCGTGGAGCTGGACGTCGATGCCGAAGTCGCGGAGCTCGTGCACGATGTCGACGACGCGCGTGTTGCGGATGTCGGGAACGTTCTCCTTGAAGGTGACGCCCAGTATCGTCACCCGCGGCTGGCCGTCATGGGGGCGCCGCATGATGGCTCGCGCCACGCGATTGCCGACATAGAAGCCCATGCTGTCGTTGACGCGGCGTCCCGAATGGATGACGTGCGGGTGGTAGCCCACTTCCTCGGCCTTGTGCGCGATGTAGAACGGGTCGACGCCGATGCAATGGCCGCCGACGAGCCCGGGCCGAAAGGGCAGGAAGTTCCATTTTGTCCCGGCCGCCTTCAGGACATCCTGGGTGTCCACGTCCAGCCGGTCGCAGATCAGCGCGATCTCGTTGATGAGCGCAATATTGATGTCCCTCTGGGTGTTCTCCAGGACCTTGGCGAATTCCGCGATCTTGATCGATGCTGCACGATGGGTACCGGCGGTCACCACGCTCCTGTAGACCGCGTCGACGACGTCGAGCGTTTCGGGCGTATCGGCGGAGACGATCTTCAGGATATTGTCGAAACGCCGTTCCTTGTCCCCTGGATTGATGCGTTCGGGCGAATAGCCGACGTTGAAGTCGGTCTTCCATTTGAGTCCGGAGGCCTTCTCGAGCGTGGGGATGCAGACATCCTCCGTAACGCCCGGATACACAGTCGACTCGTAGACGACGATATCGCCCTTCTTCAGGTTCTGTCCGATCGTCGTCGATGCCTTCCTCAGGGGCTCGAGGTCGGGCTGCTTGCTGGCGTCGATGGGCGTGGGGACCGTGACGATGTGGAAGTCGGCGCGCTTGAGATCCTTGGCATCGGAGGTGAAGTGAAGCGAGGGCGCCCTCAGGTCCTCGTCCCGCGCTTCGCCCGTGCGGTCATGCCCTGCCTTCAGCTCCCGAATCCGATCGGTACTGATGTCGAAGGCGATGACGGGAGTGCCGGCCCTGGCGAACGTTGTTGCGACCGGGAGGCCGACGTATCCCAATCCGATGACCGATATATTCCGGGAGATCGGTCGGCCCGATTCTGCTGCCATTGACTGCACGCCTGATCTTCAAACGAAAACATCGGTAATCTGGCGCATCTTGCACTGAAAGTCACCAAAGTGCGGCAGGGCACCACGGCGGCGGTGAGGCTGGCACCGCGACGGCAATCCGACCGCACGGCAATTGGGCGGGAGCGTCGAAGACCCGCCCGTGTCGGTCCACGGTCAGGCGGGCGAGCCGCCATAGTAGAGCGTTACGACATGCTGGGCTTCGGCGAAGAAGAGCCATCGTTCGACGAAGACGCCCAGCATCATCAGGGCCGCGGCGACCAGCGCCGGCAGCGCTGCAAGCGCGCCGGACGTCACGAGGGCGATGCAGAAGAGCAAAGCCGGCGCCACGAAGCCGGAGATCAGCACGATCCTTCTCAGCTTGGCGGCATGCTTGCGGGCGATGCGGAAGCCCATTTCCTTCAGGAGATAGTTATCCGACGTGTGGGGCGCCTCGAACAGCCGTACCGTTCCCAGGCGACCGAGGCCGGTCGCGCTTCCAGCCGTCGGGGACGGCGCGGGAGCATCTATGGATCGCCAGTAGGCGGCCTTCAGAATCGCCGCCGCCGCCGTTGCCGCCAGGGCCAGCAGCGGCAGCAGCGGCTGAACCTGGTCGAGGCGCGCCAGCAGGAGAAGCCAGGCGCTGCCGGTCATGCCAGCCAACGCGACATAGTTGGGCACGACCCATCGGTTGTGCCAGCGCGGGATGGGCTTCAGCGACCGGTAGATCATTCCGGTGCAGACGACCGTCGTGATCGCTCCGGCCGCGGCGAGAAAGCCGAGGATCGCCGAGACGGCGCCGCCGAAGATCCATACGCCGGCGAACGCAAGCGCAGGAACGAACGTGATCACGGCTGCGACGCCCTCCCGCGACAACCAGGAGGAGCGCCATTGCGAGAAGGCCCGCCAGGCACGCTCGGGCCGGCCGAGATGGAACAGGGAAGAGAGCAGGCCGGCTGCGATCAGCGCGAGCGCGACGGCGAGCGCGGCGAGACCGAAGCGCCGATCCTGCGGCACCGCACCGAGCGGCGCCAGGATGCCGGTCAGGGCCAGCAGTCCGTAGCCGGCACCCGACAGGGTCGTGAAGAAGATCACCGAGAGAGAGGGGTGCACGTTTTCTCCGAGTCGCCGCGCGGATCAGGATTCGCTGGAAAGCAGGCGGTCGAGCCAACCCAGCAGGCCCTTGGGGGCCTGTGACGGCGCCGGCTCGAGCGCCGACACTCCGTCCTTGCCGTCCTTGCACGGGCGAGGTGGCAGGTACTTGTTCGTCGGCGCATACTCCATTTCCGGCATCAGGTCGTAGCCGCCCCGGTCGGCGACCAGCCTGGAGACCGCCGACCCGGGATCGCCCAGGTCGCCGAAATGGCGGGCCGATGCCGGGCAGGTCGCCACGCACGCCGGCACGCGATCTTCGGGGGCGAATGTCTCGTTGTAGATGCGGTCGATGCAGAGCGTGCACTTCTTCATCACGCCCGCGTCGCGGTCGAACTCGCGGGCCCCATAGGGGCAGGCCCACGAACAGAGCTTGCAGCCGATGCACAGTTCTTCGTTGATCAGGACGATGCCGTCCTCCGAGCGCTTGTAGGACGCCCCGGTCGGACAGACCGTCACGCAGGCGGGCTGGGCGCAATGAAGGCAGGAGCGGGGGAAGTGCACGGTCCGGCCGGCCGTCCCGTCGCTCACTTCATAGGTATGGACGCGATTGAACCAGACGCCGTCCGGCTCCGAACCGTAGGGATCGATATCGGTCAGGGGTGCGACCGCGCCGCCCGCGTTCCATTCCTTGCAGTTCACCGCGCAGGCGTGGCAGCCGACGCAGATGTCGAGATCAATCACCAGGCCCAGTCGCCTGGAAGGGGAGGTCGCGGGAAGGCTGGTCATCGGCTCTCTCCGCGGGTGCGGATGCCGGCCATCTTCCTCAGGATCCGCGGAGGCGCGGGCAGATCGGGCGGCAGCGGAAGCGTCGGGAACTGGGGCTGGGTCAATCCCGCCTCGGCCGGTGCCTTTTCGATGCGGACGCGGAGATCGTACCAGGCAGCCTGTCCGGTGACCGGATCGCAGTTGCCGTAGCGGTTCGGTTGCCCCCCGTCGGGGAGCAGTTCGGAGATGATGTGATTGAGGAGGAAGCCGTGCCGCGCTTCGGCCGCCTGGGGATCGAGGTTCCATGCGCCCGCGCGCTTGCCGATGGCGTTCCAGGTCCAGACCGTGTGCGGATTCACGCCGTCCATCAGCTTGACCTGGACCTTGATGCGCCCGTGGTGGCTCGTCACGAACACCCAGTCGTCGTCGCCCAGCCCCAGGGCCTGCGCGGTCGCACGATGCATGTGCAGCCTGTTCTCGCCATGGATCTGGCGCAGCCAGGCGTTTTGCGAGCCCCACGAGTGGTACATCGCCATCGGTCGCTGCGTGATCGCATGCAGTGGAAAGCTCTGGCGGTCGACCATCGCTTCCTCGAAGGGCATGTACCAGAGCGGCAGGGGGTCAAAGTAGGTCGCGATCCGCTCGCGATACGCGTCTGGCGGCTGGATCTCCCCGAAGCCCTGCGCGGCAAGCCGGAACTTCTGCAGGACCTCGCTGTACAGTTGAAGGATGACGGGCTCGGGCTTGTCGATCAGTCCCAGGCGGGTCGCCCAGTCCAGATAGTCGCGATTGACGTGCTTGAAGTAGCGGCCGCCGGCGGGCACTTCCTCTCTCCAGAAGCACTGATGCGCGACGTAGGCTTCGAGCTGGTGTTCGTTGACGCCGCCGATGCCGCTTTCGCCGCCCGTCGGGCCGCGCCATCCCGCCAGCATGCCGACTCCCGGCTTGCGCTCGTGATGGACGAGGTAGTCGGCGTAGCCGCCAGGATAGCGGGGGCTGCCGTCCTCCTTGACCAATCCCGGCAGTCCGAGACGTGCGCCCAACTCGATCAGCACGTCCTGGAACGGCCGCACGTCGCGATCAGGCTGTAACACCGGCTGGCGGATGGAATCGGCAACGCCGTCGGCATCGCAGATCGGCCGATCCAGCAGCGAGATGCAATCCCATCGTTCGAGATAGGTCGTATCGGGCAGGATGAGGTCGGCGTAGGGGACCATCTCGCTCGCATAGGCATCGGAGCAGAT
>JAFEFG010000103.1 GCA_018240685.1 Pseudomonadota bacterium | reverse complement strand
TGCTGGCGCATCTCAAGGAGCGGATCGAGCGGGCAAGCGCTGCGGTCGGCGGCAACGGCGTCGTCGAGTACCGCAATGTCGAGGTGTCGGGCGAATCGTTCTACACGCCGCCGGGGGCGCTGGTCGACCTGGTCGCGGGCGCGATCCGCGACGTGACCGGCGTCGAGCCGGAACTGTCGACGACCGGCGGCACGTCGGACGCGCGCTTCATCAGCGCCTATTGTCCGGTGCTGGAGTTCGGCCTGGTCGGCGAGAGCATGCACAAGGTCGACGAGAAGAGCGCCATCGCCGACCTCAGGACGCTGGCCCGCGTCTACGAGACGGTCCTCGACCGCTACTTCGCAGCCTGATTGCCGTCGTGTTGACCAGCAGTGAAATCGCCCGCGGTACGCAGGGCGCGCTCCGGTTCCTTCAGCGCGACCCGGCGGCGCCGTTCTACTTCGAGAACAGCGTCGAGGCGTGCCTGCGTTCCTTCTGGGTCATGGCGCTGGTGGCGCCGCTCTATGCGCTCTACGCCGTCATCTCCTATTCGGGCCTGTCCGTTTCCGCCGACGAGAGCGAGATCGCACTGGTCGAGGCGCTGCGCTACGTCGTGGACTGGCTGCTGTTCCCGGTGCTGTTCTACGAGATCGCCCGGCACCGCCGCTGGCTCGACCGCTACCCGCGCTATATCGGGGCGCTCAACTGGATCAGCCTGCCGGCGATGGGGCTGTTGCTGGCCGACGCGCTGGTGGCAAACGTCACGCCGGCGTCGTTCTCGATGATCTTCGACCTCGCCGTGCAGGCGGTGCTCTTCTACTGGATCGTGACGACCACGCGGATGGTGCTGAGCGTCAACTGGCTGATGGCCGGACTGCTGCTGATCGTGAACTGGGTGCCGTCGCTCTTCCTGTCACTCATCGTCAGCCGGGTCCTCGGCGTCTCGCCCGGCCTCGGCGGCTAGCCCGTAGCGCACCTCCATCAGGCACAGGCCGACCGGCGGCGCCGTCGGACCGGCACGGGTGCGGTCTCGCGCGGCGAGCGCCTCCTCGACGTCGCGCCGGGTCCACTGGCCGCGCCCCACGAGCTGCAGCGTGCCGACCAGGATTCTCACCTGGTTGTGCAGGAAGGAGCGCGCGCCGACATCGATGGCGATCTCCTCGCCGTTGCGCGTGACCGTGAGCATATCGAGCGTCTTGAGCGACGAGGCTGCCTGGCAGTTGACCGAACGGAAGCTGTTGAAGTCGTGGCGCCCCACCAGCACGGCCGCCGCGTCGGCCATCGCGTCGGCGTCGAGCGGGACCGGGACATGCCAGACCTGACCGCGATCCAGTGCCGCCGGCGACCGCCGGTTCAGGATACGATAGCGATAGCGCCGCCAGGTCGCCGAAAAGCGGGCGTGGAAGTCCGGTGCCGCGATCTCCGCGCTTGGCACGACGATAGGGTTGGGTCGAAGGTGGAAGCAGAGCGCGCCGCGCACGCTCTCAGTCGCGTGCTCGCGCACGAGATCGAAATGCGCCACCTGTCCGCGGGCGTGCACGCCGGCATCGGTGCGGCCCGCGCCCTGGACATGCACACGCTCGCCCGAGAAGGCGAACACGGCATCCTCGAGGGCGGCCTGCACCGACGGACCCGTGTCCTGGCGCTGCCAGCCGACGAACGGCCCGCCGTCGTACTCGACCGTGATCTTGTAGCGGGGCACGGATCAGCCGGGTTTGCTGTGCGGCAGCGACGCGACGGTGGGCGGGGGCAGCACCGTCCCGGCGGGGAAGGCGAAGCCGCGCAGAAAGGCGTCGGCCGACTGCGCCGCCTTGCCCGGTCGCTGCAGCTTCAGCAGGCGCAGGCCGCCGTTGCCGCAGGCCACGATGGGGAAGCCGTCCCGACCGATGGTGAGCGTTCCAGGCGCGCCGCCGGCCAGCACGAGGCCCGCCTCCAGGACCTTGATCCGTTCCACGCCGCCATCCTTGGGGGCCTCGAAGAAGGTGCCGGGCCAGGGGTGGAAGGCACGCACCTTGCGCTCGAGCTCGGCGGCCGGTCGCCGCCAGTCGAGCTGGCCTTCCTCCTTGCCCAGCTTGTGGGCGTAGGTGACGCCTTCGTCGGGCTGCGGCACGGGCTCGAGCGTCCGGCGCATCAGCCCGTCGAGCGTGGAGACGATCAGGGTGGCGCCCATCTCGGCCAGGCGGTCGTGCACCGTCTGCGCTGTGTCGGCGGCGGAGATCGGCGTGCGCTCGGCGAGCAGCATGGGCCCGGTATCGAGCCCTTCGTCCATGCGCATGGTGGTCACGCCGGTGACGGCATCGCCCGACAGCAGGGCGCGATGGATGGGCGCTGCCCCGCGCCAGCGCGGCAGCAGCGAGCCGTGGATGTTGATGCAGCCCAGCACCGGCGCCTCGAGGAAGCTTTTCGGCAGGATGTGGCCGTAGGAGACGACCACTGCGGCATCGAGATCGAGCGCCCTGAAGGCCGCCGCTTCCTCGTCGCTGCGCAGGCCTCTGGGCGTGCGCACGGGCAGGCCCAGCGCGTCGGCGACCTCGTGCACTGGGGTCTTCCGCTCCTGCTGGCCGCGGCCGGCGGGCTTGGGCGCACGGGTATAGACGGCCACGACCTCGTGGCCCGCCTCGACGAGGGCCTTGAGGGCGGGCACGGCGAAGGCGGAGGTGCCGAGAAACGCGATCTTCATTGCCGCATCTTATAGGCAGGCGCGCACGGGTGAGCTAGGTAATCGCCCGCAATGGACTCCGATACCCCCACGACCGGCGAGGGACCTGCCGCCAACCTCGCCGCCCGCCGCGCCGCCGGTCAGATTCACCCCGATCCCGTGCAGGAACGCGTCGTTCAGCGTCTTCAGGCCGTGCACGACCAGCTCGTCGCCCTGTCCGCATCCACGGGCCGGTCCGGGTTCCTGGCGCGGCTGGGCTTCGGCCGCGCGGAAAAGCCGCCGGCCGGTCCGCATGGTCTCTATATCTGGGGGCCGGTCGGCCGCGGCAAGTCGATGCTGATGGACCTCTTCTTTGCAGATGCGCCGGTCGAGAAGAAACGGCGCGTGCACTTCCACGAGTTCATGCTCGAGGTGCACGAGCGGTTGCACCGTCGCCGCGAGGAACTCGCCGCCAAGGGCGCGCCGCCGGAATCCGACACGATCGTGCCGATCGCCCGGCAGATCGCGCGCGAGACGCGCCTGCTCTGCTTCGATGAATTCCAGGTCACAAACATCGCCGATGCCATGATCCTGGGACGGTTCTTCGAGACGCTGTTCGACGAGGGGGTGACGGTGATCGCGACCTCCAATCGCGCGCCGGACGATCTCTACAAGAGCGGCCTGCAGCGCGACCGCTTCCTGCCCTTCATCGAGCTGGTCAAGAAGCGGCTCGAGGTCCTCGAGCTGGGCGGGGCGCAGGACTACCGCATGGGCCGCATGCGCAACCTCGACCTCTACCTGACGCCGCTCGGCGCCTGGGCGACCAAGAAGCTCGACGAGGCGTTCCGGGCGCTGACCGACGGCGCCGACGGCGAGCCGCGCGTGCTGCGCACGCAGGGCCGCGACGTGGAGGTGCCGCGCGCCGCGCCGGGCGTGGCGATGGCCCACTATATGGACTGGTGCTCGAAGCCCATGGGCGCCGCCGACTTTCTTTGCATCGCCGACCACTTCCATACCGTGATCCTGGCCGAGATACCCAAGATGGGGCCGGAGAATCGCGACAAGGCCGCGCGATTCGTGACGATGATCGATTCGTTCTACGAACGGAAAGTGAAGTTCATCTGTTCGGCTGCGACGGCGCCGGACAAGCTCTATGTCGAGGGCGACGGCGCCTTCGAATTCCAGCGTACCGTGTCGCGGCTGATGGAGATGCAGAGCCCGGAGTATCTCACGCTGGAGCATGTCGAGGCGGGCTAGGCGCCTCGCCGGATTGTGATCGCTGCCTCCGTCCAGTGCGCGATACCGTCGCGCGATCACTCGACAGGAGGTTCCACCATGGACGGCGACAGCATCTCGTTCGACCACATCGTTTCGCGGCGCCATGCCCTGTTCGGCACCGCGGCCTTCGGCACCACCTTCGCGCTCGCGGTGCAACCCATCCAGGCGCAGACCATGATCGTGACGCCGTCCGACGGCCTGACCGCCGGCGCGGTCTCGGTGAAGACGAAGGACGGCAAGGAGATGATGGCCTATCGCGCCATGCCGGCATCCGGCACCGGCTTCGGCACCATCCTGGTCGTGCAGGAGATCTTCGGCGTGCACGCCCATATCGCCGACATGTGCCGACGCTTCGCCAAGCTGGGCTACTACGCCATCGCGCCCGACCTCTACTTCCGCAAGGGCGACGCCACCAAGGTCAGCGACATCCAGACCCTGCTGAAGGACTTCGTGTCCCAGACGCCGGACGAGCAGGTCATGGGCGACCTCGACTCGACGGCGGCTTTCGCGAAGGGAGAGGGCAAGGCCGACATGTCGAAGCTCGGCATCACGGGCTTCTGCTGGGGCGGCCGGATCACCTGGCTCTACGATGCGCACAATCCGGCGATCAAGGCCGCGGTGGCCTGGTACGGTCCGCTCGCCTACAGGCCGTCGCCGGTGACGCCGAAGAACCCGCCTGACGTCGTGAAGGAACTGCACGGGCCGATGCTCGGCCTCTATGGCGGCGCCGATGCCGGCATCCCGCTGGAGCTCGTCGAGAAGATGCGGGCGGCGCTCAAGGCCTCCGGCAACCCGGCGGCGATGAAGTCCGAGATCCACGTCTATCCGGACGCGCCGCACGCCTTCAACGCCGACTACCGTCCCTCCTACCGCAAGGAGGCGGCGGAGGACGGCTGGAAGCGCTGCCTCGCCTGGTTCAAGGCGAACGGTGTAACCTGACCGGATGGTGGAAACGCTCGAACTCAAGACCCGCTCAGGGCTCGCCTTCACGATCGATGCCGCCGGTCCCGCCGGCGGCGCTCTCGTTCTGCTGCTGCACGGCTTCCCGGAGTCGCGACACAGCTGGCGCGCGGCGCTGCCGGCGCTGGCGCAGGCCGGTTATCGTGCAGCCGCACCCGACCAGCGCGGCTACTCGCCAGGCGCGCGGCCGGATCCGACGGATCTCGCCAACTATGCGTTCGACAAGCTGATCGCCGACGCCGTCGACATTGCCGATGCCTGCGGCGCAGCCGGCCGGCGCTTCCATCTGGTGGGCCATGACTGGGGCGGGCAGGTGGCCTGGGGCGTGGCCAACGCCCATCCCGGGCGACTCGCCTCTCTCACGGTGCTGTCGCGGCCGCATCCGCTGTCGTTCCGGCGCGCGTTGCTGAAGGCGGATGGCGACCAGAAGCATCGCTCACGTCACCATCGCAAGTTTCTCGAGCCGCAGACCGGACCGATGCTGCTGGAGGAGAACGCGCGCCGCTTGCGGCGCAACCTCGCCTCGCAGGGCGTTCCCGACGCGGCAATCGAGGAGCATCTCGGCGTGCTTGGCCATGCCGACGCCCTTGAGGCGGCCCTCGCCTGGTATCGTGCCAACAAGGGCTTGGCCGCGGATGTCGGCACGATCCAGGTGCCGACGCTCTACATCTGGGGCGACGCCGATGCCACGGTCGGTCCCGACGCTGCACACGGCACGGGCGACTTCGTGGGGGCCGCGTACGCCATGGAGGTTCTGCCGGGTGTCGGCCACTTCGTCATGGATCAGGCCTCGGCCAGGGCCACCGATCTCATGCTCGAGCATTTCAAGCGGCATCCGGTCTGACCCTCGCTCGGCCGCGCGTCACATAGACCGCTGCGATCGGCGGAAATATCCGTCGCCCTCCCGGTATTCGGTTCGGGGGCGGCTGATGCAGGAAAAGGGGCCGCCTTGCCGCTCCGGCGGAATCGCGCTACCACGCGCGCCTTCACGAACTGGAGAATTTCGCATGGCTCGCAAGAAGATCGCGCTGATCGGCGCCGGACAAATTGGCGGCACTCTCGCTCTGCTCGCCGGCCAGAAGGACCTGGGCGACGTCGTGCTGTTCGACATTCCCCAGGCCGAGGGTACGGCCAAGGGCAAGGCGCTGGATATCGCGCAGCTCTCGCCGGTCCAGGGCTTCGACGCCAAGTATTCCGGTTCGTCGAACTACGCCGACATCGCCGGCGCCGACGTGGTGATCGTGACGGCGGGCGTGCCGCGCAAGCCCGGCATGACGCGCGACGACCTGGTCGGCATCAATGCCAAGGTCATCAATGCCGTCGGCAAGGGCATCAAGGAGAACGCCCCTAACGCGTTCGTGATCGTCATCACCAACCCGCTCGACGCCATGGTCGGCCTGATGCAGGAAGTCACGGGCTTCCCGGCCAACCGCGTCGTCGGCATGGCCGGCGTGCTCGACAGCGCCCGCTTCCGCCTGTTCCTGGCCGAGGAGTTCGGAGTCTCGGTGGAAGATGTGACCGCGTTCGTGCTGGGCGGCCACGGCGACACGATGGTGCCGCTGGTGCGCTACTCGACGGTGGCCGGCATTCCGCTGCCCGATCTGGTGAAGATGGGTTGGACCACCCAGGAGAAGCTCGACAAGATCGTCCAGCGCACCCGTGACGGCGGCGCCGAAATCGTCGGTCTTCTCGGCAACGGTTCGGCCTTCTACGCGCCGGCGGCCTCCGCGATCGCGATGGCCGAGGCCTATCTCAAGGACAAGAAGCGCGTCATCCCCTGCGCCGCGCTGCTCAACGGCGAGTATGGCGTGAAGGGCCTCTACATCGGCGTGCCGGTCGTGCTCGGCAAGGGCGGCGTGGAGAAAGTGGTCGAAGTGTCGTTCAACGCCGACGAGAAGGCGATGTTCGACAAGTCGGTTGCGGCCGTGAAGTCGCTGGTCGAAGCGACCAAGAAGATCGTCGCCGGCGCCTAATTCGCAGGCATACTGCGTATTATTTCGGCTGGTCTCCAAACGATCATCAGTCCGTCGTTGCAAAGGGCTTGCGGCACGCATAGAGTGCCGCAAGTTCAAGTGAGTTGCGTTTTGCAACCTAAAAAGTTGCGCACGCTTTTTGCTGCGGTCCCGAACGACAGGACTCCATGAATATTCATGAATATCAGGCCAAGGCTCTCTTGGCGAAATTCGCTGTTCCCCTGCTGAAGGGGGGCGTTGCCTACACCAAGGACGAGGCGATGGACGTGGCCCGCAAGCTGGGCAGTCCCGTCACCGTGGTGAAGGCCCAGATCCATGCCGGCGGCCGTGGCGCGGGCAGGTTCAAGGACGATCCCAACGGCAAGGGCGGCGTGCGCGTCGTGAAGTCGGTCGAGGACGTCGGCGCCAGCGCGGCGGCGATGCTCGGCCATGACCTCGTCACCAAGCAGACCGGCCCCGCCGGCAAGACGGTGAAGCGCCTCTATATCGAGGAAGGCTGCGACATCAAACGCGAGCTCTACCTCTCGCTGTTGGTCGACCGCGCGGTGGGCCGCATCTCCGTCGTCGCCTCGACCGAGGGCGGCATGGACATCGAGACGGTGGCGCACGAGACGCCCGAGAAGATCGTCAAGCAGGCGATCGACCCCGCCGCCGGCTACCAGAGCTACCAGGGCCGCAAGATCGCCTTCGCGCTCGGCCTCACCGGCAAGCAGGTGAACAACTTCGCCGTTCTGCTGGGCGGTCTCTACCGGGCCTTCGTCGATCTCGACTGCTCCCTGATCGAGATCAACCCGCTGGTGGTGACCGGCTCGGGCGACGTGGTCGCGCTCGATGCCAAGATGAACTTCGACGACAACGCGCTCTACCGGCACAAGGAGCTGGAGGATCTGCGCGACGTCGACGAGGAGGATCCGGCCGAGACCGAGGCCGCCAAGTACGCGCTGAACTACGTCAAGCTCGACGGCCAGATCGGCTGCATGGTGAACGGCGCCGGGCTCGCCATGGCCACGATGGACATCATCAAGCTCTACGGCTCCGCGCCCGCGAACTTCCTCGATGTCGGCGGCGGTGCCACCAAGGAGCGCGTCACCGCGGCGTTCAAGATCATCCTCAAGGACCCGAACGTCGAGGGCATCCTGGTGAACATCTTCGGCGGCATCATGCGCTGCGATGTCATCGCCGAGGGCGTGGTCGCCGCGGCGCGCGAAGTGAACCTGCACGTGCCGCTGGTCGTCCGCCTCGAAGGGACGAACGTCGATCTGGGCAAGAAGATCCTCAAGGAATCCGGCCTCAAGATCACCTCGGCAGAGAACCTCGCCGACGCCGCGGAAAAGATCGTCAAGGCGGTCAAGGAGTCGAACTAATGGCCGTCCTCGTCGACAAGAACACCAAGGTCATCTGCCAGGGCATCACCGGTGCCCAGGGAACCTTCCATACCGAGCAGGCGATCGCCTACGGCACCAAGATGGTGGGCGGCGTGACGCCGGGCAAAGGCGGCACCACCCATCTCGACCTGCCGGTGTTCAACACCGTGGCCGAGGCGGTCGAGAAGACCGGCTGCACCGCGTCGGTGATCTACGTGCCGCCGCCGTTCGCCGCCGACTCGATCCTCGAGGCGATCGATTCGGAGATCCCGCTGATCGTCTGCATCACCGAGGGCATCCCGGTTCTGGACATGGTGAAGGTGAAGCGCGCGCTCACCGGGTCCAAGTCGCGGCTGATCGGGCCGAACTGCCCCGGCGTCATCACGCCGGGCGAGTGCAAGATCGGCATCATGCCGGGCCACATCCACAAGCGCGGCAAGATCGGCATCGTCTCGCGCTCGGGCACGCTCACCTACGAGGCAGTGGCGCAGACCACGGCGGTCGGCCTTGGCCAGACCACCTGCATCGGCATTGGCGGCGATCCGGTGAACGGCACCAACTTCGTCGAGTGCCTGGACATGCTGCTGGCCGATCCCGAGACCGAGGGCGTCATCATGATCGGCGAGATCGGCGGCGACGCCGAGGTGAAGGGCGCCGAGTTCATCAAGGCGTCCAAGACCAAGAAGCCGATCGTGGGCTTCATCGCCGGGCGCACCGCGCCGCCGGGCCGCCGCATGGGCCATGCTGGTGCGGTCATCTCCGGCGGCAACGACACGGCGGAGTTCAAGGTCGCGGCCATGCGTTCGGCGGGCATCAGGGTCTCCGATTCGCCGGCGGCTTTGGGCGAGGAAATGCTTAAGGCAATGAAGGGCTGATCGGTCCCCCGCCGCCGAGCATCGGGCCCGGCGGCGATTGTCGAAAGGGCCACTCCAAGGAGATTGGGCCAATGCAGGCAGAACAGACATCTTTCCTGTTCGGCGCGAATGCGCCTTTCATTGAAGAGCTCTACGCGCGCTTCCTCGAGGATCCGAGCCGCGTCGACGCCGACTGGCGCGTCTTCTTCGAGGCGCTGGCCGAGGAGCGCGGCGACGTGCTGGCCGAGGTGCGCGGCGCGAGCTGGGCGCCGCATGGCGCGCGCGTCATCGACGTGCCCGACGCCGAAATGCCGCGCCGGGCCGCCAACCTCAACCTCCGGGGCGGCGCCGCCGTCCCCATGCCGCTGGCGGGCCAGGGCGAGGAGGCGATCCGCGCCGCCGCGCACGACACCGCCCGGGCGCTGATGCTGATCCGCGCCTACCGCATCCGCGGCCATCTCGAGGCCGACCTCGATCCGCTCGGTCTCGTGCGCCAGGCGCCGCATCGCGAGCTCGATCCCGCCAGCCACGGCTTCGGCGAGAACGACTGGGATCGTCCCATCCTGATCTTCGGCTCGCTGGCGCTGGGCGATTCGGCGACGCTGCGCCAGATCATGGACCGGCTGCGCAAGACCTACTGCGGCAAGATCGGCGTCGAGTTCATGCACATCTCCGATCCCGACCAGAAGGCGTGGATCCAGGAGCGCATCGAGCACATCGAGAACCGCACCGACTTCACGCTCGAAGGCCGGCGCGCCATCATGGAGCGCGTGGTCGAGGCGGAGGGACTGGAAAAGTATCTCGGCATCAAGTTCGTCGGCACCAAGCGCTTCGGCCTCGACGGTGGCGAGTCCCTGATCCCGGGCGTCGAGCAGATCCTCAAGCGCGGCGGCCAGCTCGGCGTGAAGGAAGTCGTGATCGGCATGCCCCATCGCGGCCGTCTCAACACGCTCGTGCACGTCATGCACAAGAGCTACACGGCGCTGTTCTCCGAGTTCCAGGGCCGCCCCTCTCTGCCCGAGGAGATGCGCGGCTCCGGCGACGTGAAGTACCATCTCGGCGCCTCGGCCGACCGCGAGTTCGACGGCCACGTGATCCATCTGTCGCTGGCCCCGAATCCGTCGCATCTGGAGGCGGTCAATCCGGTCGTGCTCGGCAAGGCGCGCGCCAAGCAGGACCAGCGCGGCGACACCGACCGCAGCCAGGTGATGGCGATCCTGATGCACGGCGACGCCGCCTTCGCGGGCCAGGGCCTGGTGGCGGAAAGCCTCGATCTCTCCGACCTCGGCGGCTACCGCATCGGCGGCACGATCCATCTGGTCGTCAACAACCAGATCGGCTTCACCACGCTGCCGACCTATTCGCGTTCCGGTCCCTATTGCACCGAGGTCGCCAAGATCGTGCAGGCGCCGATCCTGCACGTGAACGGCGACTATCCGGAAGCGGTGGTGCATGCCTGCCGCATCGCGACCGAGTTCCGCCAGCGCTTCAAGCGCGACATCGTCATCGACATGTTCTGCTACCGTCGCTACGGGCACAACGAGTCGGACGAGCCGATGTTCACCCAGCCGCTGATGTACAAGAAGATCGGCGGCCACAAGTCGGTGAAGCAGGTCTATGCCGAGCAGCTCGAGGCCGAGGGCGTCGTCACTGCCGCCGACGTGGCCGCGATGGATGCGGCGCTGCGCGAGAAGCTCGACAAGGCGCTCGAGGCGGCAAGCCAGTACAAGCCCAACAAGGCCGACTGGCTCGAGGGCCGCTGGGCCGGCCTCACGGTCGCGCCGGGCGAGGAGGATCGCAAGGGCCAGACCGCGGTCGAGATGGACGAGCTGCTGGCCGTGGGCCGGGCGATCTCCGAGCCGCCGAAGAACTTCGACCTCAACCGCAAGATCACGCGCCTTCTCCAGGAGAAGCGCAAGATGATCGACACCGGCAAGGACATCGACTGGGCCACCGGCGAGGCGCTCGCCTTCGGCACGCTGCTGACGGAGGGCACGCCGGTGCGCCTCAGCGGCCAGGACTCCGGCCGCGGCACCTTCTCGCAGCGCCATTCGGTGCTGGTCGACCAAGCCAACGAGAACAAGTACGTGCCGCTCAACAACCTCGCGCCGGAGCAGGCGCACTTCGAGGTGATCGACAGCCCGCTCAGCGAGGCAGGCGTGCTGGGCTTCGAGTACGGCTACTCGTCGGCCGAGCCCAATGCGCTGGTGATGTGGGAGGCGCAGTTCGGCGACTTCGCCAACGGCGCGCAGGTCATCATCGACCAGTTCCTGTGCTCGGGCGAGAGCAAGTGGCTGCGCATGGACGGCCTCGTGATGCTGCTGCCGCACGGCTACGAGGGCCAGGGCCCCGAGCACAGCTCGGCGCGCCTGGAGCGCTATCTGCAGCTCTCCGCCGAGGACAACTGGCAGGTGATCGTGCCGACGACGCCCGCCAACTACTTCCACGCGCTGCGCCGTCAGGTGCGCCGCTCGTTCCGCAAGCCGCTGATCGTCATGACGCCCAAGTCGCTGCTGCGGCACAAGGACTGCGTGTCGACGCTGGCCGACTTCGGGCCGGGCTCGTCGTTCCGCCGCATCCTGGCCGAGGTCGACCAGCTCGCCGCCGCGGACAAGGTGCGCCGCGTCGTCCTGTGCAGCGGCAAGGTCTACTTCGACCTGCTGGCCGAGCGCCGCAAGCGCAAGATCGACGACGTCGCGATCCTGCGCATCGAGCAGCTCTATCCGTTCCCCTTCACGCGCCTTGGTGCGCGCCTCGCCCAGTATCCCAACGCGGAAGTGGTGTGGTGCCAGGAGGAGCCCGAGAACGCGGGCGCCTGGCACTTCGTCGACCGTCGTATCGAGCGGGCGCTGTCGGGCATCGACGTGAAGGGCAAGCGGCCGGTCTATATCGGCCGTTCGGAATCGGCGTCGCCGGCGACCGGGTCGCTGCGCACGCATCTCAAGGAACAGGCCGATCTGGTGGATCGGGCGCTCACGCTGCCCTGATGGCGGGGCGGCGGAGCAGCGAGTGAGGAGGGGTTAGAGTCATGGCCGTCGAGATCAAGGTCCCCGCGCTGGGCGAATCGGTCACCGAGGCGACCGTCGCCAAATGGCTGGTGAAGGCGGGCGATGCGGTGGCGATCGATCAGCCGCTGTGCGAGCTCGAAACCGACAAGGTCACCGTCGAGGTCAATGCGACGGTCGCCGGGACGCTGACCGATCTCGCCGTTGCCGAGGGCGCGACCGTCCAGGTGGGCGGCGTTCTCTGCCATATCGAGGCGGGCGCTGCCGGCGCCGCGGCGCCCAAGCCGGCCGCCGCACCGGCTCCGGCCGCGCCGCCGAAGCCGGCTCCGGCACCCGTCGCACCGGCTGCGCCGACGGGCGCCGATCTCGCCGCTTCGGGCCCTGCCGCCCGCAAGCTCGCCGAGGAGAAGGGCGTCGCCGCCGCAGCCATCCAGCCCACGGGCAAGGAAGGCCGCGCCACCAAGGCCGACATCCTGGCTGCGCTGCAGTCGGTCGCCGCGCCGAGCGCGGCTCCCGCCGCCAAGGCCGCCGTGCCGGCCGGGCCGCGGCAGCGCGCCGACCGCGAGGAGCGGGTGCGCATGACGCGCCTGCGCCGCACCATCGCCAACCGCCTCAAAGAGGCGCAGAACACGGCCGCCATGCTGACCACCTTCAACGAGGTGGATATGACCAACGTCATGGCGCTGCGCGAGCGGCTGAAGGACGATTTCGAGAAGAAGCACGGCGCGCGTCTGGGCTTCATGTCCTTCTTCGTGAAGGCCTGCATTGCCGGCCTCAAGGAACTGCCGGCGGTCAATGCCGAGATCGAGGGCGACGAGCTCGTCTACAAGAACTACTACGACATCGGTGTCGCCGTCGGCACGCCGCAGGGCCTGGTCGTGCCGGTGCTGCGCGACGCCGATGAGCTCTCCTTCGGCGGGATCGAGAAGGGCATCGCCGATCTCGGCCGCAAGGCGCGCGACGGCAAGTTGTCGATCGCCGACCTGACGGGCGGCACCTTCACCATCTCCAACGGCGGCGTCTACGGCTCGCTGATGTCGACGCCGATCCTCAACCCGCCGCAGTCGGGCATCCTCGGCATGCACAAGATCCAGCAGCGGCCAATGGTGGTCGGCGGCGAGATCAAGGTGCGGCCGATGATGTACCTCGCCCTGTCATACGACCATCGCATCATCGACGGCCGCGAGGCCGTGCTGTTCCTGGTGCGCGTGAAGGAATGCATCGAGGACCCCGAGCGCCTGCTGCTCGGCGTCTGAGGCCGGGGCGCGCCACTGAAGCGCGGGACAGCCTGCGCGAAGCGGCGCGTCATGATCGCGCCACGGCAGTGCGGCGCATGCCCCGCAACGAGGGATGACCAATGGCAAACGAAACCTTTGATCTCGTCGTGATCGGCGCCGGTCCGGGCGGCTACGTGGCGGCGATCCGCGCCGCGCAGCTCGGTCTGAAGGTCGCGGTGGTGGAGAAGCGCGCGACGCTGGGCGGCACCTGCCTCAATGTCGGCTGCATTCCGTCCAAGGCGCTGCTGCAGTCCTCGCATCTCTTCGAGGAGGCGGGCCACGATCTCGCCGTGCACGGCATCCAGGTCGCTTCGCCCACGCTCGACCTCGCCCAGCTCATGAAGCGCAAGGCCGACGTCGTCGACGCCACCACCAAGGGCATCGCCTTCCTGTTCAAGAAGAACAAGATCGCGCTCTTCACCGGCGCCGGCCGCATCGAGAAGGCGGGCGTCGTGGCCGTGCTGGGCGCCGACGGCGCCGTCGCCGAGACGCTGTCGACGAAGAACATCCTGATCGCCTCGGGTTCGGAAGTGATGCCGCTGCCGGGCGTGGCCATCGACGAGAAGAGGATCGTCTCCTCCACCGGCGCGCTCGAGCTCGGCGAGGTGCCCAAGCGCCTGGTCGTGGTGGGCGCGGGCGTCATCGGCCTCGAGCTGGGCTCCGTCTGGCGCCGGCTGGGCGCCGACGTGACGGTGATCGAGTTCCTCGACCGCATCGTGCCCGGCGTCGACGACGAGGTGACCAAGCACTTCCAGCGCGCGCTCGCGCGGCAGGGGATGAAGTTCAAGCTCGGCGCCAAGGTGACCGGGGCCGAGACGACGGCAAACGGCGTCACGCTCACGGTCGAGCCGGCCAAGGGCGGCGCGGCCGAGACGCTGGAGGCCGACATCGTGCTGGTGGCGATCGGCCGGCGGCCCTATGTCGAGGGATTGGGGCTCGACAAGGCGGGAATCAAGCTCACGCCGCGCGGGCGCATCGAGGTCGACGCCCATTTCCAGACCTCGGTTCCCGGAATCTATGCGATCGGCGACGTGATCGACGGGCCGATGCTGGCGCACAAGGCGAGCGAGGACGGCGTCGCCTGCGTCGAGACGATGGCGGGCCAGAAGGGCCACGTGAACTGGGATCTCGTGCCCTCGATCATCTACACCCAGCCCGAGGTGGCCTGGGTCGGCAAGACCGAGGAGCAGCTCAAGGCCGCGGGCATTGCCTACAAGGTCGGCAAGTATCCCTTCACCGCCGATCCGCGCAGCCGCGCCAACGGCGCCACCGAGGGCTTCGTGAAGGTGCTGGCGGACAAGGCCACCGATCAGGTGCTGGGCGTGCACATCATCGGCGCCGAGGCCGGCACCATGATCGCCGAGGCGGCGCTGGCGATGGAGTTCTCCGCATCGGCCGAGGATATCGGCCGCGTCTGCCATGCCCATCCCACGGTCAACGAGGCCCTGAAGGAGGCGGCGCTGGCCGCCTGGGACAAGCCGATCCATCTGTGAGCGCGTGGCGCGGCAGCGGATCGGCCAACGAATCGATTGTCATCCCGGGCCGGGCGAGGGAGCCTTAAGACGCAGGCGGGAGTCCTTGCGCGAGCATGCGAGGCTCCGGTGCGCGACTCGGGATCGACGTCAGTTCTGGAGCGTCCATGCGCAAGCCGCTCATGGCTTTGGCGATCGCCGCCTGCCTGATCCTGTCCGTGATCGGCGGCCTGCTGCCGATCCTGCAGGGCTGGATCTTCTTCGTGATCGCGCTCTATCTCTTCGCCACCGAGTTCGACACCGGCCGCTATTACGTGAAGGCGGCACGCCGCCGCTGGCCGCTGCTGTCGCGCTGGATCGCCAGGGCGCGCAACCACCGCTGGGCGCCGCGCCACCTGCACGAGTTCGACGATCTCACCGATCCGGACCGGTGAGCTTCCGGGCCCGCGGCCAACGGGATCAATTCTTCCTCACGGCATCGGTGTCGCCGGCGAAGCCGTGATAGACGGCCTCGGCGATGGGCAGCAGCTCCTCGCGCGGCAGGGCGCCGGTGACGGCGAAGCCGAAACCCTGGTCGATCCAGGCGAAGGTCGAGGCCTCGCCTTCGTGCTGGAAGCGGAACGCCGTCTCGCTGCCCTCGGCGGCGCGGACATAGACGGTGAGGCGCCTGCCGCCGGCATCCTCGTACATGAGCTGCGCCGCCGCCCCGCGGCCGCCCGGCAGCAGCCGCCCGCCCATCAGACGGTAGCCGAAGTGGCCGAGGTCGGGGGCGACCAGCGGCTTGCCGAGCCGGCGCGACAGCCATTGCAGCAGATGTGCCTGATGCTGGGCGTCGACTTCGACCGGGTGCGCGACCTCGACGACGAAGGTGCGGTAGGCGGCCGAGGCATTCTGCGCCACCGCTGTCGTCGGCGCCGCCGTCGTCGCCGCGAGATCGGTCCCGCGCCGGCCTGCCATCCAGCCCGTGCCGGCGCCGACCGTGAACAGCAGCAGCCCTGCGGCAGCCGCTCCCGTCCAGCGCCTCAGCCGGCGGCGGCGCGCCGCCTGGATGTTGGCGATCCAGAGCCGCGGAGGGATGGGCTCGGCGAACTTGGCCTCGAGCTGCCCGCGCAGCGCCGCGCGCTGGCGCTGCTCGAGCACCACGCGCTCGCGCACCTCGGCGTGCTGCGCGAGATAGGCCTCGACCGCGGCCAGCCGCGCGCCGTCCAGGCGGCCGTCGACATAGGCCTGCAGATCGTCCTCGATGATGGCGTCGGGGCCGCCTGTCATTTCACTCTCCGAAGAAGCGTCGTCCTGCCCGTCTCCACGATCGCGCGCAGTCGCTGCCGTGCGCGCGAGAGACGCGACATCACCGTTCCGACCGGCATGCCGAGGAGGCGCGCCGCGTCGTCGTAGGAAAAATCCTCGACGCCCACCAGCAGCAGCAGCGACTTCTGCTCCTCAGGCAGCTGGTCCAGCGCGGCGAGCACGTCGTGCACTTCCATCGTCGCCTCCTGTCGCGGCGCGACGCCCGGCAGCGGCGCTTCGTCGAGCGCCACCGGCGTCCCGCGGCGGCGCCTCTGCCGCCAGCGGCTGACATAGAGGTTGCGCTGGATGGCGAACAGCCAGGCGCGCAGGTCGCCGTCGTCGCGGCGGAAGGCCCAGCGCGAGAGCGCCCGCTCCAGCGTGTCCTGCACCAGGTCGTCGGCCAGATCGTGGTCGCGCAGCAGCGCATAGGCGTAGCGGCGCAGCGCCGGGATCTGCGGCTCGAGAAGGGCGGAGGCGTCGGCCATGCGGGCGACAGTCTAGGGCAAAAAGGGGCGCCGGCCGGAGAGAGCGGGAACGAGCGGCCGGCGCCCGCGGCCTCAGGGCTTGGCGACGTGCCAGGCGCCGTTGAGGAAGCCGTCGCCGGTCGTGTCGCCGGGCTTGGTGTCCTTGGTCCAGCCGTAGAGCGGCTTGCCCTTGTAGGCCCACTGCTTGTGGCCGTCGTCGCGGGTGACGATCGACCAGCTGCCGGAGGCCTTGGCGCCGTCGGCGGCCAGCAGCGGCGGCCAGTTGGTGGCGCAGGGGCCGTTGCAGACCGACTTGCCCGGCGTGTCCTTGTCGAAGGTGTAGAGCGTCATGCCCTTGGCATCGACGAACATGCCGTTCTTGGCCGAGGGAGCCATCGCGGTCGGCTCGGCAGCGATGGCCGTGCCGGCGGCAAGAACGACGGCAAAAGCGGTAACGGCAAACGATTTCAGCATCTCCATATCTCCTCCGTGCGGGTGTTGCCTTGGAAGGAGACGCTGCCGGGAACAGTTTATTCCCATCCTTTTCGGTTAATTTGAGCGTCGTACGAAGGGGCGGCGCAGCGAAAGGAGTCGAGCCGATGACCAGGACCGTGTGGCACTGCCATATCGCCGTGTCGCTCGATGGCAAGATCGCGCCCCCCGACGGCAGGTTCGACTGGCTGGCGAACCATCCGCCGGAGGAGTTCGGCATCGACGCCTTCCTGGCGAGTGTCGACGGCATCCTGATGGGCCGGGAGACCTACGACGTCGTGCGCCGGTTCGGTGCCTGGCCCTATGCCGACAAGCAGACCGTCGTCATGACCCATCGCGCGCTGCCGGATGCGCCGCCGGGTGTGGAGACGCGGTCGGGCGATCTGGGCGCGGTGGCGGCTGAACTGGAGGCGCGCGGCTGTCGTCGCGTCTGGATCGAAGGCGGAGGCCAGGTGATCCGGGAGATGATCGCGGCGGACCGGTTCGACGTGCTGGAGATGGCCGTCATCCCGATCGTGCTGGGCGACGGCATTCCTCTGTTTCCACCCGGGACGCCGGAACTCGATCTGCGTCTGGCGAGCTGTACGCCGCGGTCGCGAGGCGCGCTGCACCTTGTCTATGAGGTCGTGCGCGCGGCCTAGGTTCGTTCGTGCCTCGTTGGCGACCGGAATCGGGCCGCGAACCGGGGCAGGCTTATCATGGCGCGTCGACCCATGTTCACCGCCTGCCCATGCCCGACCGAATCCATCGCCGCTGCCCGTGCGAGGCCCGGTTCTCCTTTTTATTTCCTTTTTAAAAAACGTTACCGGGCGGTAACTGCCCTCGCCCGGGGGGGCTAGCGGACCTTGGCGCGCGGGTGGGCGGCCCGGTAGACGGCGCTCAACCGGGCAGCGTCGACGTCGGTATAGCGCTGGGTGGTCGACAGGCTGGCATGGCCCAGCAGCTCCTGGAT
>JAFEFG010000102.1 GCA_018240685.1 Pseudomonadota bacterium | reverse complement strand
GCCCAGCCGAAGTGCAGATAGCGCGGCGTCTTGTGCCCGATCATGCTGTCGGCGGTGTTGATCGCCTTGTAGGCAAGCGATGCCGGCAAGCCGCCGATCACGAGCCAGAACAGGGGGGCCACGACGCCGTCGGAGAAGCTCTCCGCCAGGCTCTCGATCGCCGCCCGGCTGACGCCCGCCTCGTCGAGTTCCGCGGTGTCGCGCCCGACGATCATCGCCACCGCCTGCCGGCCAGCCGCAAGACCGCGGGCATCCAGCGCGTCGGCCACGGCAATGACATGCGATTCGAGGCTGCGCTGGGCGAGCAGGCTGCTCGCCACCACCGCACAGATGACGAATGCCAGCACCGAGGGAAGCAGAAGATAGAGTACGCGCGTGACCACGAGGCCGGCGACGAGACTGCCTCCCACCAGGAATAAAAGCAGGGCGACGCCCTGCATCCTCTGCTGCACCTCCGAGTCCTCGTCGGAATTCCACGCCTTGTCCGCCCATGTTATGACCCGCGCGATCCAGGTCACGGGATGACCGATTGCCCGGAACACGAAATTGGGATAGCCGACGACCGATTCGATGAACGCGGCGAGCAGAGACAGACTGACGAACATGACGTTGTGCCTATCATGCGCAACGCAGCCGGCAAACCGAACATGAATCCCGTCGTTCATGGCGGCGACCTCGGCGCTGCGAGTCGTCGGCATCCCCACGCGCCGCTGCCGTGGCTCGATCTTTCGACCGGCATCAATCCGCACGCCTATCCGATCGGCATCGTCGGCAACGACGCATGGGCGCGGCTGCCGGGCCGCCAGGAGGAAGCCGCCCTAATCTCAGCAGCGGGCCGACGCTACGGCGTATCCGAGTATGAATGTCTCGTCGCCGCCCCCGGCACGCAAGCCTTGATCCAGCTCCTGCCGCGCCTGGTTCCGACGTCGCGCGTCGCCGTCATCGGACCGACCTACGAGGAGCATGAGGTGGCGTGGCGTCGTCTGGGTCACGAGGTCCGGGTCGTTGCGGACCTCGGTGGGGCAAGCGACGCCGACGTGATCGTCGTGGTCAACCCCGACAATCCGACGGGACGCCTGATCCCCGCTCGCGACCTGCCGGCTCCGAAGACGCTGCTGGTCGTGGACGAGGCCTTCATCGATTTCCTGCCGCCCGCAGCGAGCCTCGCCGGCGCACTGCCGCCGCGAACAATTGTCCTGCGCTCGTTCGGCAAGACCTATGGGCTCGGCGGCCTGCGTCTGGGCTTCGCCATCGCCCAGCCGGATCTCGCCGCACGGCTGCGCGAGGAGCTGGGGCCGTGGGCCGTCTCGGGCCCGGCTCTGGCGATCGGCCGCACCGCGCTGTCCGACGATGCCTGGCTGCAGGCCACGAAGGAAAGGCTCGAGACCGATGGCCGACGCCTGGATGAAGTGCTGGGGGCGGCCGGCTGCAGGGCGGTCGGCGGCACGCACCTCTTCCGCCTCGTGGCGCACGAGTCCGCAGCGGCGATCGCCGAGAGGCTCGGCGCGTGCGGAATCCATGTCCGCACCTTCCCGCGCCAGCCGCAATGGCTTCGGTTCGGCCTGCCGGGAAGCACCCGCGACTTCGAACGCCTGGCGCAGGCACTCGGCGTCTGAGCCGGCACTGGCAGCCCCATCGACCGCTTCCCGGCGATGTCGACGGCGGCTCCCGCATTGCACGCGTGCGCGGCCTCTCGTGGCTTCCCGGGCCACGGCTGCGCTAAGGTCCGGCCATGCCACATCCAAGCACCCGAATTCTCGCGCTGGCAGGCGGCGTGGGAGGCGCCAAGCTCGCCCTTGGCCTCGCCGCCGCGCTGCCTGCCGAAGCCCTGACGGTCGCCGTCAACACGGCCGACGATTTCGAGCATCTCGGGCTCAGCATTTCCCCTGATCTCGATACGGTCATGTACACGCTGGCCGGGATTGCCAACCCCGAAACGGGCTGGGGCCGTCGCGACGAGACCTGGGCCGTCATGGACGCGCTGGGGCAGCTCGGCGCCGAAACCTGGTTCCGTCTCGGCGACAGGGATCTCGCCACCCACATCGTACGCACGCGCCGTCTGCGCGCCGGCGCCAGGCTCTCGGAGGTCACGCGGGAACTCGCGCAACGGCTGGGCGTGAAATGCGCGATCGTGCCGATGACCGACGATCCGGTGCGGACCATCGTCAGCACGGACCAGGGCGACCTCGCCTTCCAGGACTGGTTCGTGCGCCTGCACTGCGAGCCCGCGGTCCGGGCCATTCGCTTCGCCGGAGCGGAGACGGCCACGCCTCACCCTGCCCTTCGCGAGCCCCGCGACCTGCGTGGTCTCGTCGTCTGTCCCTCGAATCCCTTCGTCAGCGTGGCCCCGATCCTGGCGATTCCGGGCGTGCGCAACACGATCGAAGGGCTCAGGATACCGCGCGTCGCCGTAACGCCGATCGTGGGCGGGCAGGCGATCAAGGGGCCAGCCGCAAAGATGCTGGCCGAGCTCGGCCATGACGTTTCCGCCCTGGGCGTCGCGCGTTACTATGCGGGCCTGATCGACGGCTTCCTGCTCGACCGGACCGATGCAGCGCTCGCACCCGCCATCGAGGCCCTCGGCATCAAGGTGCAGGTCACGGATACCATGATGCGCAACGATCTCGACAAGCGCCGGCTCGCCGCGACGACTCTCGAATTCGTGGACGCCCTCGCCTCCTCTCTGCGACACTCCTGACGATGCTCGTTGCCGTCGTCCCGATGAAGGCCATGGACCTCGCCAAGAGCCGCCTCGCCGGCGTGCTCGATGCGGCGGGGCGGCGCGCGCTCGCCCAGAAGATGCTGGACCACGTTCTCGAAACGCTGCGCAAGGCCGGGATCGCCCGCATCCACGTCGCGAGCAGCGACCAGGGCGAAGGCGATCTCAATGCCGACGCTGCGGCAGCGGCCCGCCTCGTGGAAAGCGAGGGCGCCACCCAGCTGCTGCTGGTCACGGCCGACCTGCCCTATCTCTGCATCGAGGACATTGCTGCCATGATTGATGCAGGACACGAGAGCGCCGTGGTCATCGCCGAGGCCAAGGATGGCGGCACCAACGCGTTGCTGCTGCGGCCGCCGACGGTCCTGGATTTCGCCTTCGCGACCAACCAGCCCAGTGCCGGCTTGCATGCGGAGCATGCAAGGTCTAGCGGAATCGAGGCCGTTCTCGTGCGCCGGCCCGGACTGGCGCGCGACATCGACACGCCGGCCGATCTCGCCGCGCTCGTTTCCGATCACCCCGCGTACCGTGTGTTCCGCCATGTCGCCTGAAGTCGAGACCCTCCTTGCCCGAACGGACGATCTGCCGGCGCTGATGCGTGAGGCGGCCGCGCTTCGCGACGCGGTGTTCGGCGACCGCGTGACCTTCTCCAAGAAGGTCTTCATTCCGCTCACGCACCTTTGCCGCGACAACTGCGGCTACTGCACCTTCGCCCGTCCGCCGCGCCGCGGCGAAGCGGCCTATCTGTCGCCGGAGCAGGTGCTGGAGATCGCACGGGCCGGCCAGGCGGCAGGCTGTGCCGAGGCGCTCTTCACCCTCGGCGACAAGCCGGAGCTGAAGTGGAAGCCGGCGGCCGAAGCCCTCGCGGCCATGGGCTATGCAACGACGCTGGAGTACCTCGCCGCCATGGCGGACCTCGTCTTCAAGGAGACGGGCCTGCTGCCCCACCTCAATCCCGGGCTGATGGACGAAGACGATCTCGCCCGGCTGCGGCGGGTCTCGGTCTCGATGGGGATCATGCTGGAGAGCACGACGCCGCGCCTCTGCGAGCGCGGCGGACCGCACTACGGCGCCCCCGACAAGGAGCCGCGGGCCCGGCTCGCCACGATCCGCGCGGCGGGCAAGGCCAAAGTGCCCTTCACCAGCGGCATCCTGATCGGCATCGGCGAGACGCGGGCCGAGCGGATCGAGGCGCTGCTGGAATTGCGCGATCTCCATCGCCTGCACGGCCACCTGCAGGAGATCATCGTCCAGAATTTCAAGGCCAAGCCCGATACGCGCATGGCCGGCGCGCCCGAACCCTCGTTCGACGAGCTGCTGTGGACCGTCGCCGTCGCCCGGCTGATCTTCGGCGGCACGCTGTCGATCCAGGCGCCGCCCAACCTGCAGGAGCCCGGCTATGGCCGGCTGATCGACGCCGGCATCGACGACTGGGGCGGGGTGTCCCCGGTGACGCCCGATCACGTGAACCCCGAGAGGCCATGGCCTGCGCTCGATGCGCTCGCCGTCGAAAGCGCCAGGCACGGCAAGGCGCTGGTCGAGCGTCTGGCAGTCTATCCGCGCTACGTGCACGACAAGGCGTGGGTCGACCCGGCGCTCCGCCCTCGCGTGCTGGCAATGAGCGAGGCCGACGGTCTTCGGCGTGACCACGACTGGCGGCCAGGCCTGGTGATGGCGCTGCCCGAAGCGGATGTGCGCACCCTGTCCCTGCCGGCGGTGCAGCCAAGCACCAGCCTGGCGCCAAGCATCGATCGCGCGATGCGGGGCGGGGATCTGCACGAGGACGAGATCGTCCGCCTGTTCGCCGCCCGCGGCGGCGACTTCGCCGCCGTCGCGAAGGCGGCCGACACGCTGCGACGCGAGACCGTGGGCGACACGATCTCCTATGCCGTCGTGCGCAACATCAACTACACCAACATCTGCTACTTCCGCTGCGGTTTCTGCGCCTTCTCCAAGGGCAAGCTCGCCGCCAACCTGCGCGGCGCGCCCTACGACCTCACGGTCCAGGAGATCGTGCGGCGCGCCCGGGAAGCCTGGGACCGCGGCGCCACCGAAGTGTGCATGCAGGGCGGCATCCACCCGGACTACAGCGGCGAATACTATCTCGAGGTCTGCCGCGCGGTGCGCGACGCGGTGCCGGGCATGCATGTCCATGCCTTCTCGCCGCTCGAGGTCTGGCACGGCGCCACGACGCGCAACCGCTCGATCCCCGACTTCCTCGCCGAACTGCGCGACGCCGGCCTCGGCAGCCTGCCCGGCACCGCCGCCGAGGTGCTCGACGACGAGGTGCGCGACATCCTGTGCCCGGACAAGGTATCGACCCAGCAATGGCTCGACATCATGCGAGCGGCCCACAAGGCCGGCCTGCGGTCGACCGCCACCATCATGTTCGGCCATGTCGACCAGCCGATCCATTGGGCCCGCCACCTGCTGCGGCTGCGCGACCTGCAGAAGGAGACCGGCGGCTTCACCGAGCTGGTGCCGCTGCCCTTCGTCGCCGCCGAGGCGCCGATCGCGCTCAAGGGCCAGGCGCGGCTGGGGCCGACGTTCCGCGAGGCCGTCCTGATGCATTCCATCGGCCGCCTCGCGTTGCATCCGCATATCCCCAACATCCAGACGTCGTGGGTGAAGATGGGCATCGAGGGCGCCAGGCACTGCCTCAACGCCGGCGCCAACGATCTCGGCGGAACCCTGATGAACGAATCGATCACCCGTGCGGCGGGCGCGGAGCATGGCGAGGAGCTGCCGCCGGATGCGATGGAGCGGCTGATCGCCGACCTTGGCCGGACCCCGCGCATCCGCACGACGCTCTATGCCGACGCCGGCACGGAGCGGCACGACGCCGCCCACGCCGCGCAGCCGCTGGAACCGATCACGCTGGAGATCGCCACGCGCTGGACCGGCCCGATGACGGAGCAGGACAAGCGCCGCAACCTGCCGCGTCCGAGGGCCTAACCCCGGCCGGCAGGACGAGGCCGCCACGACCTCGCGTCCCCGGAATCGACCCCGAACGATGCCCCCGAACGATGCCGTCGAGCGGCGCCGTTCGGGGTGTCGCGACGAGTGTCGCGTTACTTCACTTCGACGAGGTCGGCGACGGCGACCTTCCGGTTCTTCACCGTCTGCAGCACGACGTAGTGGCCCATCGAATTGTGGTCGTCGAAGGTCACCGTCTTGCCCATGAGGTTGGCGATCTTGACCTTCCGCATCGCCTCCATGACCTTCTGGCCATCGGTGCTGTTCGCATCCTTGATCGCCTGCGCGATGATGCGAATGCACTGATAACCCGCCCAGGTCTGCAGGTAGGGCTCGGACTTGTACTTGGCCTTGATCTTCTCGACGAAGGCCTTGTTCAGAGGATCGTCGATCGTCGCATTGTAGACCCAGGCGCTGATCGAGTTCTCCATGCCGCCGGCCTCGATGATCGGCTGGTTGCGTCCGCCCAGTTCGACGCGGCCCGTATAGGGAATACGCAGGCCGAGCTGCATCGCCTGGCGCAGGAAGTTGATCGAATCGCCGCCGATCTGGAACGTGGCGATGGCATCGGGATGCAGCTGCTGCAGGCGGGTCAGCAGGCTGGTGAAGTCGGGCGTGTTCTGGGGCGGGAAGTCGGTCGAGACGATCTTCACGCCCGCCTTGTCCGCCACCGCCTTGAACGCATCGGCGCCGCCGCGCCCGAAGTCGGTATCCTCGCCGACGATCGAAACCGTCTTGAAGAGCTTCTTCTGGCCGAGATAGATGCCGAGCGCATCCATCATGGCGCTGTCAGACGGGCTGATGCGGAAGGCGTATTCGTTCCGCCCCGGTCCGGCCAGAGCCGTGATCTGCGGGTTGGAGGCGATGCCGGTGATCATGGGGATCTTGGCATCGGCGATGATCTTCATCGTGGCGAGATGCACGGAGCTGCAGTGCGAGCCCTCGATCGCCACCACTTTCGCCTCGACGAGCTTGTTGGCGACGTTCACGCCTTCCGACGGGTTGCACTTGTTGTCGAGGACCATCAGCTCGACCTTGCGGCCGCCCAGCAATCCTCCGGCGGCGTTGATCTCGTCGACGGCGAGATTGACGCCCCACATTTCCCATTCCGATGCCGTCGCCGCAGGTCCCGTCTTCGGCGTCGAGACGCCGATCACGATCGGCTGCGCCATCGCCGACCCGGCACCCAGCACACAAGCGGCCGCAACCGCCAACCAGAGTTTCCCTTTCATCATGTCCCTCCGCACAGATCCCCCTCGATCACTAAGCCAACAGTGAAGCAGACGGCATGCCAAGCAACCGCGAGATCCGCAGCGCCGCTGCCGTCACCAACGGTTCGACACTCGACAACGTCAAACCGGAATCGAGATATTTCGGGAACGCGACGCTCAGCGCCGCGAGCACGGCGCCGGTACGGTCCCGGATCGGCACCCCCACCGAGAGGACACCGGGAATGTTCTCCTCGTTGACCAGGGCGAAGCCCTGCCGCCGCACTTTCGGCAGCAGGGCGACGATGGCCACGGGATCGGTGATGGTATGCGGCGTGATGGCGGTCAGCTTGCGCGCGCCCAGGATCTTGCGCGCTTCTGCGTCGCTCACCGACGCCAGCAGCACCTTGCCGGCGCTGGTGCTGTGCAGGGGCATCTCGCTGCCGGGACTGACCTTGATCGCGACAGGGCCGTCTGCCTGCACGGCCAGCAGGTAGATCGCCCGTCCGCCGCGGAGCACCGAGACGAAGCCGTTCAGATGATGCTCGTGCGCCAGGCGCTCCAGTTCGCGGCGCGCGGCGACGACATAGTCGAAGGCGCCTTCGCCGCTCGCCGCAAGCGCCAGCGCGCGATGGCCGAGCCGATAGCGCGACGTCTCGTCATTTTTCTCGATATATCCGCGGCTTGCCAGGGAGCTCACGAGGCGCTGTACGATGGTGGGGCTGAGCCCGCAGCGGCGGGCGAGTTCGCGCACCCCCAGTTCGGCGCCCTCGGCCGCGATGATCTCCAGCACGTCCAGCCCGCGCTCGAGCGACTGCGACCGAGCCGCCTTCTTGAGCTCGATTCGCGCCGTCTGCGGCCGCGGCGCCACGATCAGACGCCGTCCGGTCAGCCTGGGTGCGGTCATTTCTGGTGTGCCGAATAGCGGTACATCGTTTCGATAGTTGCAGAGTCACCGGATTCGCGATTATCTGTCAACTGCTTGGTCTGGGATTTGCAGAGTCTCGACGACAATGACCATCGATGCCGTATACATTCTTCAGCTGACGCTGAACGGACTCGCGCTGGGCCTCCTCTATGCCCTGATCGCGGTCGGATTGTCGTTGATCTTCGGCGTCATGGAGATCATCAACTTCGCGCACGGCGAACTGCTCATGCTTGGCGCATATGCCATGACTTTTGCGCTGCCGGTCGTGGGACTGCTCTACTGGCCGGCGCTGGCAGCCGCGATCCTGCTCGTGATGCTGGCGGGACTGCTCGTCTATGAGATCCTGCTGGCGCGCCTGCGGCCCGATGAATTCGAACGCAGCATCCTGATCACGCTCGGCCTGTCGATCATTCTGATCCACACCGTGCAATATTTCTTCACGGCGACGCCGCGCATAGTCGACACGCAATACGGCTTCGATGGCGTCGAAATCGGCAACATCCGGATCACCCTGACCCGCCTGATCGGTGCAGCCGCGGCCCTGGTGGCCTTCGCCGGCCTCTATTCGACGCTCCGCTTCACGCAATTCGGCCGGGCCATGCGCGCGATCGCGCAGAATCGCGAAGCGGCGCTGATGGTCGGCATCCGGCCGCGCGTCGTGGCGCGCAATGCCATGGTTCTGGCGGCCGGGCTCTGCGGCCTGGGCGGGGCGGCGCTGGCGCCGATCCAGCTCGTCACGCCCTACATGGGGCAATTCCTGATCTTCAAGGCCTTCGCCCTGGTCACGATCGGCGGCCTCGGCAACATTCCCGGAGCCGTCGTCGCCGCCGTCGTCCTCGGCCTGCTGGAGAGCGTGATCGGCGGCTTCTTCGCCAGCGCCTGGCAGGAAGGCTCGGTCTTCGTCGTGATGATCGTGGCGCTGCTCCTGCGGCCCGAAGGTCTGTTCAAGCGCGGAGGCATGCGCGTCGGATGAAACTGGCCGCCGCTCTCGCTGCGGCGGCGGTTTTCGCCGTGCTGCCGCTCCTTACTTCTTCGAACTACGTGATCGGGATCGGCATTTCGGCCCTGGTCTTCACGACCGCGGCGGCAGCGCTCAACCTCGTCTATGGCTTCACGGGGCTGCTGTCCTTCGCCCAGCTCGGCTTCTGGGGCATCGGCGGTTACGCCGCAGCGCTCACCGTGGTCGGCCTCGGCGGCAGCTTCTGGTCCGGCGTCGTCCTGGCGGGCGTGATCTGCGGCACGATCGCCCTCGTGGTCGGCTATCCGATGCTGCGCACCAACCGGCATGCGTTCGTGATCGCCACCCTGACCTTCGCGCTCCTGGCCACGCTCATCGCCCGAGACTGGGTGAGCCTCACGCGGGGGCCGCTGGGGATTCCCGATCTGCCGGCGCCGGAGGCGTTCGGCCGCCGCTTCGACACGCCGCGGCAGTTCTACTGGATCGCCTGGGCCTTCGCCATGGCGGCGATCGCCTTCCTGTTCGCGCTCTGCAGCTCGCGCATCGGCCGCACGCTGGTGGCGATCAAGCAGAACGAACCCCTGGTGAGAGCGCAGGGCATCTCGCCCATGCCCTACAAGCTCGCGGCCTTCGCCCTGAGCGCCGCCATCACCGGCGCCGCGGGCGGCGTCTACTGCTTCAACCTGCGCATCATCGATCCGACGTTCCTCGATTTCTATTATATGCAGACGTTCCTGATCATCGTGATCATCGGCGGCGCCGGCAGCTTCTGGGGCGTCATCGGCGCGGGCATCGCCCTGTCGGCACTGCCGGAGGCGCTGCGCTTCTCCGAGGATCTGCGCATGATCATCTACGGCGTGATCCTGGTGGTTGCCATGTTCGTGATGCCGTCGGGCGTGGCGGGATGGCTGCGCGAGCGCCGGCTCGCCCGCATGCGCGAGGCCCTGCGATGAGCGCCATCCTCCGCGTCACCGACCTGCGCAAGTCCTATTCCGGCATCCATGCCCTGGACGGCGTCTCGTTCGACGTCGAGGCCGGCAGCATCACCGGCCTGATCGGCCCCAACGGCTCGGGCAAGAGCACGGCCATCGACTGCATCTCGGGCTTCCAGAAACTCGGCGGCGGCAAGGTCGTGCTCGGCGACGCGGACATCACGGGCCGTCCGGCCCACCTCATCGCGCGTGCCGGCCTGATGCGGACGTTCCAGACCGTGCGCGTCTACGACCGGCTGTCGCTGGCCGACAACCTTGCCATCGCCGCCCAGCAGTTCGATCCCGCCACCTGGATCGACGAGTTCCTGCGCACGCGCCGCTACCGGCAGGCGGTCGAGGCGTCGGAGAAGCGGGCGCGGCAGCTTGTCGAGCTGATCGGCCTGCAGCGCTACTACGAGGCGGAAACCGGCATCCTCTCCTACGGCCAGAAGAAGCTGGTGGCGCTGGCCGCCGCCCTGATGCCGCATCCGAAGATCGTCGTGCTCGACGAGCCGGTCGCGGGCGTGAATCCCAGCCGCATCAGGGAGATCGAGGTCGCCCTGCAGCAGCTCAACCAGGCCGGGGAGACGTTCCTGATCGTGGAGCACAACGTCCAGTTCATCACGACGCTGTGCCACCGCGTGATCGTGCTCGAGCAGGGCCGCAAGCTGACCGAGGGCACGGCGGCGGAGATCCACACCGACGCCCGCGTGCTCGAAGCCTATCTCGGAATGACGCCGGAAATGGCCGAGGCGGAAATGCGGGGTGCGGCATGAACTCGCCCGTCCTCGAGCTCATCTCCGTGACCGCCGGCTACGGCGACAATCCCATCGTCCGGGATTTCTCCACCCGCCTTCGCGCCGGCACGATCACGACCCTGATCGGCGGGAACGGCGCCGGCAAGTCGACGCTCCTGCGCGCCATCTACGGCACCAACCGGTTCTTCTCCGGCCAGATCGTGTTCAAGGATGAGCCGGTCGAACGCCTGCCGCCGTGGGAGCGGCTGAAGCGCGGCATCGGCTTCGTGCCCCAGGGGCGCTGCAACTTCCCCGCCATGAGCGTCGGCGAGAACCTCAAGATGGGATGCTATACGCTGCCAGCGGCGAAGCACGACGCCGCGATCGGACGCGTCACCGACCTGTTCCCCCTGCTGCGCGAGAGATGGCGCACCGAGGCGGGCAACCTGTCGGGCGGCCAGCAGCAGATCCTGGAGATGGCGATGGTGCTGCTCCTGGAGCCCAGCCTCCTGCTGCTCGACGAGCCCTCCCTCGGCCTCTCGCCCCGGATGCAGGGCGACGTCTTCGCCACCGTCCAGCGCATCGCCGCGACGGGCGTGACAGTCCTGGTCGTCGAGCAGAATGTTCGCGGCGCGCTCCTGATTTCGGATCTCGCGCTGGTGATGGAGCAGGGACGCAAGTTCATGGAGGGGCCGGCGGCGGAAGTGCGCACCGACCCGCGGATCCGCCAGGCATATCTTGGCGGAAACATCGAGCAGACGGCAGCGTAAGGAAGGTATTGGAGAGATGGACAAGGCAAGACTGGCGGTCGATATCGGCGGCACGTTCACCGATCTCGCGCTCGAGGCGAACGGCAAGCGCACGAGCGTGAAGGTGCTCACGACGCCGCGGGCGCCGGAGGAAGGCGTGCTGACGGGTATCGACGAGATCCTCAAGCTGTCGGGCCTGAAGCCCGGCGATCTCAGCCTGATCATCCACGGCACGACGCTGGCGACCAACGCCATCATCGAGCGAAAGGGCGCCAAGACGGCCCTGATCGTCACCGAGGGCTTCCGCGATTCGATCGAGATGGCCTTCGAGCATCGCTTCGAGCAGTACGACATCTTCATGCAGAAGCCGGCGCCGCTGGTGGCGCGCGACCTGCGCTTCGGCGTGCCCGAGCGGCTCGACGGCCGGGGCAACGTGCTGATCCCGCTCGACGAGGCGGCGGTGCGGGAACTCGCCCCCAAGCTGAAGGCGGCCGGCGTCGAGGCCGTCGCGATCGGCTACATGCACGCCTATCTCGACGGCAAGCATGAGCAGCGCACGCGCGAGATCCTGAGCGAACTGCTGCCCGGCCTGTCGATCACGCTCTCGAGCGAGGTGTCGCCCGAGATCCGCGAATACGAACGCTGGTCCACGGCCGTCGCCAACGCCTACGTGCAGCCGGTGATGGACCGCTATCTCGGCCGCCTCGACAAGGCGCTGCAGGCGCGCGGCTTCGCCTGCCCGCTGTTCATGATCACGTCGGGCGGCGGCCTCACGGCGCTCGACACCGCGCGCAAGTTCCCGATCCGCCTCGTCGAGTCGGGCCCGGCGGGCGGCGCGATCCTGGCGGCGTCGCTGGCCAAGCAGTGCGGCCTCGACAAGGTGCTGTCCTTCGACATGGGCGGTACGACGGCCAAGATCTGCCTGATCGACGACGGCGAGCCGCAGCATTCGCGCACCTTCGAAGTGGCGCGCCAGTACCGCTTCCTGAAGGGCTCCGGCCTGCCGCTGCGCATCCCGGTGATCGAGATGGTCGAGATCGGCGCCGGCGGCGGCTCGATCGCCCACGTCGATTCGCTCTCCCGCATCAATGTCGGCCCCGAGAGCGCGGGCGCGGAGCCGGGTCCCGCCAGCTACGGGCGCGGCGGCACCAAGCCGGCCGTGACTGACGCGAACGTCGTGCTGGGCCGCATCGATCCGGCTTACTTCGCCGGCGGCTCGATCAAGCTGTCGCCGGAGAAGGCCGGCGTCGCGATCGACCAGGCGGTCGGCGAACCGCTCGGCCTCAAGCGTCTCGATGCCGCCTTCGGCATCAGCGAGATCGTCGAGGAGAACATGGCCAATGCCGCCCGCGTCCATGCCGTCGAGCGCGGCAAGGAACTGCAGGATCGCACCATGATCGCCTTCGGCGGCGGCGCCCCGCTCCACGCGGCGCGCCTGGCCGAGAAGCTCGGCATCAACCGCGTCCTGGTGCCGAGCGGCGCCGGCGTGGGCTCCGCAGTCGGCTTCCTGATGGCGCCCGTCGCCTACGAGGTGGTGCGCAGCCGCTACGTCCAGCTCGATGCCGAGAAGTTCGATCCGGACTACGTGAACAAGCTCTTCGCCGAGATGTACGCGGAAGCCGAGGCCATCGTGAAGGCGGCGGCGCCGCAGGCCAAGGTCATCGCCACGCGCACCGCCGACATGCGCTACCGCGGCCAGGGCCACGAGATCACCGTCGACCTGCCGGCCGGCGAGTTCACGGCGGCCTCCCGGGAGAAGTTCGTCAAGCTCTACGAGGACGGCTACGCGACGACCTTCGGGCGGACCATTCCCGGCCTCACCGTGGAGATCATGAACTGGACGCTACGCCTCGCCGCCGAGCAGCCGCCGGTGGCGAAGAGCCCGCCGCAGCCCGCCGACAAGCCCGTTGCGGCCGGCAAGCTGCGGCCCGTCTACGATCCTGTCGACCAGGACCTGAAGGAGGTCCCGGTCTATCATCGCAACGATCTTTCGATCGGCAGCTACGTCCCCGGGCCGGCCGTCATCACCGAGGACGAGACCACGACCATCGTTCCCAAGAGCTTCGCGGCGCGCGTGAGCCCGATCGGCGCCATCCTGCTGGAAAAGGTGTGACCATGAGCATCAACGATCCTCTTTCGCCCATCCGTCTGCAGCTGATGTGGGACCGCCTGATCGCGGTCGTCGAGGAACAGGCGCTGGCCCTGATCCGCACCGGCTTCTCGACCTCCACGCGCGAGGCGGGCGACCTGTCGGCCGGCGTGTTCGATCTCGACGGAGCCATGCTCGCCCAGGCCGTGACCGGCACGCCCGGCCACATCAACTCCATGGCCCGCGCCGTGCGGCACTTCCTCGACAAGTTCCCGGCCGAGACCATGAAGGAAGGCGACATCTTTCTGACCAACGATCCCTGGAAGGGCACCGGCCATCTGCACGACTTCACCTTCGTCACGCCGACCTTCCGGCGCGGCAAGATGGTGGCGCTGTTCGCTTCGACCTGCCACGTGGTCGATATCGGCGGGCGCGGCATGACCACGGACGCACGCAGCGTGTTCGAGGAAGGTCTCTACATCCCGCTGATGCGGTTCGCCCATGGCGGCCAGGTCGACCAGACGCTGGTCGACATCGTCGGCGCCAACGTGCGCGAGCCGGTGCAGGTGGTGGGCGATCTCTACTCGCTGGCGACCTGCAACGAGATCGGCTGCCGGCGCCTGATCGAGATGATGGACGAGTTCGCCATCGACGATCTCGGCCGGCTAGGCAGCCATATCCTCGAGAAGTCCAAGCAGGCTTCGCTCGAGGCGATCGGCAAGATCAAGCCGGGCGAATACAAGTTCTCGATGCGCATTGACGGCTACGACAAGCCGATCGATCTCGTCGCCACGATGAAGATCGGCCCGACCGGCATCGATGTCGATTTCGCCGGGACCTCCGGCGTCTCGGCCTACGGCATCAACGTGCCGATCTGCTACACCGAGGCCTACTCCTCGTTCGGCGTGAAGTGCATCGTGGCGCCCAAGGTGCCCAACAACGAGGGCTCGCTTTCGGTCATCCGCATCACGGCGCCGGAGGACTCGATCCTCCACGCCCGCAAGCCCGCCCCCGTGGCCGCGCGCCACGTCACCGGCCAGATGCTGCCGGACGTGATGTTCGGCTGCCTGCACCAGGCGCTGGGAGGACAGGTTCCCGCCGAAGGCACCTCCTGCCTCTGGAACCTGTTCGCCCTGGGCGGTCCCGGCGTCACCGACGGCGATCCCGCCGAGACCGTGCACGCCCAGCAGTTCAGCGTCATGAGCTTCCACGCGGGCGGCACCGGCGCGCGGCCGGGCCGCGACGGCCTGTCCGCCACCGCTTTCCCCAGCGGCGTCAGGAACATGCCGATCGAGGTCAACGAGGCGGTGTCGCCGATCGTCGTGTGGCGGAAGGAATACCGCCAGGATTCGGGCGGCGCCGGCGAGTTCCGCGGCGGCCTCGGCCAGATCATGGAGGTCGGCACGCTCGACAAGGCGCCCTTTGCGCTCAGCGCCTACTACGACCGCATCGACCATCCGCCGCGCGGGCGCGACGGCGGCCATGACGGCGCCGCCGGCCAGGTCACCCTCACGTCGGGCAAGACGCTGCGCGGCAAGGGCCTGCAGACCGTGTCGCAGAAGGAGCACGTGATCATCTCCATGCCCGGCGGCGGCGGCCTCGGCGATCCGCGCAAGCGGTCGATCGCGGCCGTGGCCGACGACGTGCGCCAGGGCTTCATTTCGACCGAGGCCGCGCGGCGCGAGTACGGCGTCGCCGTGAACGGCGACGGCACGGTCAACGAGGCGGAGACGGCCAGGCTGCGCGCCGTCGCGGCCGAGTAAGGGAGGCTGGACACATGCGCGTAAGTGCCGGCCTGCCGACCGGAATGGAAGGCCTGACCTATCCGATCCCGTTCTCCGACCCGGAGAACGTGATCAGGATCGCCCAGGCGGCCGAGAAGTTCGGCTACGACTCGGTGTGGGGCAACGACCACATGACGACGCAGAACTATGTGCGCGCCGAGTTCCCCGTCCCGCCCCGCTTCTGGGAACCGCTGGTCACCTACGCCTTCGTGCTCAGCAACACCAAGACCATCAAGGTCGGCACCGGCATCCTGGTGCTGCCCATGCGCCACGACATCGTGGTGGCGGCTAAGCAGATCGCCACGCTCGATCATTTCGGCAAGGGCCGGCTCGAACTCGGCGTCGGCATCGGCGCCTATCGCGAGGAATTCAAGGCGCTCCAGCCCGACAGCAGGATGGAGCGCGGCGACATCGTCGACGAGGGACTGGAGGCGCTCAACCTGCTGTTCAGCCAGCGCGTCGCGAGCTTCGACGGCAAGTTCTACAAGTTCAAGGACGTCGAGCTCTGGCCCAAGCCCTACCAGAAGAAGCTGCCGATCTATGTCGGCGGCAACAACGCCAACAACATCCGCCGCACGGTGCAGTGGGCCGACGGCTGGCTGCCGGCCGGCATGCATGTCGACCGCCTGCGGGCCGGCGTGCAGAGCCTGCGCGAGGAGGCCGAGAAGGCCGGCCGCGACTGGAGGACGATCGAGGTCTGCCCGCAGTTCATCGTCCATGTCGGCAAGACACGCGAAGCGGCGATCGAGAGCTTCCGCAAGAGCCAGATGAACAAGCACCTCATCTCGCTCAGCAAATCGACGCTGAAGGGCCAGGGCCCCGCGGCCCACGAGGACATCAACCTGATCGGCACACCGTCGGAGATCGTGGAGAAGGCCCTCGCCTTCCGCGACGCCGGCGTAACGCACCTCCTGGGCCTCTACTTCGCCGCCAACTCCGTCCCGGAACTGCTGGACCAGATGCAGGTCTTCGCCGAGGAGGTGATGCCGAAGGTGAAGTAATTCACCTTCGCATCGCTTCCCGCGAGGCCCGCGCGCGACGGCTCAGGCAAACGCCTTGCGGATTCGCGCCCAGTCGGCGAGCGCCTGCTCCTGACCCGGCACGAGCTGGACCGTGAACTGCGTATAGCCGGCGGCGCGCAGGCGTTCGATGCGCTCCTTCAGCTCCTTCTCCGTCGCCGTGAAGGAGGTGCTGCGGATCAGCTCGGCCGTCACGAACCGCTTCTCCTCGGGCTTCAGGAACATCAGGTGCCCGCGGTGGTTCTCCAGGTAGGGCGCGTCCTTCGGCTCGAAGGTACGCGCGAGCGCGATATAGCCTTCCAGCTCCGGCCGCCCCTTCGACGGCATGCCGGTCGTTCCCGGCTTGAGGCCCGAGAGGGCCTCGTCCGCGGCGCGATGCAGCATCACCGCCGCACGCGGCCCGGCCTGCGCCAGGGCGCGTTCGGAATCGGCCGGCTCGCCCTCTTCCAGGACGCAGCCCAGGACGAAGGCGGTGGCCTTGAGGTCGCGCTCGGGATGGTCGGCGGCCAGCCAGGCGGCGCGCATGGCCTCCACCTCGCGCGCGCCGTGCTCCGGCGAGGAAACGAAGTCGATCCAGCCGGCCTTGAGCTTGGCCGTGAGTTCACGGGTCCGCGGGCCGAAGGCGGAAAGATGCAGCGGGATCGGATCGCGGGTGTTGAACAGCGGCAGCTCGGGATTGAGAAAGCGGATCTTGCGCTTCTGTCCCTCCATCTCGAACTCGATCGTCTGGCCGCTCAGCAGGCCGTAGACCTGCTGGATGTAGGTCTCCATGTCGCGCACTTTCATGGCGCCGAAGCCCATGGCGCGGCGCGCCGTGAAGCCGGTGCCGACGCCGAAGTCGATCCGGCCCGGTGCCAGCTGGTTCAGCGTCGCGAGCGCATTGGCCGCGACCGGGGCGATCCGGTTCGACGGCACCAGCACACCGGTCCCGAGGCGGATGCGCGTGGTGTTGACCGCCGCAGCGCCCATGGCGACGAAGCAGTCCGCACTCAACATCTGGGTGTCGTAGAACCAGGCATGGCTGAAGCCGGCCTCCTCGGCCTGCTTCACCACTTTCCACGAATCGGCTGCCGTCGGCAGCGCGATACCGAAATCCATTGTCTCCTCCCGTTGCCGTTCTGCCCCGTTGGCGTTCTGCCCCGTTGGCGTTCTGCCCCGTTGGCGTTCTGCCCCGTTGCCGTTCTGATTGTCTTACGTGTCGGCGAGCGTCTCGAGCATACGGTCGCGCGCGGCGAAGTCGCCGTCGGCATGGACCGGCTGCAGGCAGACATGCGTGGCGCCGGCCTCGAAATGCGCGCGCAGGCCTTTCCGGACGGTCTCCGCGTCGCCCCACAGCACCATCGCGTCGATGAAACCGTCGCTGCCGCCGTCGGCCAGGTCCGCTTCGGTGAAGCCGAGCCGCAGCCAGTTGTTGCGATAGTTCGGCAGCACCAGGTAGCGGGCGAGTTCCTTGCGCCCCAGCGCACGGGCGCGGGCGGGATCGGTCTCGATCGTCACCTTCTGCTCGACCGCGAGCACCTTGCCCGGACCGAGGATCTTCGCGGCTTCCGCCGTGTGCTTCGGCGTCACGTTGTAGGGCACCGCGCCCATCGCCTTCTCGGCGCTGAGCGCCAGCATCTTGGGGCCGAGCGCGGCGACCACCACCGGCGCCTCGGTGCCGGCGGGAAGATCCTTATGGATGCCGTCGAGATAAGCCCGCATCGTCGCTACGGGTTTGTCGTAGCGATGCCCGCGGACGCCTTCGACCATCGGAATGTGGCTGACGCCGAGACCAAGGATGAACCGGCCGCCGTAAAAGGCGTTCATCGACACCATGGCCCGCTGCGCCGTGAAGGCGTCGCGCGCATAGATGTTGGCGATCGAGCTGCCGACCATCAGGCGCTCGCTTTTCGACAGGAGATACGAGGCCAGCGACAT
>JAFEFG010000101.1 GCA_018240685.1 Pseudomonadota bacterium | reverse complement strand
CAGCCACGTCACCTATCACGGCCGCACGCCGTTCGAGGACGACGCCGCGAGCGGCCACGACCGGCTGCTGCTGCGGCTGTGGCTCAGCATGCCCAACAACCGCCCCCTGCCCGCCGACCACGAGGTGCTGTGGCGGAGCGTCGAGCCCGGCCGCGTGCGCGGCGGCATCCAGCAGGGGACGGCCTAGCCGCAGCGCGCCCGACGACCCGCGCGGCCGACGGCGAATCGCGGGCTGGTTACCGCGCGGTAACGTTTTTAAAAAGGGAAATAAAAGGGAACAGGCCCGGAACGGGACCATTCCGGCCCCCGCCGCAAGGGTGTGCGCCAGCCCGCCTGAGCGACGCCCGCGGGCCGAGCAGTCACCATCGGGTAACGCTTCAAATAACGGCGACTCGATTCGAGCGGCCCGGAACGATCCGCTCGCGGCCGCCCGCACCGCCCCCGCCCTCTTCCCGCACCCTGCCGACATCCCGCCTTCTCCTGGCTCGAAGCCGGCCATCGTAACGCGGGGTAGTCGGGAGCGACGATTCTGGTCGTTAACGGGCGGTGCCCCGTGTCCACCCACGGTGCTGGGAGACGCGCGCGCTTCACCGGCAACCTCATCCCGAGGAGGCGCGCAGCGCCGTCTCGAAGGATGGGATGCGCACCGCGCCGGCACCCACCCTTCGAGACGCGGCCTGCGGCCGCTCCTCAGGGTGAGGCGTTTGGGAGACAGGCCCCTGTCTTGTCGGACCGCGCCCCTCCGGGTCGCTCTTCCTCGCTGCAGCCGCCGCTGCATGAGCGGGCCGGAGGCCCGCCGGCTTATGCCGCGTTGGGCTTGGGCAGCGTGATCGGGGTGATCCGCAGGATCGTGTAGCCTCTCTGCTCGAGCTTTTCCGCCTCTGCCTGCGCTTCGCTCAGGCTGGAATAGCCGACACCCACCTCGCCGTCCGAGTCGGGGATCTTCGCCCACACCATGTGCTTGCCGGACGTATCCTTGCCCGCTCTCTCGGTGCTCATGGTCTCAGGCCTCCAGCCGCGATTGCAGGAGAGTGCGTTCGGTATACGCCGTCATGAGGCGCGACTTCGCGGTCAGGTACGCGAACCACTCGGCCGTATGGGCGTCCGGGCGTTGCGCCGAGTTCAGCCAGCCTCTGTAGGCCTCCTGCAGTTCGCTGCGCAGACGGGCGTATTTCTGATTCAGGGTTTCCAAGGACCACCACATATCGAGGTTCGCCGTCGCGGGGCCGCGACGCGCGTCGTGAGTCGAGAGATCGATGGCGCCGGCCGATCGCACTCCGTCAGGCCGGCGGTTTCGACAGCCACCGGGCGACAACCGTCACCGCCAGCCGCGCCGCAACCGGCACGGATGGACCGCGCCAGCCTCCGACCTTGTTCGTGAGCATCCCCGTGGGCATGGGGCGGGAGCGCACGTCTCTCTCGGCCATCGCCGCCGCAGGAAGACCCGGGCGATGGCGTGCAGAGGTCTATACCGTTGGGCGCTTCACGTCCAATGCGAGCGCGAAAACGCCGCGGCGGCCGGCCTTCACCCGCACTTCTTCAGCAAGTGCAGCGCGGCGGGATCGTCGGGGACCAGCACGAGGGCCTGGTCGAAGAAGCGGCGGGCGGCGGCGGTGTCGCCGGCAGCGAGGGCGGCGACGCCGGAGAGCAGCAGCGCGCACGTGCGGTCCTTGGCCTCCCGCTCGGCTGGCGGGGCGCGGTCGAACACCTCGTAGATCGTCACCGGCTTGCTCTTGCCCTTCACGGTCACGATGTCGATGGGGCGGATCGCGTGGGCGCCGCGGTCGGCGAGCCCCTCGTAGGTGGCCTGCGAGATGAGCGGGCTGACGTTGTAGATCTTGGTGAGCTGCTCGACGCGCGAGGCGAGGTTCACGGCGTCGGAGATCACGGTGCAGTCCATGCGGTCCTGCTCGCCGATCGTGCCCAGCATCAGCGGGCCGGTGTTGAGGCCGATGCCGATGAAGATCGGCCCCAGCCCGCGCGCGCGGCGGCCGTCGTTGAACTGCGCCAGCGCGTCGATCATGGCGAGGCTGGCCGCGATGGCGTCGTCGGGCCGCTCGAACAGCGCCATGATGGCGTCGCCGATATACTTGTCGATGAAGCCGTTGTGATGGCGGATCACCGGCCCGATGCTTTCCAGGAAGGCGTTGATGAAGGCGAAGTTCTCGTCCGGCGTCATCGCCTCCGACAGCGGCGTGAAGTTGCGGATGTCGGAGAACAGGACGGTCATCTCCCGGTTGGCGTTGTCGCCGAGCTGCACCGAGACGATCGACGGCTTGCCGATCAGGGCGAGGAAGGCGTGCGGCACGAAGCGGCCGATCGACAGGTTGGTGTCCTTGAGGTCGAGGATGGTCCGCCGCACCGCGCCGCGCATGATGTCGAAGCTGTGGGCGAGATTGCCGATCTCGTCGCGGCGGCCGGTGTTGGCGATCGGATGGTCGAGGTCGCCGGCCGCGATCGCGCCGGCTTCCTCGCGCAGCGAGAACAGCGGATCGAGAAGCTGCTTCTGCAGCAGGCGGGCGGAGATCCAGTAGAGCAGCGGCAGCATCACCACCAGCACCGCCAGCGCGCCCAGCACGACGCGGATGACGGCGTCCAGGGCGAGGCCGGTATCGTAGGTGACCTGGCGGATGATCGGCTTGGGCCCGATCGAGGGGCCGGCATCGCCGACCTCCCTGGCCAGGGCGGCCGGCGACCGCTCGCGGCTGTAGACGGTGACCAGGCGGCCGTCGGGCGCCGTCTCGCGGTAGCGGCCCTTCTGCTCGACCTCGCGCACGATCGCCGGCGCGAGTTCCTTGCCGACATGGATCAGGGAGCGGAAGCCGGCGTCGGTGCCCAGGAAGATGTCGACCTGCTTCACGTAGACGTTCGAGCGCACGGCGTCGTTGAAGAGATCCTCGAAGAAGTATTTCGACATCCAGCCGAACGGGCCGCGCTCGAGATCGGCGCGCACGTCGGTCGAGGCCTCGACGATGTAGTCCTTCCCGGCGGGGCCGAAATAGGCGTAGGTGCGCAGGATTCCGGTCACCGTCGACATGTCGAGGCCGAAGCTCGTCGCCTCGTTGCGGCCATAGACCGTGTCGAGGAAGGCGGTGAACTTCCCCTCCGGGAACTGCAGGCCCCTGTCGCTCGCCAGATCGGTCTGGAAGATCTTGTGGCCGCGGTCGATGAAATAGAGGTTCCGCACCCTGTACTCGCGGGAAAGCCGCTCGAGGTCGGCGGCCGTCAGCTGGGCGGGCGTCTTGCCCGTGGCGTCGAGATCGGCGTCGATCTTCGGCAGCACGCTCCTGAGATGCGCCTCGGCCTGCTTGTGCTCGGCCCGCAGCATCAGCATGAAGGTCGCGAAGCGGTCGCTGAGGCTGTTCTCGATGCCGCGGATCTCCTGGTCCTGCTGCTCGGACACCAGGCGGTACATCGAGACCGACACGATCAATGTGGTGGCCAGCGTGACCAGCACGATGACCGACAGCAGGAAGAGGCCGACTTTGCGCTTCATGACGGCAAGTGTAGCGGCTTTGCGGGATCCGCCCTACTCGAACGCGAACACGCGCTTCCAGTCGTTCTTCATGCTGATGACGGTCCAGCCGTTCTTCTTCGCCTCGTCGTGGAGCGCCTGGGTGAAGGTGCCGATCCGGGAATCGGGCAGCCCCTGGGCCGGGCCGTAGGCGTATTCGCGCTGCGCGTCGTCGTGCAGGACCAGCATCATCAGCCGCGCGCCGTCGCCGGCGCCGGTATATTCCAGCATCTCGCGGTCGCCGGTCGAGTTGCCGAACGCGGCGTGCGGGCGGCGGCCGATCTCGAGATGGATGCCCTCGGGCTTGCCGGCCTTGTCGTCGTTCAGGAGCAGCGTCGGCTCCTTGGTCAGGAACGGCCGGCCGTCCTTGTCGTAGCCGAACCTGGTGCCGGTGGCGGTGCCGACCACCTGCTCGGGCGGGATGCCGTAGACCGGCTGCGAATAGACCCGCACGAAGTCCTGCCCGCCGCCGGTCACGATGAAGGTCTTGAAGCCGTTGTCGCGCAGATACTGCAGGACCTCCTGCATCGGCTGGTAGGTGAGGTCGGTGTAGCGCCGGTCCCAGCGCGGATGGCGGGCGGTCGCGATCCATTTGCGCGCCTCGGCCTCGAACGTCTCCACCGGCATGCCGGTCAGGGTGGCGACCAGGATCTGTTCCAGGTCGTGCATCGACAGGCGCGCGATCGCCGCGCGGTCGCCGGAAAGCACGGTCCTGAAGGGCTCGCGGTCGCGCAGCTCCGGCTTCTCGGCCACCACCGCCGGCACGCGATCGAGGCAGTAGACGACCTGGGTGTAGATCGGATGCTCGACCCACAGCGTGCCGTCCTGGTCGAAGGTCGCGATGCGCTCCTCCACCGGCACGAAGCGCGGGCTGGCGGGATCGGTGGTGGCGTGCACGAAGTCGAGGATCGCCTGCTTCGCCGGCCCGTCGTTCCACGACGCCAGCGCCACCGGCGACGTGCCCTGTGCCTGTGCCTGTACCTGTGCCTGGCCCTTCGCCTGCGCCCGGGCCGCCGCGGGCAGCAGCGGCGGCAGGGCCGGCAGCACGGCCAGCCCCTGCAGCAGGGTGCGGCGGCCGAGGCCGCCCCGCCCGGTCGGGAGTCCGCGGCTCACGCCGTCAGTTCCCGGTCGGCATGGGGAGGTGGATGCCCTCCTTGGCGAGCGACTCGCGGACGCTCTGCAGCCGCTCGTAGGCCGAGATGGTGATCGGGCCGGTGTACGACCCGCTCTGCAGCTTGCGCGGCGGATACTGGATGTAGGTCTTCATCAGCTTCTCGATCTCGGCGTTGATGGAGATCAGGGTCCAGGTCCGTTCCGTGAAGTTGTTCATGAAGATGTCGTAGCGCTCCTGCGGATCGGCCCACAGGTCGAACACCTGCGGCACGGTGGCGACGTACTTGTCGGGCCCCTTCCAGCCGAGGTTGCTGTCGACGGCGAGGCCGCCGGTCGGGACGCCGTCGTCGCCGCGCAGGTTGAACACGGCCTTGTAGTTGCCGACGCGCGCCGCGCCCGGGCTCAGCTCGTTCTCGGTGAAATAGAACCAGCTGGTGCGCTCCGACTTGCCGGTACCGAACAGGACCGGCGACATGTCGTAGCTGTCGAAGATGATGGGCTTGCCCTCGCGGTCCTGCTGCGGGAGCTTGACCCCGGCCAGCGCCGCGAACGTCGCCATGTAGTCCAGCCCGCCGACGATGTCGAAGTTGCGCGAGCCGGCCTTGATCTTCGGCCCCCAGGCGATGGCGGGGACGCGGTTGCCGCCCTCGCGCACGGTGCCCTTGGTGCCGCGGAACGGCGTGTAGCCGGCGTCGGGATAGACGTCCTGCCAGGCGCCGTTGTCGGTGGTCCAGAAGACATAGGTGTTCTTGTCGAGGCCGAGCGCGCGCACCTTGTCCATGATCTGGCCGATGCGCGTGTCGGCTTCGACGACGGAATCGGCGTACTTGCTCTTGGACAGCGACTTATGGACGAAGTCCGGGTGCGGCAGGTTCGGCTGGTGCACCTTCATGAAGTTGACGCTCATGAAGAAGGGCTGCGTCGACTTGGCGTTGCGGTCGAGATAGTCCATTGCCGCCTGCTCGATATAGGCGTCGAGGAACGGGATGCCGACGACGCCCTGCTGCGGCGTGTTCACGTACTCGCCGTTGACCTTGAAGTCCTGGTGCGGCTTCTCGCCCGCATTGCCCGACAGCGAGCCCTTGGTGACGCGGTTGAACATGGCCCGCACGTCCTCCGACATGTCGGGGAACCAGGCCGGATCGCCGTAGGTGTAGGCGTTGAGGTGATAGAGGAAGGCGTACTTCATCTCGTCGTAGCCCTGCGCGTTCGGCAGCGCATAGTCCGATTCGCCGAGATGCCACTTGCCGGTGAAGAAGGTCTTGTAGCCGCCGGTCTTCAGCACCGACGCCAGCGTCCATTCCGCCGCGGGCAGGCCGCCGCCCTCGCCCTGGAACGCCACCGTGGTCATGCCGCTGCGGTTGGGGATGCGGCCGGTCTGCATGGCGGCGCGGCCGGGCGTGCAGCTCGGCTGGGCGTAGAACGAGAAGAAGGTCATGCCCTCGTTCGCCATCCGCTCCAGGCTCGGGGTCGGCATGCCGCGGCCGGGGCCGCCGCCGTAGGGGCTGGAGTCGCCGTAACCGAAATCGTCCGAGACGATCATGATGATGTTGGGCTTCTGCGTCTGGGCCATGGCCGGTGCCATCGGCGTGCCGGCCGCGGCGAGCAGTGCGGCACCGCCCCACAGCGCGAGCAACTGTTTCCGCATGTTCCTTCCCTCCCCTTGCTCACCAGATCGCCGCCTCGTCGAGGAGACGCACCGGCATTACAATCATGTTCTGCGATTTTGTCTTCCAGATTGGAAAGACACCTTGATCGACGTCAAGGCTGCGGTACAGGCCTCGGCCGCGGTCGATATGGGTAGTGCCAGCCTGCACTGTCCGCGCCGCGCGTGTTGGCGTAGGCTGCGATGGCGTCGTGCCAGTGTCCGGCCGACGGGAGTCGAGGGGGAGCGAGATCATGTTCAAGACCGAGACGATGGCGGTGCTGGCCGCCGCGCTGCTGTTCGGCGGCTGCACCCAGACGGCGGACACGCCGGCGCCGGTGACGACGATCGCGGGGCCGAAGGATCCCGACTCGGTCACCACCTTCACGCTGGCGCTGCTGCCCGAGAGCATCTCCGGCTGCATCATGACCGACTTCAGCATGACGCGGCCGATGACGCTGACGGTGCGCAACGACCAGGGCGAGATGGTGACGTCCGGCGGCGTCCACGGCGCCATGATGCGCATCGCGCCCAACGTCTATTCCGGCAGCTTCATCATCGGCCAGCGCAACCTGACCTTCCGCGCCGATCTCGCCAGCACGCCCAAGCGCCTGACCGCCACGACGCCGGAAGGCGGCTGCAAGTGGGCGGCCTCGACCTGAGGCTGCCGGCGCTCAGCGCTTCTGGCGCAGGCGGCCGACGATGCCGGTGGGGAAGAAGTAGACGCAGAGGATGAAGGCGACGCCCAGCCACAGCAGCCAGCGGTCGGGATGGAACAGGTTGGCGAGCACCGGCACGCCGGCCATCGCCTTGTTCAGCACCGCCAGCAGGTCCTGCAGGTAGTTCTGGGCGAACACCAGCAGCACGGCGCCGAGGGCGGCGCCGTAGATGGTGCCCATGCCGCCGATCACCACCATCAGCAGGATGTCGACCATGATGTCGAAGGAGAGCGTGGTGTCGGGGCTGGCCTGGCTCGACCACAGCGCCAGCAGCGCGCCCGCCAGCGCCGCGACGGCGGCGGCGATGCAGCTCGCCAGCGTGCGGTAGACCACGGTGCGGTAGCCGATCGCCTCGGCGCGGAACGGGTTCTCGCGGATCGCCATCAGCACGCTGCCGAACGGCGAGTTGACGATGCGCAGCAGCCCCAGCACCAGCACCAGCGAGACGGCGTAGACGAGATAGTAGTCGAGCAGGCGGCCGTTCAGGCTGGCGCCGAACAGCGTGCCGTCGGACAGCGAGAAGGACGGCCGCAGCACCGCCGGCAGGCGGTAGTTCAGCCCGTCCTCGCCGCCGGTGAGGTCGGAGAGCTGCGAGGCCAGGATGGCGAAGGCGCTGGCGACGGCGAGCGTGATCATGGCGAAGAAGATCGTGCGCACGCGCAGGGAGAACAGGCCGATCAGCGCCGCCAGCGCGACCGCCACCACCAGCGCGGCGGCGACGCCGATGGCGATCGCCTCCCAGCCGCCGCCCGGCCCCTTCACGCCCATGCGGGTGAGCGCGATCGCGATGCCGTAGGCGCCGATGCCGAAGAACATCGTGTGGGCGAAGGAGACGATGCCGGTATAGCCCAGCAGCAGGTCGAAGCTCGCCGCCAGCACGATGAAGACGCAGATCTTGGCCGCCACGTTCAGCGACTTGGCGCCCGGGAAGGCGAACGGCGCGACGGCGAGCCCGATCACGATCGCCAGCAGCGCCAGGCTGAGCCAGCGGCTGCGCGGCAGGTCGTCGGAGAGCAGCGAGCGCAGCATGCCGGCTACCTCCGCGCCACGGGGTAGAGGCCCTGCGGCCGCCACATCAGGACCAGCGCCATCAGCAGGATGTTGGAGCCCAGCGCCACCTTGGGTTCGAGGAAGCCGATGTAGTTCTGCGTCAGCCCGACCAGCAGGGCGCCGACGAAGCAGCCGCCGACCGAGCCCAGCCCGCCGATGATGATGACGATGAAGACCAGCACGATCACCTGGCCGCCGATGCCCGCCGTCACCGTCTCCTGGTAGAGGCCCCACATGGCGCCGCCCAGCCCGGCCAGCGCCGAGCCGACCACGAACACGCCGACGAACAGGCGCCGGATGCGGTAGCCCAGCGACTCGACCATCTCGCCGTTCTCGACGCCGGCGCGGATCAGCAGCCCGATGCGGGTGCGGTTGAGCGTCAGCGCCAGCGCCGCGAACACGACCAGCCCGACCACCACCGCCAGCACGCGGTACTTCTCGATCGCGATGTCGCCCAGCAGGAAGGCGCCGCGCAGCGCCTCGGGCCGCGTCAGCGTGATCTGCTCGGGACCCCACACCACCTTGATGAGCTGCTCGGCCACGATCAGCCCGCCGGTCGTGACCAGGATCTGCTTGAGGTGCTGGCCGTAGACCGGCCGCACGATCACGCGCTCGAAGGCGAACCCCAGCACGCCGCTCACCACCATCGCGGCCAGGATCGCCGGCACGATGGCGGCGAGGTTGAGCGCCAGCGAATCGGCGCTCATCCACGAGCCCATCGCCAGCATCACGCTCGCCGCCACGAAGGCGCCGACGGCGATGAAGGCGCCGTGGCCGAAGTTCAGCACGTCCATCAGGCCGAAGGTGAGCGTGAGCCCGGACGCCATGATGAAGACCATCAGGCCCATGGCGAGGCCGGCCACGGTGAGCGTGACCCAGCTCGCCGCCGAGCCCACGAGCGGGAGTGCCGCCACGATCACCAGCGGCACCAGCAGCCAGGGAAGGAGGTCGCGCTTCATGGCTGTTCCGGACCGGCTCTCACTGATGCTCTCCCATGCCGAGGCCGAGCAGGTGCTGCTGCAGGGCGGTGTCGGCGGCGAAGGCGGCCATGCCGCCGCAATGGGCGACCTTGCCGTCGTCCATGACCGCGACGCTGTCGCCGAGCGCGCGGGCGAAGAAGAAGTTCTGCTCCACCACCAGGAGCGTCGCCTCGCCGTCCTTCAGCTCGCGGAAGGCCTCGATCATGTTGGCGATGATGGCGGGCGCCAGGCCCTTGGTCGGCTCGTCGATCAGCAGCAGCCGGCGCGGCTCGATGATGGCGCGCGCCACCGCCAGCATCTGCTTCTGGCCGCCCGACAGATGGCCGGCCGGCAGGGTCCAGAAGCGCTTGAGCGCCTCGAAGCGCGAGAAGATCCAGTCGAGCCGCTTGGGGTCGAACGGGCCCGAGCGCGCCGCCAGGATCAGGTTCTCCTGCACCGTGAGGTCGCCGAAGATCGCCATGCTCTCGGGCACGTAGGCGATGCCGAGCCGCGCGATGTCGGGCGTCGCCAGCCCGGTGATGTCGCGGCCGTCGAAGCGGATCTCGCCCGCCGCGGCGCGCCACAGCCCCATGATGGTGCGCAGCGTCGTCGTCTTGCCGGCGCCGTTGCGGCCCAGCAGCATGGTGAGCCCGCCCTCCGGCACGTCGAACTCGACGCCGTGCAGGATGTGATAGCGGCCGATGTTGGTCTTCACGCCGCGCAGCGAGAGGAGCGCGTCAGGCATCGGCGGCGCCTCCGAGATAGGCCTCGCGCACGATGTCGGAGTTGATGATCTCGCCCGGGTTGCCGTCGGCCACCAGCTTGCCCTGGTGCAGCACGACGATGCGGTCGGAGAGCGAGCGCACGACGTCCATCTTGTGCTCGACCAGCAGGATGGTCTTGTCGCCGCGCTTCTTGATGGCGGCGATGATGTCGAGCACGGTCGGCACCTCGTCGATGCTCATGCCCGCGGTCGGCTCGTCGAACATGAAGATGTCGGGCTCCAGCGCCAGCAGGATCGCGACCTCGAGCTTGCGCTGGTCGCCGTGCGGCAGCGTGGCGGCGACGGTGTCGGCGCGGTCGGTGAGCGACACGGCGGCAAGATGCTCGCGCGCGCGGTCGGTCAGCTCGCGATGGGTCGAGGCGCGGCTGAACATGTCCAGCCCCTTGCCGCTCTTGACCTGCACCGCCAGCCGCACGTTCTCCAGCGTCGTGAGGTCGGGAAAGAGATTGGTGAGCTGGAAGGCGCGGCCCAGCCCCAGCCGCGCGCGGTGCGGCGCGGAATAGCCCGTGATGTCGTGGCCGTTCAGCCGCACCGTGCCCGCCGTGGCCGGAAGCTGGCCCGAGATCAGGTTGAAGTAGGTCGTCTTGCCCGCCCCGTTCGGCCCCACGATCGAGGTGAGCGTCCCCGGCCGGAAGGCGCAGGTGACGCCGTTCACGGCCGCATGGCCGCCGAAGCGGATGGTGAGGTCCTGGGTTTCGAGCATCCGGTGCTCTCCGCGTCGCCGCCTCCGGCCTTCGGCCGCCTCCCCCGGGACGGGGGAGGACAAGAGGCTTGCGCGGGCGAAGGGGGTCGGTCGTTAGCGCTTGTTCTTGATCGGCAGGTTCATCTCGGACGCGGGGATCTCGCGCACGAGTTCGAGCAGATCGTAGTTGTCGGGCGGATCCTTCTTCATGCGCCACTCGTACATCGACTGCAGCGCCTGATGGTCCTCCTTGCGGAAGGTCATCTTGCCCTTGGGCGTGTCGAACTCCATGCCCTCCATGGCGGCGATCAGCTTCTCGGTGTCGGTCGACTTGGCCTTCTGGATCGCCTGCACCACCGCCATCGCCGCGCTCATGCCGCCGGCGACGAAGAAGTCCGGCGGCGCGCCGTTGTTCTTCTTCTTGTATTCGCTCACCAGCCAGTCGTTGACCGGGTTCTTGGGGAAGCCCCAGTAGTAGTAGATCGCGCCCGTGAGGCCCGGGAACTGCTTCCAGCCCGCCATCACCGGCAGGATGTTGCCGCCCGGCGCCATCTCGATGCCGTAGCGCTCGGGCTTGAGGTCCATCAGCTTCGGCAGCGGATGCGGGCCCGCCCAGACGATGGCGATGACCTTGCGGCCGGGCTTGTCCTTCAGCGAATCGAACAGGCGCTGGCCCGGCGCGGTGAAGTCGGTGGTCTGGGCCGGCGTGTATTCCTCGTGCACGACCTTGGCCTTGGAGCCGACGGCCTTCAGCGCCTCCTTGAGCGAGGCGATGCCGTCCTTGCCGAAGGCGTTGTCCTGGGCGAGCGTGGCGATGCTGATGTTCTCGTCCTTCAGCGTCGCGGCGGCGGCCAGCGCGTCCTGGCTGGAATTGCGGGCGGTGCGGAAGATGTAGCGGTTCCACTTGGCGCCGGTGATCTGGTCGGCCACCGCCGGCTCGACGACCAGGATCTTCTTGTATTCCTCGGCGACCGGCAGCATCGCGAGCGCGACCGGCGAGCCCGTGGTGCCGACGGCGATGTCGACCTTGTCGTCGCCATAGGCCTGCTCCAGCGCCGCCTTGCCCATGTCGGGCTTGAGCTGGTCGTCCTTGAAGATGACCTCGATCTTGCGGCCGTCGATCATCATCGTGCCCTTGGTCGCGTATTCCAGGCCCAGCATGAAGCCGGCCTCGGTCTGGCGCGCATAGGGCTCGAGCGGTCCGGTCTTGCCGTAGATCAGCGCGATCTTGATCGGCTTCTCCTCGGCACCGGCCCGGCCTGCCAGCAGGAGACCGCCGGCGGCGGTGAGAACTGTACGACGGAGCATCGTTTATCTACCTCCCCAAGTCAGGCCGTCTTTCTAGTCGATGAGCGGCCGTCGCGCCATGGTGCGAAATTGCAGTCCCCCCCGGCCATGGAGCCTCCGGCCCACTCAGGCCGTGCGGGTCGTCATCTTCCTTCCAGCACGCCGCGCTGGCCTTGGAAGAGGTCGATGACGGCATCCATGACGGCGCGCACGCGCGGCAGGGCGCGCAGGTCGCGATGGACCAGCAGCCACTGGTCGGCGAAGACGTCGGCGATGACGCCGCCGACGCGGTGCAGGCCGGGATCGGGATCGCCCAGGTAGCACGGCAGGACCGCGAAGCCCGCGCCGGCCCGCGCCGCCTCGTGCAGCACCAGCCAGTTGTTGCCGCGGATCGCGGGCCGGCCGCCGTCCAGCCGCTCCTGCAGCCAGCGCTGACCCGGCATCCGCGTATGGTCGTCGTCGAACCCGACCCACGGCACGCTCTTGAAGGCGCTCGGCGACAGCCGCGCGACGGCGAGCGAGGGATGGGCATAGATCGCATAGGCGGCGCGGCCGAGCTTGCGCGCCACGATATCGGCGAGGTCGGGCATCTGGTCGCTGATCAGCAGGTCGGCCTCGCGGCGTGACAGGTTCAGCAGCGTGTGCCGCGCCGTCAGCTCGAACTCGATCTGCTTCAGCTGCGCGCGCAGGCCGGGCAGGTGGCGGGCGAGAAACGCCGAGATCTCCTCGCCGGCCGACAATCGCACCACGCCGCTCACCGTGTCGGAGAGGCCGGCGCTGCGGCGATCGATCGACAGCGCCGCGCGCTCCATCACCTCGGCATCGCCCAGCAGCTCCTCGCCGGCCGCGGTCGGCACGAAGCGGTCCGGCAGGCGCTCGAACAGGCGCGCGCCGATCTGCTGCTCCAGCGCCTGCACGCGCCGCGCCACCGTGGGATGGCTGACGCCCAGCGCCTTGGCCGCCGTGGTCAGCGTGCCTTCGCGCGCCAGGGTGAGGAAAATGCGCAGGTCGTCCCAGCTCGGAGCCATGTACAGATATGTACAGCGGCTTTTCCGATTTGTGGACTGACGAATAGGAATGTTCGCCCTAGCATCGACGCCATGCACATCGAACCGCGTCTCCTCGTCTTCACCAGGGGCGTGCGCGCCCGCATCGCCGCCGCCGTCCTGCTGGGGCTGCTCTCGGTCGGTCTCGGCGTCGCCCGCCTCGGCCTGCTGGGCTGGCTGATCGGCCAGGTCTTCGCCGGAAAGGAGCTCTCGGCGCTGGTGATGCCGGTGCTGCTGATCGCGCTGGTGATGGTGCTGCGCGGCGCCACCGAGCACTGGCGCGCCGTCGTGGCGCACGAGACGGCGGCGCGGGTGCAGAAGACGCTGCGGCGCACCCTCTACGACAAGATCGCGAGCCTGGGCCCGGGCACGGTCGGCCGCCAGCGCTCGGGCAGCCTCACCCTGTCGCTGATCGACGGCGTCGAGCAGCTCGAAACCTATTTCGGCCAGTTCCTGCCGCAGTTCCTGATCGCGCTCCTGTCGCCGCTGCTGATCTTCGCGGTCGTCGCCTGCATCGACCTGCCGGTGGCGCTGGTGATGCTGGCCGCGGCGCTGGTGGCGCTGTTCGCGCCGGCGCTGTGGCACAAGTGGGACGTGCGCAACTCGATGTACCGGCAGAAGTCCTATGCCAGCTTCGCCGCCGAGTTCCTCGATTCGATCCAGGGGCTGGCCACGCTCAAGGCCTTCGGCCAGGGCAAGGCGCGCGCCGACCGGCTCGAAAGCGAGGCGCGCGACCTGTTCCGCCGCACCATGTGGGTGCTGGGCACCAACTCGCTGGCGCGCGGCATCACCGACACGGCGATCGCCTGCGGGGCCGCGGCCGCGCTCATCTACGGCGCCGCGCGCGTGGAGTCGGGCGCGATGACATTGTCGGCGCTGCTTGTCATTTTGATGCTGGGCGTAGAAATCTTCCGCCCCATGCGCGAGCTGCGCACGGTGCTGCATCAGGGCATGGTCGGCCTCTCCGCCGCGCAGGGCGTCTACCGGATCCTCGACGACCAGCCCGCCGTGGCCGATGCGCCGCCGGCACCGCTCGACAGGCATCTCGCCCCCGTGATCGCCTTCGAGGATGTGCGCTTCGCCTATCCCGGCACGCGCCGCACCATCCACAACGGCCTCTCCTTCCGCGCCGAGGCGGGCGAGCGGCTGGGCCTCGTCGGGCCGTCGGGCGGCGGCAAGTCGTCGATCGTGCGCCTGCTGCTGCGCTTCTACGATCCCGATGACGGCCGCATCACGCTGGGCGGCCACGACCTGCGCACGCTCTCCTTCGCGCAGATCCGCTCCCTGATCTCGGTGGTGAACCAGGACACGTTCCTGTTCCACGGCACGGTCGAGGAGAACCTGCGGCTGGGCCGGCCCGATGCGACGCAGGACCAGATCGAGGACGCGGCGCGCAGCGCCAACATCCACGACTTCATCCGCAGCCTGCCGCAGGGCTACGCGACGGTCATCGGCGAGAAGGGCATCAAGCTCTCGGGCGGCCAGCGCCAGCGGCTGGCCATCGCGCGGGCGCTGCTGCGCGACACGCCGATCCTGGTGCTCGACGAGGCGCTGTCGGCGGTCGATGCCGAGAACGAGGCGGTGATCCAGGAAGCGCTCGACCGGCTGATGCGCGGCCGCACCACGCTGATCCTTGCCCATCGTCTTTCCAGCGTCATCGACTGCGATCGCATCCTGGTGCTCGAAGGCGGCCGCGTCGCCGAGGAAGGCCGGCATGCGGCCCTGATGGCGCGCGGCGGCACCTATGCGGCGCTGATGGCGGAGCAGGCTCATGCAGGGGAGCGCGCCACGCCAGATGCGCTTCAGGAAATGGGCACCACTGGCGTGGCGCGCCCCCAGGAGGAGCTGGCACTCGGCCCCTCCCCCACCGAAGGCATCATCAAGGCCGAGGGGCTGACCTGGTATCAGGTCGTCGCCACCCTGATGAAGCTGGTGGTGCCGTGGAAAGGCAAGCTCACCGCCACCTTCGTCCTCGGCGTGCTGCGCGTGCTGGCCTTCATCGGCGTCGGCGTGCTGTCGGCGCTGATCGTGCTGGCGCTGAAGCATCACGAGCCCTATCGCGGCCTCGCCATCGCGCTCGCCCTCGTGGCGCCGCTGTCGGGCATCCTGCACTGGTTCGAATCGTGGCTGGCGCACGACATGGCCTTCCGCCTGCTGGCCGAGATGCGCATCGACGCCTTCCGCAAGCTGGAGGCGCTGGCGCCGGCCTACCTGGTCCGCCGCCGCACCGGCGATCTGATGGCGCTCGCCACGCACGACATCGAGCTGGTCGAGTATTTCTTCGCCCACACCGTGGCGCCCGCCTTCGTCGCGATCCTGGTGCCGGCCGGCGTCGTCATCGCGCTCGCCACCACCAGCGGCTGGCTGGCGCTGGCGCTGCTGCCCTTCCTGCTCGCGGTGGGCCTCAGCCCGTTCCTGATGCGCAAGCGCGTCGACCGGCTCGGTTCGGAGGCACGCGAGGCCGCGGGCGAACTGGGCGCCTTCGCCGTCGACTCGGTGCAGGGGCTGGGCGAGATCGTCGCCTTCCAGCAGGAACGCCGCCGCGGCGATCACCTCGACCGGCTCTCGCAGCATCATATCGGCCTGCGCCTGCCGTTCTTCCGCGAACTGACGCTTCAGCAGAGCCTGCTCGAAGTGATGACCGGTCTCGGCGGCCTGTCGGTCGTCGTCACGGGCGCGATCCTGTCCAGCACCGGCGCCATCGATCCCGGCCTGCTGCCGCTGCTGACGATCATCGCCATGGCGGCCTTCCTGCCGGTGTCGGAGATCGCGCAGATCGGCCGCCAGCTCGCCGACACGCTGGGCGCCACGCGCCGCATCTATGCGCTCGCCAACGAGCCGATCCCCGTGCGCGACGGAGCCGGCGTGCCGCCGAAGAAGGGTCCGGCGGCGCTGGCGCTGGAAAAGGCGAACTTCACCTATCCCGGCCAGACGCGCCGCGCGCTGAGCGATGTCAGCTTCGCCATCCCCGCCGGCAAGACGGTGGCGCTGGTCGGCACTTCGGGCGCCGGCAAGACCACGACGGCGCAACTGCTGATGCGCTTCTGGGATCCGCAGTCGGGCCGCATCACGCTCAACGGCGCCGACCTGCGCGACTACAAGCTCGATGCGCTGCGCCAGCTCATCGCGCTGGTGGCGCAGGACACCTATCTCTTCAACGACACGCTGCGCGCCAACATCCTGATCGCACGGCCCGAGGCGACCGAGGCGGAGCTGAACGCCGCCATCGAGCACGCCTCGCTGTCGGAGCTGGTGGCGATGCTGCCCGACGGGCTCGACTCGCCCGTGGGCGAGCGCGGCACCAGCCTGAGCGGCGGCCAGCGCCAGCGCGTCGCCATCGCCCGCGCCTTCCTCAAGGATGCGCCGATCCTGATCCTCGACGAGGCGACCTCGCATCTCGATGCCGTCAACGAGCAGGCCGTGCGCCGCGCGCTCGACCTGCTGCAGGCCGACCGCACCACCATCGTCATCGCCCATCGCCTGTCGACCGTGCGCGACGCCGACCTGATCGTGGTGCTCGACGAGGGCCGCGTCGCCGAGACCGGCACCCATGCCGGGCTGCTGGCCCGCGGCGGCCTCTACGCCCGCCTGGTGTCGCGCCAGCTCACCGCCGCCTACGCGCCGGCGGCATCGTAACGACCCGCGGACCGGAAGGCACAGCGGCGCCTCGGCGACAGGCGCGCCCGCAGCGCGTTGACTTGGACGGCGGCGGCAGACCACTCTCACCGCCGTGTCGTCATCGAGCTGGGCCGTTTCCCTCCTGCCGCCGATCCGCATCGACTGGACCCGGCACCTGTTCGCGCTGCGCATGATCGCGGCGGTGATCGCCTCGCTCGCGATCGCCTTCTGGTTGCAGGTCGACGATCCGCAATGGGCCGGGCTTACCGCCTGCCTGGTGATGCAGCCGACCGCCGGCGCGGTCGTCGCCAAGAGCGCCTACCGCGTCGTCGGCACGGTGATCGGCTCGCTGTTCGGCCTGTTCGCGCTGGCGCTCTATGCCGAGGCGCCGATCGCCTTCGTGGCGCTGATGGTGGCGTGGCTGGGCGCCACGGTGTTCGGCGCCATGCGGGCGCGCAACTTCGTCGCCTATGGCTGTCTGCTGGCGGGCTATTCCGGCCTGCTGGTCGGCTTCCAGGCGGTGACCTCGCCCGAGGGCGCCTGGGCGGTGGCGCTGAACCGGACCATCGAGATCCTGATCGGCATCGGCTGCTCGACCGTCGTCACGCTGCTGGTGAAGCCGGTCTATGCCGGCGACGTGCTGCATCGCTCGGTCGGCACCACCTTCTCCGGCCTTGCCGCCTATGCCGCCAAGGCACTCGATCCGGCCACGCCGCCGGATGAACTGTCCGCCACGCGCCAGCAGATGGTCCAGCAGGTGGCGACGTTCGATGCGCTGCGCTCCTACACCACCTTCGAGGCGATGGAGATGCGGGCCGACGACGGTGCGCTGCGCCACGTCGTGCGCGATTTCCTGGGCGTGCTGTCGGTCGCGCGCAGCCTCTATGTGCGGCTGCAGGGCCTGCGGCAACAGCCGGCCGGGCCGGTGCTCGACCATGTGAGCGCCACGCTGGCCGAGGTCGCCGCGATCCTGCAGGCGGTGTCGGCCGAGACGCGCGACGCGCTGGTCGATCCGCAGCCGGTCCGCCGCGACCTCCTGCACGCGCGGCAGCGGCTGCTCGCGGCCCGCGGCGCGCTCGTCGCCATGGTCGGCTCGGTGCCGTTCGACGAGCTGGCCAACGCGCTGCTGGTCATCAGCCGCACCCGCGACATGGTGCATCGCCTGTCGATGGTGATGGTGGCGAGCTTCGCCGTGAACCGCCGCCGCCGCCGCCAGCCGCACCTGCGCGCCGCCAGCCCGCCGTTCGGCCTCACCGAGGCGATCCTGCAGTCGATCCGGGCGGCGCTGGCGCTGCTGATCGTCACCGTGTTCTGGATCGGCACCGCCTGGGGGGCGGGCTTCTCCTCGATCATCGGGCTGGTCGTGGTGCTGTTCTGCATCGTCAACCAGGACGATCCGGGCAAGATCGTGCGGCCCTACATCGCCGCCGTCACCCTCGCCCTGGTGCTGGCCCTGGCCGCGACCGCCACGGTGCTGCCGCGGCTGGAGGATTTCGCCGGGCTGGCCATCTTCCTCGGCCTCGCGCTCTATCCCGCCGGGCTGGCGATGGCGACGCCGAAATACGCGCTGGCGGGCGCGGGCTTCGGCGTCTTCTTCATCGCCGAGCTGATCACCGGCAACCGGTTCCAGCCGGTGCCGCAGCAGTACGTGAACAACGCCTTCGGCCTGCTGGTCGGCATGGTGGCATGCCTGATCGCCGCCCAGGGGCTGTTGCCGGTATCGCCGGAGGGCATCCGCCGCCGCGTCTGGCGCCGCGTGCTGGCGGTGCAGGCGAGCGCGGCGCGCGGCACGCTGACGGGATTCGGACCGACGCGCGCTGTCTTCGGTGTGCTGGCCGGCCTGCTGCCGCGCCTCGACCTTGCCCGGCCGCGCGAGGAGGAACTGCTGCGCGGCTGCCTCGGCGCCGGCTCCAACGGCATCGAGCTGGC
>JAFEFG010000100.1 GCA_018240685.1 Pseudomonadota bacterium | reverse complement strand
ACGCGGGCGCGCCCGCGTCCGTTTCCGTCACTGCAGGAACTTCAGGTACTGGGCGACGAAGTCGCAGCCGACATCCTTCGAGTAGGCGTCGATCAGCTTCTTCGTGACCGGGCCGGGCGTCTTGCCGTCGCCGACGGGCGCGCCGTTGAAGCTCTTCACCGGCAGGATGCAGAGGCTCGTCGAGGTGAGGAACATCTCCTCGGCATTGGCCGCATCGAACAGGTCGATGTCGCCCTGCGTGCAGGCGATGCCCAGCTGCCCGGCCATGTCCATGGTCATCTGCCGGCTGACGCCCGGCAGCACGTAGCGCTCCGACGGGGTGAAGAGCTGGCCCTCGCGCACGATGAAGATGTTGCTGCCGATGCCTTCGGCGAGGTTGCCGTTCTCGTCGAGCAGCACCGCCCAGGCGTCGGGATTGAGCGCCTTCACCGGTCGTTCGGCCACGATCATGTTGAGGTAGTTGTGCGTCTTGGCGCGTGGCGAGAGCATCGACGGCGCGGTCCGGCGCGTCGTCGTGGTGATCACCTCGGCGCCGTCGCGGAAGAGCTTGGCGCGCTTCGCCAGCGGCAGCGGCAGGACCTCGATCACGACATTGGGGCCGGTATGCTCCCAGCCTTCGTCGCCCACCGCATCGACGCCGCGGCTGACGCGCTGGCCGACCCACCAGTCGCCGACCGCCGGCCGCAGATGCTCGTTGCGGGCGATGACCTCCTCGCTGTGGGCGACCATCTCCTTGGGCGACAGGCCGGGATCGATCTGCAGGTAGCGCAGCGAGCGGTAGAAGCGGTCGATATGCTCCTTAAGGCGGAATGCGCGGCCCTCGAAGGTGCGTGTCATGTCGAAGGCGCCGTCGCCGTATTTCCAGCTCCGGTCGCGGAAGGGAATCATGATCTGGCCTTCGGGCATGAACTTGCCGTTGAACCAGGCGATACGTTGATTGCTGAGCGCTTGAGCCATGGAGATCTCCTTGGCCGGGACGGTAACACAAGCCGGATGCCGGGCGACACGATCCAGAAGATCAGCGAACTCGTGCGCGCAGGTGAGCCAGCAGCGCCCGGGCCATCGGGGGCAGGGTGCGACTGTCTCTCACGCACAGCCGCAGATGGCGCCGTGCCCAGGCGTCGCCCAGCGGCACGACGCGGAGGGCCATCGAGAGGCGGCACCGGCGGGCGGCGCTCCTCGGCACGACGGCGACGCCGATCCCGCTCTCGACGACGCGGCAGATCGCGTCGAAGTTCGGGAGGCGCACGCGCATGGAGAGCCTTTGGCCGGTGCGCGCCGCATGATCGTCGAGATGCGTTTGCAGCGCGCTGCCCGCGGGCAGGCCGACGAAGCCTTCGGCGACGATATCGCGAAAAGCCACCTGCCGGCGGCGGCCGAGCCGGTGCCGGGCCGGGGTGACCAGCACCAGCCGGTCCTCCGCGAACGGGAAGCTTTCAAGTTCCGCCGCCGGGTCGACCGCGTCGGCGACGATGCCGATCTCGGCGCGTCCCTGCGCGATGCTGCGCACGATCGCGGGGCTGGGGCGTTCCTCCACTTCGACGTCGATCTGCGGATGGGCGGCGAGGAACGGACCGAGCAGGGGTGGCAGGAACTCCAGCGTCGCGGCCGTGTTCGACAGCAGGCGCACGCGGCCGCGCACGCCTCCTGCGAAGCCGCCGAGCTCGCCGCGCATGAGCTCGATCTGCTCCAGCACGAGTCGGGCATGGTGGAGCAGGGCGAGTCCCGCGGCGGTCGGCCTCACGCCGCGGCGTTGGCGCTCGAACAAGGCTATGCCAAGCGTCTGCTCCAGGTTGCGCAGGCGTTCGCTCGCCGAGGCGAGGGCGAGGCCGCTGCGCGCCGCGCCGTGCGTGATGCTGGCCGCCTCTGCCACGTTCACCGCCAGCCGCAGATCCACCAGATCGAAGTGCATCGGCTACTATAACCCAGCCTTCGGCCATGCCGAAGGCTGGATTCGGATCTTCCGCATTGTGCCATCGGAGGACCGAGGCGAGGTTGGAGCGATGAACGCCTCTCTCCTGATCCTGGCGCTGGCGACCTTCCTCCTTGCGGGACTGGTCAAGGGCGTGATCGGCATGGGACTTCCCACGGTCGCCATGGGGATGCTTGCCCTTGCCCTGCCGCCGGCGGAGGCGGCGGCGCTCCTGGTCATTCCTTCCTTCGTGACGAATGTCTGGCAGCTCCTGGCCGGGCCGAGCTTTGCGGTGCTCGCCCGGCGCCTGTGGCCGATGATGGCGGGCATCGTCGTCGGGACGGTCGCGGGAGCGGGAATTCTCGCCGGCGATGTCGCGGGCGTGGCCGGCGTCGGCCTCGGCCTTGCGCTCGTGGTCTATGCACTTGTCGGCCTGGCCGGGCTGGGACTCTCCGTGTCGCCCCGCCGCGAGGTCTGGCTGGCGCCGCTGATCGGACTGTCGACCGGTCTCGTCACGGGGGCCACCGGGGTCTTCGTGCTGCCTGCGGTGCCTTATCTGCAGGCGATCGGGCTGGAGCGGGAGGACCTGATCCAGGCGCTGGGCCTGTCCTTCACCGTATCGACCGTTGCCCTGGCGCTGGGGTTGCTGCGCGTCGAGGCATGGCAGGCCGGTTCGCTGTGGCTGTCGCTCGCGGCGCTGGTCCCAGCGCTCGGCGGCATGCAGGCGGGGCAGGCGCTGCGGCGGCGGCTGCCGGCTGTCCTGTTTCGCAGAGTGTTCTTCTTCGGTCTGCTCCTGCTGGGGCTGTACCTGTCTGCGCGCGGATTGGCCTAGAATGCGGCCAACCCCCGGGAGACAGGAATGAACCATCCGAAGAAAGTGCGCCTGGTCGAAGTCGGCCCGCGCGACGGCCTGCAGAACGAAGCCAAGCCGGTCTCTGTCGAGGCCAAGGTGGCGCTGATCGACGCGCTCACGGCCGCCGGCCACAGCGCGGTCGAGGCGGGCAGCTTCGTGTCGCCCAAGTGGGTGCCGCAGATGGCCAACACCGACCGCGTCATGGCCGAGATCAAGCGCAGGCCCGGCGTCAGCTATCCCGTTCTGGTGCCCAACAAGCAGGGCATGAACGGCGCCGTCGAGGCGCATTGCGGGGAGATCGCGATCTTCACCGCCGCCTCCGAGGCCTTCTGCCGCAAGAACACCAACTGCTCGATCGACGAGAGCTTCGAGCGCTTCGCTCCGGTGATGGAAGCGGCGCAGAAGCACGGCATGAAGGTGCGCGGCTACGTCTCGACGGTGATCGCCTGCCCCTACGACGGCAAGGTCGCGCCCGAGAAGGTGGCCGACGTGTCCGAACGCCTGCTCCGCATGGGCTGCTACGAGGTCTCGCTCGGCGACACGATCGGCGTCGGCACGCCGGCCGAGTGCGTCGCCATGGTCGAGGCCGTGGCGGCGAAAGTGCCGCGTGAAAAACTGGCGGCGCATTTCCACGACACCTACGGCCAGTCGCTCGCCAACATCATGGCGGTGATGGAGCGCGGCATCGCCGTGTTCGACACCGCCGTGGCCGGCCTGGGCGGCTGCCCCTATGCCAAGGGCGCGTCGGGCAATGTCGGGACGGAGGACGTGATCTATCTGCTGAACGGGCTCGGCATCGAGCACGGCGTCGACCTCGAGGCAGTGGCGCGGGCCGGACGCGCGATCTGCGCCGAGCTCGGCCGTGAGCCCGCCTCCAAGGTTGCCCAGGCGTTGAAGGCGAAGGCGGCCTGAGCGCCGGTTGCCGGCGCGCACGATCGTTCAAGACGGCGCTCTCTGGCGCTGTCACTTCCCCGGGGATGGAAGGTCTCTCCGGTTTCCTCCTTGCGGCGCTGGCGCTGGCCGGCAGCCCCGGGCCGGCGACGCTCAGCCTCGCCGCCGCAGGCGCGGCGTTCGGGCCGCGCCACGCGATGGGCTATCTCGCCGGCATCGTGCTCGGCATGGTCGCCGTGATGGCGATCACCGCCAGCGGCATGACGGGCCTGCTGCTGGCACTGCCGGGCGTGACGCCGGTGGTGACCGCAGTCGCGGCCATCTACTTCCTTTGGCTCGCGTTCCGTATCGCCTCGGCGCCGCCTCTGACGGATACCGCGAAAAGCGCGCGGCCGCCGACGTTCAAGGGCGGGTTCGGCCTCTCGCTCATCAATCCCAAGGGCTATGCGGCGATGGCCGCGCTCTTTTCGAGTTTCGTCCTGCTGCGCGACCGGATCGCGCTCGATGCCCTGCTCAAGATGGCGATGCTGACGGTGCTCATCACCGCCGTGAACGTCGCGTGGCTGGTGTCGGGGACCATGCTGACGCGCTTCTTCCGCCATCCGCGCAGCAACCGGATCGTCAATGTCCTCTTTGCCGTGCTGCTGCTGGCGTCCGTCGCGCTGGCCGTCATCGGCTGAGTCAGGGGCGCCGCACGACCTGTACGGTGACGGCGCTGGCGCGACCGGCTTCGTCGACCACGGCGACACGGACGGCACCCGGCGCGTCCGGAGTCCATGTCGTGCCCTCGAGCGGCCTGCCGTCGATCAACCAGCGCAGGCGGCCATTGCCGCCGAGTGCGGCCAGCGAGACCGTCTCGTGCGCGCGCAGTTCGAGATGGGCATCGGCGGGCGGATAGGCGATGCGCGGTCCGCCGCTCATCGCGGCCGCCGGACCGAGCAGGCGCATGCGCGGCGGCAGCTCGCGCCAGTTCGAGACCCGCAGGACGTCGGCAGGCGGCGGCGGGGCGCGGTTGTCCTCGGCGGGCAGGCGGTCGAAGGCCTTGAGCGCGATCGGCAGCGCCGCGGAACGCCCCAGCTCGCCAGGCCGCGTCGTGCCGTCGGCATGCCCGACCCAGACCACGACCGTCCAGTTGGCGCTGAAGGTCGCGGCCCAGGCGTCCTTGAAGCCCGCCGAGGTGCCGGTCTTGTAGGCGATACGCCGCTCGCGTAGCGCCACCGGCAGGGACGCGAATCCCTCCGGCAGGGGCGCCTCCGACAGCACGTCGGCGACGTACCAGGCCGCGGCCGGCCCGATCAGCCGCGCCGGTGCGGGCCGCGGCTGGTCGCGACGCACCTGGGGCGGCGCGAACAGGCCGCCATTGGCGAGGCCGGAATAGAGGCCGGCCATCTCCAGCGGCGAGACCGACGCACTGCCGAGCGCCATGCCGAGCGAGTCGCCGGCATCGCCGGCAGGCAGGGTCGGCGCCGCTCCCGCAGCGCGCAGCGTGGCGAGGAAGCGTTGCGGTCCGACGCGTTCCAGCGCCAGGACGGCTGGCACGTTGAGCGACTGCTGCAGCGCGCGGCGCACCGTCACCATGCCCTGGTGCGCGCGGTCGAAGTTGCGCGGCAGCCAGTCCTTGAAGCGGACCGGCACGTCCTCCACCAGCGATTCGGGATGGAGCGTGCGGTCGTCGAAGGCGAGGGCATAGATCAGGGGCTTCAGCGCCGAGCCGGGCGAGCGGTGCGCGCGCACGAGATCCACCTGTCCGGCGCGGCCGAAATAGTCCGAGCCGCTCACCCAGGCCACGACGCTGCCGGTGCGGTTGTCGACTGCCACCAGCGCGATGTCCGGATGGTCTGCCATCTGGCCGCGCTCGTCGCGCACCAGATCGGCAAGGGCGGATTGCAGGCCGAAGCGCAGTGTCGTCGGCACGACCGTGCCCGGCGAGCGGGCGGCCAGCCAGGCGGCCAGATGCGGCGCGTTCATCGGCATCGCAAGCCGGCGGCCGGGCATGGCCTCGCTCTCGGCGCGCTCGAACAGCGCACGGTCGATCACGCCATACTCGAGCCCACGCTCCAGCACGCGGTCGCGTCCCAGCCGCGCGCCCTTGACGGCACGGTCGGGCCGACGGCGCTCGGGGGATTGCGGGATGGCGACGAGCAGGGCGGCCTGCGCCGCGCTGAGCTGGCGCGGCTCCTTGCCGAAATAGGCGAACGAGGCGGCGCGTACGCCTTCGAGGTTGCCGCCCATCGGGGCGAGGGTGAGGTAGATCGCCAGGATCTCCTGCTTGGAGTAGCGCCATTCGAGCTGCAGTGCCCGCGCGGTCTGGATCGCCTTGGCGGCGAGGCTGCGCCGGCGCGGTTCGAGCAGGCGGGCGGTCTGCATGGAGAGCGTGGAGGCGCCCGAGACGATGCGGCCGTAGAACAGCCATTGTCCCGCCGCGCGCAGGGCCGCGAGCGGATCGACGCCGAGATGCTCGTCGAAGCGACGATCCTCGTAGGTCTTGAGCAGCGCGAGATAGAGCGGATCGACGTCGTCGACCGTGGTCGCGAGCCGCCACTTGCCGTCGGCGGTCGTGAAGGCGCGCAGCAACCGGCCGTTGGCATCGACGATCTCGGTCGAACGTGCCTGGTAGCGCGACAGATCAGGCGGGAACAGGCGGTCGAGCGCCAATGCCGCCGTCGCCACGACGGCGACGGCGAGCGTGCAGAAGGCGAGGGCGCGCTTCAGTCCCATCGCGCGGCGATCATCGCGGCGCGATGGTCACGCGGCCCATGCCGGTGCGGCCATAGACGCGCGGCGCGTACATGTCCGAGACCTGGGCCGCGGGCAGGGCGAAACTGCCGGCGGTGACGGCGCGCGCGATGTAGGCGACATGGAACGTGTAGCCGTTCTTCGCGTCTTCGTCCCACCACACGCTGTAGGGGCGCACGCCGAGATTGAAGGCGGCGAAGAAGCGGTCGTCGCGCGCCTCCGAGATGCGGGTCGGCGAGAGCGCCGACAGGAACGGGAACGACTTCGCCGTATCGTCGTTCAGCACCGATTCGATCTCGAGGCCGGCCGGCAGGAGATCGAGCAGCGCCGCCTCGTGGTAGCCGCCTTCGAGATTGCGGCCCGAAAGGGACACGACGACACGGTCGTTCTGGCGCAGCCGCGAAAGGTCGGCCGGCTGGCCGTCGAGCGTGTAGTAGCTGCGGTCGATGCTGAGGCCCTGGGTCGCGGCGGGCTGCGGCTCCTTGGGCACGCCGCGTGCCGTGACCTGCAGCCAGACCGGCTTGTCGCCCTCGTTCCGGATGTGAAGGCCGCGCGCCAGAGCCGCGGCATCCGGGTTGATGACGACGGGTTCGCTGGTGCCGCTCTTCTTCTCGCCGTTGATCGAATAGGCGAGATCGCCGCCGCCGCTCACGGCCCTGGCCGCCAGCACCAGCCAGGCCTGTTCCTGGGTGGTCGTGTCCTCGACGCGCGCGGTGAGGCGGTCGCGCACGGAATTCACGACGGCCAGCAATCCGTCGCGGCCGGCCGCCTCCGTGGCCAGCGCCAGCAGCGCCGCGCGGTCGCGCAGGGGCGAGCCGTAGTAGTCGCGCGGATCGCGGTCGTCGAGGCGCGCCTGGGCCATGTTGAAGGCGAGCCGGGCGCGGCCCGGTTCACCCACGAGATTGAGCGCCGCGGCAAGCTGCACCCATGCCAGCCCGCCGCGCAGCTTCTGGCCCTGCGTGTCCTGGAAGTAGCGGACGCGACCGGGATCGGCGAGCCCTGCCTTGGCGAGCACATACCAGCCATAGGCCTGCGCGTTGGGCGACAGCTTGTCGACGGTGCGGTTCAGCCAGGTCAGGCCACGTTGCAGGGATGCGGCCGGCACCGCCATCTGGTGCTCGCGCGACCGCACGAGGAAGTCGAGCGCGTAGGCCTGGAGCCACTCGGCCGCCGGCGAGGAGAAGGGCCCCCACATGCCGAACGATCCGTCGGCCATCTGCATGTCGGCGATGCGGTAGACCGCGTCCTGCACCCGGTCGGCGATCCGCGGATCAGCCGGCCCGTATCCGAGCAGCGCCACGTCGTTGTAGTAGAGCAGCGGCAGGGCACGGCTCGTCGTCTGCTCGATGCAGCCGTAGGGATACTTGTCGAGCGCCCGCAGCAATGCTGCCACATCGATGCCCGGCACGCGCGACAGGGCCACGCTCGCCACGGCCGAGCCCGGCGCGAAGCCTGACGTCACCTCACCATCGACGGTGAGCTCCTTGGCGGGATCGAGGCGCGCGACGGTATCGACCGCGCTCGGCGTCTGGGCCGCGCGCACCTGGATGTCCCATTCGCGGCGGACGGAGAAACCGTTCGGTCCCGACACCGCGACGGCAACCTTGCCGAACCCGACGTCGCCGGCCTTCAGCGGCCAGGCCAGAAGATCGCGCTGGTTGGCGTTGAGATGGCGCGTCTCGGCCACGGCCTGCTGCAGGGAGACCGCGCCGGACGCTTCGACCGCGACCTTGTAGTCGCCGGGGGCGCCCTCGACGTTGTGCAGCGACAGGGCCATGCGGCCCTGGTCGCCCGGCGCCAGGAAGCGTGGCAGGACGAGGTCGGCGGTGACCGCATCGCGCACGATCAGCTTGGCATCTCCCGAGCCCACCTTGTCCTTGGCGTAGGCGACCGCCATCAGGCGGAGCTGTCCGACGAAATCCGGGATATCGAGCGCGATCCGGGCTTCGCCCTTGTCGTCGAGCTTCACCGGACCACTGAACAGGGCGACGGTGCGGGTCGGCACGATGTCGAGGCCGCCGATGTCGCCGGTGTCGCCGCCGGAGCGGATGCGGCCGAGATCGTCGGCGCGCGAATCGAGCAGCCGGCCGTAATCGTCGCGCATGTCGAGGCCCAGCCGGCGCTTGCCGAAGTAGAAGTCGGCCGGGTTGGGCGTGCGGTAGCGCGTGAGCTGCAGGATGCCTTCGTCGACGGCGGCCAGGGTGACGAAAGCTTCCATACCCGCCGCATTGGCGACGCGCACCGGGACTTCGATCTTCTGGCGCGGTGTCACCTTCTCGGGCGCGGCAAGCTGCACGGCGAGCGTGCGCGGCGCCGGATCGAGGCCGAGCCAGACGGCACCGACGGCGCGCGTCGGCGTGCGGTCGGAGGGCGTCGACAGCGGCCGCCAGGCCGTGACCAGGGCGTAGGCGCCCGCACCCCATTCCGGTTTCATCGGCACGTCGACTGTGGTGCCGCCGGGCGCCACGTCGGTCGTGTACGTCTCGACGATGCGGTCGGTCGCGATCGCGATCAGCGCCTTGCCCGCGAAGGGCGGCTCGATGCGGACCTTGGCGACCTCGCCGGGCTTGTAGTTCTGCCGGTCGCTGGCGACCTTCAGCGTGTCGGGCGCATCCTCGCTGCCGGTCCCGCCGTACCAGCCGACGTAGAAGCCCATGCTGGTCGCGGCCTTGGTCTCGCGATCAGTGATGGTGAGCTTGTACGGGCCCCAGGTCAGGCGCTTGGACAGGCGCGTCGGCTTGTCGGCGGCGAAGGCCAGCGTGTCGGCCGCGACGATGCGGTCGTTGGTGACGGTCTGCCAGCGCCAGCGGCCGTCGACCTGGTACCATTGGTAGGAATAGCTGATGCGCTCGATCTTGTAGTCGACCGAGGGGCGGGCGATCTGCTTGCCGTCGGCATCGACGGCGATGAGATCGAAGTCGGTGTCGGCGCCTTCGGCGGCATAGCGTCCGTCGAAGGTCGGCCGGATGCCGAGGTAGGCATCGCGCGTGCGCAGCGGCAGGGTCTTGTCGGTCTTGGTGGCGCGGCCGTTGCCGGGCTCGAACACGCGGACCTCGATCTGCGCCTTGAGCGGCAGGGCCGTGTCGGGAACCTTCTCACCCGACCATTCGAGCTTCGACTTGCCGGCATCGTCGGTATTGGGCGGATTGACGGTGATCAGCGGCGCGTCGAACTTGTCCTTCGCGTTCTCCAGGCCGAACGTGTACTTGGCGAAGGCGGGGAAGGGCTGCTCGTCCACCGTCACGCGCAGGTCGCCTTCGACCGTGAGACCGGCCGCGGGCGCGCCGTAAAGGAAGTCGGCGGCGATGTTCAGCGTGTTGGTCCTGTTCGTGCGCAGCATCGGTGCCTGCGGCGTCAGCTCGACCTTGAGCTTTTCCGGCACGAAGTCCTCGACCGAGAATTCGACGCGGCCGACGGGCGGAGCCTTGGGGTCGATCTTGGCCGTGACCGACCAGCGACCGCGGCGCGAGGACTTCGGCAGCGGAATGGCCTGGTAGAGCGCGCCCGAGGCGCCCAGCGCCTGCGTGTACTTGAGGAACTCGGTTCCGTCGGGCCGGTTGACGGTGAGCGTGACCGGCAGGTCCTTCAGCGCGTTGGCGGCGTCGTCGCGCAGCATCGCCATGAGCTGCACCGTCTCTCCGGGCCGGTAGACGCCGCGCTCGGTGTAGAGGAAGGCGTCGACGGGGCCGGGTTGCGGCCGTCCATCGATGCCGCGGTCGGAGAGGTCGAACGCGGACTTGGTCAGTTCGAGACGGGAGAATTCCTGCTTGGCCGCGTCGGTCACCATGACCGCGACCGGCTCTGCGGCGCCGCGGCCCTTCAGCAGACTGGCCGGGAAGCTGGCCCGGCCGTCCGCCGCGGTCACCGCCTTGCCGAGCGGATCGTTGCCGCGCGAGAGCAGGGTGACGTCGAGACCGGCCAGCGGCGTGGCGTTCTGCAGGGAGCGGGCGAACACGTTCAGTCCGTCGTGCCCGGTGAAGGTGGTCAGCGCGATGTCCGTATCCACCACCCACATGCCGGCGATGCCGCCGTCGGGCATGTCGAAATCCTCGTCGTCGACCTTGCCCGGAGGATTGGCGGCGTCCCACACCACGACGAAGTAGGCGCCGGGCTTCCAGTCCTTGATCGTCTCGCGGATGGGGAAGGCGGTGACGGATGACTGGTTCAGGACGTTGCGCACCTCCATCGTGCCGCGCCACTGCAGCGCGCCGTTGCGGCCCGTGAGCCAGGAGGTCAGCGACCAGGATTCGGTCAGCGGCTTGCCGCCCGGGAATTCCGAATCGCTGTATTCGGCGATGAAGCGGTCGAGGCCACGCTCGTTCACGCGATAGACCGCGATGCCGACCTTGGAGACGTTGACGGTCGTGACCGGCAATCCGACTGCGGCGCCGCGCGGCAGGATGAAGCCCTTGCCTGGCAGCGACACGACCGCCGGCCGCGCTCCCAGCGAAAGGTCGACCGTCTGGTCGGCGTCGAGCTTGGAGCCGTCCTTGCTCGCGAGGCCTGCCAGCAGGCGCACCGAGTAGTCCTGCCCGTAGGCGAGGCCGCCGATGCAGAGCTTGTCGTCGACGACATGCAGCGCCGCCTTCACATCGGGCGCGATGCGAACGTAGTCCTGGTACTTCACCGAGCCGTCCCCGGCGAGCGACTTGTTGAAATAGAGGCAGGCCTCGCCTTCGATTTTCGAGCCGTCGACGCTGGCGCGGCGATAGGCCAGTGGCTCGTTCGGCGCCGCGGCAGGCTTGGGCAGCGCGATCGGCGCGGTCGTGTTGGCGTCGGCGGTCGTCGTCGGGGCCGGCGCCGGCTTCGACGCCGGTGCGGGGGCTTGCGCCGGCGCCTTGGGCGCGTTCGCCGTCGTGGTCGTCGCGGATGGCGGCGGCGCACGATCGAGAGCTTCGTGCGGTCTTCCGATCAGATAGCCGGCAATGCCCGAACCCAGCATCAAGGCCACAACCAAGGTGGCCAGCGTCGATCGAGACATGGGCAACTCCCCCGCGAATGTCGTTCCGACTCTATCGCCGAATTGTGGAAAGACTGTAGAGAGGTGGAGCGGCGCTGTGAATAAACTCCGGCTGTGGCGCCGGCGACACGCCTGCTAATCACAGCGAATGACTCTTCATCTGATCAAGCTCGCGGTCGGCGTCGAGTCGCTCGCCCACATGAAGAAACTTCAGAGCGAGCGAAGGAAGCAGCGCCGGCAGGGGCCGCGGTCGCCGCACTGGGTCTATACTCGCCACATGCCGCGCCGGGTGGAGGAGCTGCTGCAGGGCGGATCGCTCTACTGGGTCGTGCGCGGTGTGATCCGCTGTCGGCAGGAACTGGTGGGCTTTGATGAGGACTTCGACAAGGAGGAGGCTCGGAAATACTGTCGGATCAAGGTCAAGCGCACCCTGATCCCGACCGCGCCTCAGGCCTGCAAGGCATTCCAGGGCTGGCGCTACCTGGATCCCGAGCAGGCCCCGCCGGATCTCGCGCAGGGCGATTCGGCGGACATGCCGCCGGAGATGGCGGCTGAACTGAGACGATTGGGCCTGCTTTAAGGGGCGGCGGCCACTGGTCTGCGCCTTGCTTCGCGGGTGCGAACGATCAGCGGCAGGGGAGGGCGACATGGCCAGCGAGACGGCGAACGAGGTCGGTGAGGAGGTCCGCATGGGCACCCTCGGCACCGAGACGAGCGATCGGGCCGTTCCGCGCATCGACCTTGGCGACTTCGATCGCCGCAAGGCCGAGATCACGCGCGCGCTGTGGGAAGCCGCGACCGACATCGGCTTCTTCCAGGTGACCAACCACGGCATCCCGGTCGAGCACATCCGCCGGGCCTTCGCCCAGGCCGAGGCTTTCTTCGCCCTGCCCGACATCGAGAAGGGCAGGCACCCCCTGATCAAGAAGCTCAACGCCGGCTGGGAGAGCCGGGCGCAGGTACGGCCTTCGACCGGGACCGCCGACGAGAAGGAGTCCTACCAGATCACGCGGCCGCACATGGAGCCGCACGGCCTGTGGCCGGCGCCGGAGGCGCTGCCGGGCTTCCGCGAGGCCATGCTCGGCTTCGAGGCCGAGGCCTGGGCCGTCGGCATGAAGATCCTCTCCTGCTTCGCCGACCGGCTGGGCTTTGCGGACGATTTCTTCACCCGGGCCCACGACCCCGCGGCATCGACCTACCAGAGCACGTTGCGCCTGCTGCACTACTTCGCGGTCGATCCGGCACGGGGCGGCAGCGCCGACCTGTGGCGGGCCGGCGCGCATACGGATTTCGACTGCCTGACGCTGCTGTTCCAGCAGCCGGGGCAGGGCGGGCTGCAGGTCTGCCCGGGCAAGGATCGCGAGGCCCGGCTGTGGACGCCGATCGAGCCGGCCGAGGGCGTCATCACCTGCAACATCGGCGACATGCTGATGCGCTGGAGCGACGACCAGCTCCAGTCGACCTTCCACCGCGTCAAGACGCCGGCGCCGGACGAGTATCAGGGCGCGCGCTACAGCCTCGCCTTCTTCTGTCAGGCCAACCGCGACGCCGTCATCGAAGGGCCCGCGCGCAAGTACGAGCCGATGACGGCCGAGGACTATCTGACGTGGCGCATCAACGCCAACTACGCGAAGTACTGATCCGGGTGGCCGGGATCAGCGGTTGGTGAGCTTGAGCTCGATGCGGCGGTTGCGCGCCGTGTCGGTCGTCGAGAGAGGCTGGAACTCGCCGTAGCCCGCGGCGACCAGATGGTCGTAGGGGATGCCCTGCTTGTGCAGGAACTTCACCACGGCGATGGCGCGCGCCGCCGACAGTTCCCAGTTCGAGGGGAAGGCGGCGGTGTTGATGGGCTTGCTGTCGGTATGACCGTCGACCTGCAGCACCCACGGGATGTCCTTCGGGATCTTGGCGCTGATCTCGATCAGACGCTGGGCGACGCTGGCGAGCTGCTTCTCGCCGCCCGGCTGCAGCTGGGCGGAGCCGGACGGGAACAGCACCTCGGACTGGAACACGAACCGGTCGCCGACGATCTGCACGTCGCGCTGGCCGGCCAGCGCCTCGCGCAGCTTGCCGAAGAACTCCGAACGGTAGCGCGCCAGCTCCTCGACCTTGCTGGCGAGGGCGCGGTTGAGCTTCTGGCCGAGATCGACGATCTGCGCCTGCTGCGCCTTGGCCTTGACGTCGGCGGCGTCGAGCGCCGCATTGAGGCGGGCGAGCTCGTCCTTGACGCTGGCCAGCTCGGCCGCCAGGCGCACGAGATTGGCCTTCTGCTCGGCCGAGAGCTTCTGCTCCTCGGTAAGGTCGGAGAAGAGCTTGCCCTTTTCGTCGTTGGCGGCGGCAAGCGCGGCGGCGAGGCGGGTCATCTCGAGCTTCTGGCGCTCGGACTCCTTCTGCAGGTCGAGGTTCTTGTCCTCGGCGATCTTGGTGCTCTTCTGCAGCTCCACGTTGGCCTGGCGCTGGGCGGCGACGTCGCTGGTCAACCGGTCGCGCTCGGCGCGCAGCTGACCGAGCTGCAGGGTGAGATTGTCGACGTCCTTCTGCAGCGCCTCGGCCGAGCGCTTCTGGAACGAGAGCTGGTCGGCCAGCGTGCTCACCTGGCGATTGAGCGCGTCGATCGCCGAGTCGCGATTGGACACCGCGCTCGAAAGGGTGAACTGGGCCACGCTGAAGACGGAGATCAGGAAGATCATCACCATCAGCAGTGTCGTCAGCGCATCGACATAGCCCGGCCAGGTGTAGTCGGCGGCGCCGGCGCGACGGCGGGCGGAGCTGGCCGCCATGGATCAGTCCTCGCCTGCGGCGCGGTCGGCCGGCGTGGCAACGAGCGGCTGGCCGGGGGCCTGGGCGGCCGGCGGTGCGGCCAGCGCGACGGTGCGCGCCAGCAGGCGCAGCTCCCCGCGCAGTTCGTCGGCCAGCGCGGCACGGTCGCGGGCGCCTTCCTCGACGAGGCGGGCGAGATGGGTCTCGATGTTGCGCTGGTGGGTGGCCACCGCCTCGCGATCGGCATCGGGCAGCCGCTCGGAGAGCCGGGCGAGTGCGCCGCGCACTTCATCGGCCTGGCGCTCGAGACGCTCCTCGAGGCGCTTCGTCTGCGCGGCATCCCGCTCGGCGACGGGTTGCTCGATCAGCCGGTTGACCGCCGCCTGCAGTTCCGCGAGGGCGCGGGTCTGGCGGCGTTCGCTTTCCTCGATGGCGCGGGGGAACAGCTCCTCGGCCGCGGCCGCGCGCTCGGAGAGCTTGGCCACGGAACCGCGCAGGTCGATCGACAGCTCCGTGAAGCGGGCGAGCAGCGCCTGCTGGGTGCGGACGGTCTCGGCCAGGGACCCGAGGCGGTCGACCAGCGTGCCATAGGTCGAGATCATCGACTGGCGGCTCTCCTCGACGCGCTTGAGCGCCCGCAGCAGCCCGTCGGTGTTCTCGGCATTGCGCTCGAGCAGCGCCTCGATATAGGCCGGCACGCTCGGCCGCGCCTCGCCGGCAGGGCTCGGCGCCGACAGGCTGGTCGCGCGCGCCAGCCATTCCTCGAGCTCGGTGTGGAAGCGGCCCTGGGCCTGGCTTGCCTGCAGCTCCAGGAAGCCGAGCACCAGCGAGCCGGACAGGCCGAACAGCGAGGCGCCGAACGCCGTCGCCATGCCCTTGAGCGGCCCTTCGATGCTTGCCTGCAGCATCGAGAACATCTGCAGCGGGTCGCCCGCGGCGACATGCAGGCCCGCGATGGCGTCGGCGACCGAGCCGATGGTCTGCAACAGGCCCCAGAAGGTGCCGAGCAGGCCAAGGAAGATCAGCAGCCCGATCAGATAGCGCGCCAGTTCACGGCGTTCGTCGAGCCGCGTGGCGATGCCGTCGAGCAGGGCGCGGGTGGCGGTCGGCGAGAGGCGGAAGTCCTGGCGTTCGCCCAGCATGGCGGCCAGCGGTGCCAGCAGGTTGATCGAATCGTCGGACGGTGGCGCCGCTCCGGTTTCGCGATGCTGGTAGCGGCGGATCCACGTCACTTCCGGGCTGAGCAGGATGACTTGGCGGAAGACGAAGAAGATGCCCAGCACCAGCACCGCCACGATCACGCCGTCGAGGATGGGCGTGTGCAGGAACACCCGCAGGAGATCCTCGTGCAGGACATAGGCCAGGCCGGCCACCGCCACCAGAAACAGCAGCATGCGGACGAGATAGAGGAGGGGATTGCTCATGGGAGATGCCGTCGCCGAGGGAGAGGGGTGCGGCTAAAGGCCTGGTCCGGCACGGTCGACGGCTCCACCATCGCACTCATCGCAGGCGCCGCCTTCGACCGAGGACCTTGGCATAACCGATTGCCTTTCAAGGGGTTTTTGCCGCTGTCAGCATAGCCGTTGCAGGGGATGGGCTCAACCACACCAAGATGACGGTGCGCGACGGCGGAAGTGGGGCAGTCGCGGCCTTGCCGTGGGCGCAATCCGAGCGCGGGCCGCAGGCGGCGGTCCGGCAAGATGAGAAGGTTGCCGAACCGCAGAAAGGCTTTGCGAAAAGCCTAGGCGAGCGTCTCGACCATGGCATCGCGCAGCCCCGCATTGGAGGCCAGCAGCGACGGGCTGTCGAGCGTGTAGGCGGCGCCCGGGATGTCGTTCACCATGCCGCCCGCCTCGCGCACCATCAGGATACCGGCGGCGACGTCCCACGGCTTCAGCCCGTATTCGAAGTAGGCGTCGTAGCGGCCGGCGGCCACGAAGGCGAGATCGAGCGCGGCCGAGCCCCAGCGGCGGACGCCGGCGGTCTTGCCCATCACCGCTTCGAGCTTGCGCAGATAGGCGGGATGGTCGCCCCGGCCGACATGCGGGATCCCGGTCGCGACCAGGGCGCGGCCCAGCTCCTTGCGGCCCGAGACGCGCAGGCGGCGCGAGCGGGCGTTGGGCGTGTCGATGTAGGCGCCGTTGCCTTTCTCGGTCCAGAACAGCTCGTCGGAAATCGGCTGGTAGATGACCCCGGCGATGATCTCGCCGTCGCGTTCCAGCGCCAGCGAGATGGCGAAGTGCGGCACGCCGTGCAGGAAGTTCGTCGTGCCGTCCAGTGGATCGGCGATCCAGCGGTTGCGGCCGTCGCCCTTGGTCTCGCCGCCCTCCTCGCCGAGGAATCCGTAGTCGGGGCGGGTGCGTTCGAGTTCGCGGCGCAGCGTACGTTCGGCCTGGATGTCGGCACGACTGACGAAATCGCCCGGGCCCTTCTCCGAGACCTGCAGGTGTTCGACCTCGCCGAAATCGCGCTTGAGCGACTTGGCGGCGGCGAACACGGCGCGGATCATCACCGTGATGGTGGCCGAGCGGGGGGCGAGCGACTTGCGTTCGGCCGGACCGGGACGGTCGCGGCCGACCGTCATCGGCGCGCGGCCGACACGGGCGACGGGTTGTTCGCGGGGCGGACGATCTGTGGGAAGGGCCATGGGACTGGTCTCAGTCCTTGGCACGTTCCATGTAGCTGCCGTCCTCGGTGTTGATCACCAGCTTGGTGCCGACGGCGATATGCGGCGGCACCATCACGCGGATGCCGCCTTCGACGACGGCCGGCTTGTAGGACGAAGAGGCCGTCTGGCCCTTGACGACGGCATCGGCCTCGATGACCGGAAGCACGACGCTCTTCGGCAGGGTGACGCCGACCGGCGTGCCTTCATGCAGCGACACGACGACTTCCATGCCGTCCTGCAGCCAGCGCGACTGGTCGGGATCGAGAACGTCGGCGCCCACGACGAGCTGCTCGTAGTTCTCCTTGTCCATGAAGGTGAAGCCGTTGTCGTCCTTGAACAGGTAGGTGCACTCGCGCTCCTCGATGTGGGCCTGTTCGATCATCTCGCCCGAGCGGAAGCGCTCCTGCAGCTTGTTGCCCTCGCGCAGCGCCTTGGCCTCGATGGCCACGAACGCACCGCCCTTGCCCGGGCTGATGTGCTGCACCTTGGAGGCAACCCAGAGCTTGCCGTTGTAGTCGATGACGTTGCCGGCGCGGATCGAATTGACGGGGACTTTCATGGGACTACCGGGGCTTGCCGTGGGCGGATCAATGGAATGCGGCCCCGTCCGCTGCACGCGGGACGAGGCCGGCGGCGGCTTGTAACAAAGCCCAACGGGGGCCGCAACGGCGGGTTTCCCATTAAATAAATGGCCGAAAAATGGAAATCGCGGTCGCGGAGGCAGCCGAGGGGCAGCATGGCCAGCATCATAGGGCCTGCCGGGTCCGGGCGACGATTCCGGTCGCCAACGCGCCCATCCAGGCAAGGAAGTGTCAAAGGCCGAGTTCGGCGCGCTTTCTCTTCGGCAAGGCGGCCGCGATGACGGCATGGGCGCGGCGGATATAGGCCTTGGTCTCAGCCGGTGTCAGGATGCCCGGATCGTCCAGCGCCACCCATTTCGCCCGTGCGAGATAGGGCGCGGGCCGGAAGCCGTCCGAACGGCTGAGCGCCTCATAGTGCTCTTCCGGGCACTTGAAGCAGATGCGGGCCATCGTGCGGTCCGGCGGGGCGATCAGGCAGAACATCCTGCCGCCCACCTTGAAGACGATGACGCCCTCCCACTGCACGGTGCGCGTGGCCGCCGGCAGGGAGGCGCAGAACCTGTCGATCTGGCTAGGAGTCATGGCGCGGCGTCACCGCGCCACCCTACACGGCGTGGCGGCCGCATGCGATGGTCCGGGCGATGAACGAATGGCGTCCCGACAAGCTCAGCCGCCGGCTGCCCAACCTCCAGGCCCGCATCCGCCTGCAGGCTGCGATCCGCGACTGGTTCCTGGAGCAGGGCTTCCTCGAGGTGGAGACGCCGATCCTGCAGGTGGCGCCCGGGGCCGAAGTGCATCTGTCCGGCTTCGCCACCGATTGGGAAACGCCCGACGGCGCCGAGGAGCAGGTGCGCTGGCTGCACAGCTCGCCCGAGTTCGCCATGAAGAAGCTGCTGGCGGGCGGGCTGCCGCGGATCTTCCAGTTCGCCCGCGTGTTCCGCAACGGCGAGGGCTCGGCGCTGCATCATCCCGAGTTCACGATGCTGGAGTGGTATCGCGCAGACGTGGGCTACGAGACGATCATGCAGGACTGCGCGGCCCTGCTGCGGCTCACCGGCGTGCGAGAGCTGCATTGGGAGGGGAACGCCTGCGACCCGACGGCGGCACCGGAGCGCCTCACGGTCGCCGAGGCGTTCCAGCGCTACGCCGGCGTCGATCTGTTCGACACCATCGGCGATGCCGAGAGGCTGTCCCGGCTGTCGGGCGTCGCCATGCATGCCGGCGATTCCTGGGACGACG